>NZ_CP119145.1:6491897-6830277 GCF_029167625.1 Streptomyces sp. AM 4-1-1
GGAGTTCTACCGCGACCTGCGCCGTGACCACGGCCCGGTGGTGCCCGTCGAGCTGCCCGGTGGTTTACCCGCCTGGCTCGTCATCGGCTACCGGGAGCTTCACCAGGTCACCACCGAGGCGCAGTTGTTTCCACGGGACGTGTCCCTGTGGAACCAGTGGGAGCACGTGCCCGAGGACTGGCCGCTTCTGCCGATGGTCGGTCGCCCGATGCCCTCCATCTACTTCACCGCGGGGGCCGAGCACCGGCGCCACTCCGAGATGGTGGGTCCGGCCCTCGACCGGGTGGACCCATTCGAACTTCGCACCCACTGCGAGGAGTTGGCCGACCGGCTGATCGACGCCTTCTGCGACCGGGGCACCGCCGACCTGGTGAGCGACTTCGCCGTGCTGCTCCCCGTCCTGACACTCGCCCGGATCGTCGGCTTCTCCGACGTCGACGGACCGCGTATCGCCCGGATGCTCAACGACCTGGCCGACGGCGGCCCCGGCGCCCAGCAGGCCCATGTCCTCCTCGTCGAGCACCTCCAGCACCTGGTGACGGCCAAGCGGGCCGCCCCGGGGAACGACGTGGCGTCCTGGATGCTGGCCCACCCGGAACCCTTCACCGACGAGGAGTACGCGCTCGACCTGATGGCCGTCACGGCGGCCGGCCACCTGCCCACCGCCGACTGGATCGGCAACTCGATGCGGCTGATGCTCACCGACGACCAGTTCGCCGTCGCCCTCTCGGGCGGCCGGCACAGTGTCCCCGAGGCCATGAACGAGGTCCTGTGGGAGGACGCGCCCACCCAGATCCTCGCCGGGCGATGGGCCGCCCGCGACACCCGCCTCGGCAACCGCTCGATCCGCGCCGGGGACATGCTGCTGCTCGGACTCGGCGCGGCCAACGTCGACCCGCACATCCGTCAGCACGTGCAGCCCGCCGGGGTGTCCGGTCAGGGCCTCAACAACGCCCACCTGGCGTTCAGTCACGGCGAGTACCGGTGCCCCTTCCCGGCTCAGGAGATCGCCGAGATCATCGCCCGTACCGGTATCGAGGTACTGCTCGACCGACTGCCCGACCTCGACCTCGCGGTCCCCGCCGAGACGCTGGTGCGTCGGCGGTCCGCCTTCTTGCGTGGAATGACTTCGCTGCCCGTCCGGTTCACCCCCGTACGCACGACAGGAGACCACCCATGAACTGCCCTCATGCCGCCGCCAGGGAAGCCGCTTCCGGCGTAGCGCTCGCCGAGCCCGCGAGCGGCCCCCTGGTCATCGATCCTCTGGTGCGGGATCTGGACGGTGAGACGGCGGCACTGTGCGGTGCCGGGGTGCTGACCAGGATCGAACTGCTGGGTGTCCAGGCATGGACGGTCACCCGGCACGCCGAGGCGCGTCAACTCCTGGTCGATCCACGCCTGGTGAAGGACATCAACGCCTGGGGTCTCTGGCAGAGCGGAGCCGTCACCGACTCCTGGCCACTGATCGGCATGATCGACACGGGCCGCTCCATGTTCACCGTGGACGGCGCGGAGCACCGGCGGCTACGGAACAAGGTCGCCCAGGCGATCACACCGCGTCGGCTGGAGGCGATACGCCCGGAGATCGAGAGACTTACCGGGGAACTGCTGGACGACCTCGCCGAACAGGGCGCGGACGGCCAACCGGTGGACCTTAAAGCGGTGTTCGCCCAGCCGCTCCCGATGCGCATCGTCGGCGGGCTGATGGGTGTGGACCAGGCTGAGCACCCCAGGCTGATGACGATGTACGAAGCGTTCTTCTCCATGCTCACCCCGCAGGACGAGCGCCTGGCCGTCTTTGATGAACTACACGAATTCTACGTCGAGTTGGTGCGGGAAAAGACCGCAAGCCCCACCGACGACCTCACCAGCGCGCTGATCCTCGCGGAGGAGGGCGGCGAACCCCTCACCGAGGAGGAGGTCGTCGGCAATCTGAAGGCCATGGTCGCGGCCGGACACGAGACCACGATCGGGCTGATCCTCAACGCCGTACGCGCCCTGCTCGGCCGTCCCGACCAGCTGCGGAAGGTCCTCGACGGCGAGATTCCGTGGGAGGCGGTGATCGAGGAGACGCTGCGCTGGGACACCCCGACGACACATCTGCTGATGCGGTTCGCCACGGAGGACATCCAGGTGGGCGACCAGGTGATCGCCAAGGGCGAGGGACTGGTGGTCTCCTACCGGGCGATCGGCCGGGACGCGGGGCAGCACGGCCCGGACGCGGACGACTTCGACGTCACCCGTCCCCTGCCCATCCGGCACATGACCTTCGGCCACGGTCCGCACATCTGCCCCGGCGCCGCGCTCTCCCGGCTGGAGGCGTCGATCGCCCTGCCGGCGCTCTTCTCGCGCTTCCCGGGGCTGCGCCTCGCCGTTCCGCCCGAGGAGGTCAGGAACCTGCCGGTTCTCACACAGAACGACATGGACGCTCTCCCGATCCTGTTGACCCCTTGACCCCTTGACCCCTTGACCCCTTGATCCCTTGATCCCTTGACCCGCTCACCCCTTGGCCCGTCGGCCCGCTGATCCGTCGATCCTGTCGGTCTGTCGGTCGGTCGGTTCGGGTGGGGGCGGTGGCGCTTCGGCCCGGTGACCCGGTGACCCGTCAAGCCGGGTGTTCCGGCCTGTCGGCGTACTGGTCGTTGCCGCCGCTTCACGCGAACGGCCCGGGGTGGTGCGGCGGGCGTGACCACCGCACCACCCCTGGGCCGGACCCACGGTCAGACGCCCGGCGGCACCCGGGACGGGCGGCCACGGCCACGGGTCAGCGAGTAGCCGAAGACGGCCGCGAGGGCGCCGAGCACACCCCCGCCCACGGTCCACAGCCAGCGGTCGGTCCACCAGCCCGAGGACCAGCCGTCGTCCGGTTCGCTGCCCAACGAGATCCGGGTCGTCGACTGCTTGCCGGAGCCGGTCCCGTCGGTGGCCCGCTCGACGGAGGACGCGCCGGGTACCAGCGGCTCGGCGAGCGTGCCGTCCACGTCGTGGGCGCCGCCCTTGTCGACGGAGTCCACCTGGATCTCGGCGTGCGCCGGGAGTCCCAGGTCCGCGTCCGGCAGATCGACGACCGTCAGCCGTACGTAATAGCTGCCCGGCAGCGGGTCGTCCGCCCACGGCTCGGACCAGGCGCGAACGGTGCGCAGCACGCAGGACAGCTCGACCGACGCCGCGTCGCTCGCCGCCGCCCTGGTCTGGTTGCCGTACATGCATGCCTGGCGGCGCCGCAGCCCGTCGTACACATCGATCTGCCAGGTCGACGCGCCGTGCCGGGCCGCGGTCTCCGGGAGGGTGATCTTCGCCTTCACGGTGGCGCGTTGGCCCGCGTCGGCCGGGAACACCCAGTACAGGTAGTCACCCGTCGACGCCGTGGCGGTCGCCCGCTGATGCTGCTGGATCGCGGTGGCGGTACGGAAGGTGGTGCCCGCCTCCGTGGGCCCGTCACCGCTGCCCGTGCTCGGGCTCGGTGACGGGGTGTCGGCCACGGCGGTACCCGTCGCGGTCAGCAGTGCGAGACCGGTCAGTACCGCGCTCGCGAACAGACGTGTCGTACGCATCAGTTGGTCCTCCAGACGGCGAAGCGCCAGCGCGAGATCCAGCCGGTCAGGAGGCCCGCGACCAGTCCGGTGAGCACCAGCACACCGAGCAGCCACCAACCGCGGCCCAGGCCGAACGCGGCGACGTCGGCGGCGTTGTCCGGGCCGTCGACCAGGTCGACGGTCAGCTCGACCGGCAGCCCGGGGGCGGTCTTCACCGTGGTGGGCGCGGAGAACGAGTTGCTGACCTGGAGGCACACCTGCTCGGTCCGCGACGCGTCGTCGCCGTCCTTGTCGTCCAGCTCCGGCTTGGGGTAGCGCAGCCCGGACGAGATCGCGTCCGTGCGGCCGGTGCCGGACTCCGAGCCCCGTACGATCTCCCGGCCGTGACGGGTGACCGCTCTCAGCAGCACGCCGTAGTCGTTGGCGACCGCGCGGTCCGCCGACACGGTGACCGAGGCCCGCAGCTCCTGGCCGGGCCGCACATCGACGCGGTACCAGCGGTGTTCGCCGATCTTCTCCCGATCGGTGTACAGGCCGGCCTTGAGCTGCGGGGCCTTGGAGCAGCGGTCCGCGCCCTCGGTCGCCACGGGAGTGACCACGGGCTCGGCGGCCCGGTCCACCAACTGCTTGACGCGACCTGAGAGTTCATCGGTGTGCTGCACCGCGGTGTAGGTGCCGCCGGTGGCCTCGGCGATGCACGTCAGCTGCTCGCGGATCTTCGCGTTGGGCACCAGCCCCAGTGTGTCGATGACCAGATGGATGCCACGGGCCGCGATGTCGCGTGCCACCTCGCACGGGTCGAGGGGTCCGCAGGTGTCCTCGCCGTCGCTGATCAGCACGATCCGACGGGTGACGTCACCGCCCTTGAGGTCGTCGGCGGCTCCCAGCAGGGCGGGACCGATGGGGGTCCAGCCGGTAGGGGCCAGCGTCGCGACCGCGGTCTTCGCCTCGGCGCGGTCGAGCGGACCGACCGGGTACAGCTGCCTGGTGTCCTTGCAGCCGACCTTCCGGTCGTCCCCCGGGTAGTCGGCGCCGAGAGTGCGGATGCCGAGCTGCACCCCTTCCGGTACGGAGTCCAGGACCTCGTTGAACGCCTGCTTCGCCGCGGTCATCCGGGACTGGCCGTCGATGTCACGGGTCCGCATGGAACCGCTGACGTCGAGCACCAGCTCGACCTTCGGGCTTGCCTTGGCGGGGGGTTCGTCGGCGGCGGCCGGCAGGGCCGTGCCGAGTCCGGCGGTCAGGGTGGCGAGCAGAATGCCCACCCCGACCGTCAGCCTTCTTCTTATGATCATCGACGGATCTTATTGAACATCACTTCGCATCCCAAAACCGACTGAGGGAAGCCCGGTTCACCGGTCCGGCATCCCCGGGCCGTGCCGCGGCGACGGCCCTTCTCCTCGTACCGGCGTGGCTCAGGCGTCCGCCCGCGCCGGGCGACGGCCCGTCACGGGCGGTGCGTACGCCACCGGATCGGCCAGCACGTCCCGTACCACCAGGGCCGCCGCGCCCCGTGCCGCGTCGCCCGCCACGGACGAGGAGCGCAACCGCCCGCTGTCCCGGGACCAGAGCCCGGACACCGCGCCCGCGGTCAGCTGCTCGTCGACAGCGGGGGCGAGCCACGGCATCAGCCCCCGGTAGGCCCCGCCGAGCACCACCGCGTCCGGGTCGAGCAGATTCACGGCCCCGGACAGCACCCGGCCCAGCATCCGTCCGGCCTCCGTGACCGCCGCAACCGCCCGCGCCTCGCCCGCCCCGGCCCTGCGCTCCAGCTCGGCCATTGCGGCGCCGCCCGCCGCGTCGATCCCGGCCGCCCGCAACAGCGCCGCCTGACCCGCGTACTGCTCCAGACAGCCCCGCGACCCGCACCGGCACCGGGGGCCGCGCGCGTCCGCCACCACATGCCCGATCTCCCCGGCGAAACCGTGTGCGCCACGCACCAGTTCGCCGTCGACGACCAGGGCGCCGCCGACACCTGTCTCACCCGTGAGATACAGAAAGCTGCGGACCGTGCCGAGGCCGCCGAACCACAGCTCGGCCAGTGCCGCGAGATTGGCCTCGTTCTCCGAACTCACCGGCAGTGGTGCCTGGTCGGCGGACAGGGCGGCCAGCGCATCCGCGAACAGGCCCTCGGCGGGCACCTGGTTCCAGCCGAGATTGGGCGCCTGACGCACCGCCCCGCCGGAGACCAGACCTGGCAGCGCCAGCGCGGCGCCGACCGGCCGCAGTCCTTCCGCGTGGGCACGCACCAGGGCGCGGGCCGCGATACCGGCCGCGCGGGCCAGCACATCGGCGGGCGGAACGCCACGGTTGTCGAGCCGTTCGGTCAGCCGCACCCGGTCGGTGCCCGCCAGATCCACCGCGCACACCGACACGTAGTCGACGTTGATCTCGACGCCGAGCCCGGCGGGTCCGGTACGCGCCACCTTGAGCGCCGTCCCCGGACGGCCCGCCTGCCCGCTGAAGGTCTTGCCGGACTCGGTGAGGAATCCGCTGTCGAGCAACTGCTCGACCAGGGAGGACACCGCCGCTCGGGTCAGACCCACCCGCGCGGCCACCCCGGCCCTGGTGGCCTCGTCCTCGTCGCGGACCGTCCGCAGCACCAGGCTGAGGTTGCTGCGCCGCACGGTGGCCTTGTCGGCCTTCGGCCCCAGCGGCGCGAGGTTGCTCTTCATGTCGTCGCCGACCTTATGCGATGCCGTACGTCAGTACGATCGATCTCGCGGGAGGCTCATCAGGTGCGGCGTGGACCGGTTCCTGTGCGCGAGGGGGTTCCGTTGTCATGGGGGCGGGATAGTGTGCCCCGGTGACAACGCACTCGAACGTATCTGCGGGCTGGTATCCCGATCCTCACGGCGCGCCTCAGCTGTTGCGCTACTGGGACGGCTCCCGCTGGACCGAGCACACCAATCCCGCCGAAGGCGGGCAGGCGCAGGCCCCCGCGGCGCCGGCGCAGGCCCCGGTGCCGCCCCAGCAGCACCAGCAGGGCGGCTCCGCCGGCTCGCTCTTCGCCCAGCAGGTCCTGGTGGTGAACCAGAAGGCCAAGCTGATCGAGCTGACGAACGAGTACAGCGTCTTCGACCAGCACGGGAACACCATCGGTTCGGTCGTCGAGGTCGGCCAGAGCGCCCTGCGCAAGGTGATCCGCTTCGTCTCCAGCATCGACCAGTACCTGACGCACCGGCTGGAGATCCGTGACGCGTACGGTCAGCCGCAGCTCCTGCTGACCCGGCCCGCCAAGTTCATCAAGTCCCGTGTCCTCGTGCAGCGGCCGGACGGGCAGCCGGTCGGCGAGATCATCCAGCAGAACGCCATCGGGAAGATCAACTTCGCGATCATGGCCGACGGCCGGCAGATCGGCGCCATCAAGGCGGAGAACTGGCGCGCCTGGAACTTCGCGATCGTCGACCACGACGACGTCGAGATCGCCCGGATCACCAAGACCTGGGAAGGTCTGGCCAAGACGCTCTTCACCACCGCCGACAACTACGTGCTCCAGATCCACCATCAGCTCCCCGAGCCGCTGCTGAGCCTCGTCGTGGCGACGGCCCTGACGGTGGACACGGCCCTGAAGCAGGACTCCCGGGGCCTCGGCTGACCGCGAAGCCGTGTGAAGCCCGAAGCCTGAGGCGCGGGGCGGGCCGGTGCGGGTGGCCGGGCCGGACGGTCGTACCGGTGCGTCCGGATCGGCCGTCCGCCCGGAGCCGCCCCGTCGGCTGATCCGGAGCCGCCTCCGGTCGGCCGGTCCGGAGTCGTCCGTGCCCCTTCCGGATCAGCCGTCCGGTTCCGTCCCGTAGATGCCGAACACCGCCCCGTGCGGGTCCCGGATCACCGCGATGCGCGGGCCGCTCGGCACGTCCAGTGGCTGGAGCAGCACATCACCGCCGCCGCTCTGCGCGGTCGCCGCGGTGGAGTCGACGTTCGGCACGACGAAGTACGGGAGCCAGTGCGCGGGCTCCTCGGGCGGCATGTCGGCGGCCATCTCCCGCAGGCCGCCGAAGTGGGAGCCGTCCTTGGACCACTGGACGTATCCCTGCGAGGTGTGGTCCGTCCAGCCGAAGACCGTGGGGTAGAAGGTGCGCGCCCGGTCCGCCTGGTGGGTGACGAGCTCGACCCAGCCCATGGTGCCGGGCGCGTTCAGGAGTTCGGCGCCATGGAAGGCGTGTGCCTGCCAGAGCGAGAACACCGCCCCCGACGGGTCGGCGACCACGGCGAACCTGCCCTGGTCGAAGACGTCCATCGGTCCGACCAGGAGCCCGCCGCCCGCCGCCCTCACGGTCTCGACCGTGGCGTCCGTGTCCTCGACGGCGAAGGAGACCGTCCAGGCGGGCAGCTGCTCCGGCCGGTAGATCGGGCTGAGCGCGGCCACGGCCGCGTTCCCGACGCGGGCCATGGTGTATCCACCCGCCTCCTCGCGTGGGTCGGTCTCGGACCGCCAGCCGAAGAGGGCCGCGTAGAACGTCTTGGCCGCCGGGATGTCGACCGTGCTCAGCTCGACCCAGCAGGGACCGCCTGGCACCGGCTTGGAGAATCGCATCCTGTTGCCTCCGTGAACGTGGGCGGGGAGCGTGCGTGCCCCTGTCGTCCGTCCACGCTATGGCCGTGCGGGGTCAGCGGCCATCGCTGCGGTGGGGCACGGCCGTCCGGCGAAGGTCTTTTACAGGTGTAATACCTGTTACGTTATATGGGTGAGTGCTCCACGCGTCCCGTCCCGGTGGCCTTCCGTCCGTGAACTGCCGCTCGTCGGCCCGCTACGGCTGAACCGGCCGTCGGACACCTGGTTCAAACCGGCCCTGAGCGTGGTCGTCGCTTCGGCCGTCCCGGATCTGGTGCTGTTCGGACTCGGCCGGCTCGACCTCGTGATGTACACGATGGCCGGTTCCCTCTGCGCGCTCTACGGTCACAGCCTGCCGTACGCCCGACGGGCCCGGACCGTCCTGTGGGTCGTGGTCGGCATGCTGGCCGGTGTCGCGACCGCGCTGGTCACCGCGTCGCTCACCACGTCGACCGGAGTGCTGATCGCCGTCGGCGCCCTGCTGGCCGCAGGCCAGAAGACGCTCTGCGACGCCACCCGGATCGGCCCGCCCGGCCATGTCATCTTCACCTTCGTCACCTCGGCCGCCCTCTTCGCCCCTCAGCGGCCGGACCAGATCCCCGGACACCTCGCGCTGACCCTGGCGGCGGGCGCGGTCTCCTGGCTCGTCGCCGTCGGCCCCGCGCTGCGGCGCCCGGACGGACCCGAGCGCCGTGCCACCGCACGGGCCCTCGACGCGACCGCCGCCTGTGCGGAGGCCCCCGACCGCCGGACCAGGCACGCCGCTGCCGCCGCCGTCCACGCCGCCTGGCAGACCCTGCTCGCGACCGGGCGCCCCACCCCCGCACGCCGTCGGCTGGAACGCCTCGTCGCGTACGCCGAAGCGGTGCTCGCCGAGGTGGCGCTCACCGGAACCGCGTCCCCCGGGGCCGGGGCGGGCGACGTCACGGCCACCGAGTGCCGCGACCGCCCCGCCGCTTCGACCGGCCTCCGCCGCCCCCTCGGCGCATCCCCCGCGCCCTTCCGCCGCCCCGCCGCCGACCCCGCCCCGCTGCGCGACCTGGCCGCCCGGACCCGTGGCCGTGGCCCCGTCCCCTCCCCGCCGTCCGCCCCCGGCGCCGAGGACGGACTCCTCGGCATCGACGCCGAACGCGCGGCGCGGCAGGACGCCCGCCGCCGGGACGCCCACCGCACCCTGCTGGGCGTACTCGTCCCCGGCTCCCCGCTGCTGCCGGTCGCCGTCCGCACCCTCATCGGCTGCGCCCTCGCGGGATACGTCTCCGCCGCGCTCGGCGTCGGCCGCCCGTACTGGGCGATCGTCACCGCGGCCTCGCTCTACCAGGCCAATGTGACCCTCACCCGGAACCGGGCCCTCCAGCGCACCCTCGGCAACGTCCTCGGTGTGCTGGTCTTCGCCGCCGTCCTCCCGGTCAGCCGGACCGGCCCGCTCGCCCTCATCGGCTGCTGCCTCCTCTTCGCCTTCGCCGCCGAGGCCCTGATCACCCGCAACTACTGGCTCGGCTCCATCGCCGTGACCCCGATGGCCCTGCTCGTCATCGAGTTCGGCGGTGCCCACCCGGCCCGCGAACTGATCACCGACCGGGTCCTGGACACCGTGGTCGGCGCCTTCGTCGGACTGCTCGCCGCGATGGCCGTGACCAACCGGCGGGCCACCGGGCGGGTCGAGCGGGCCCTCGCCGCCACCGACCTGGCCCGCGCCGACGCCGTGGACGCCCTCGACCGGCCGGCGCCCGGACCGGCGGCCCTGGACACCGCCCGCCGCAGGCTGACCGCGTCCCTCGTCGAACTGCGTGAGGCGGAGGACACCGCGGCGGGGGAGTGGTGGCAGAGCGCCCTGCCGCAGGAGCGGGTGCTCGCGGCCGAGCTGGCGGGACACCGTACGCTCGCGGCGACAGCACGACGGCCGGGGCCCACCGCCCCGGCCCCGGAGAACGGAGCGGTGTGACCGACGACATCGTCGCCTCGGTGGTACGGCAGTGGCAGGCCGTCAGCCCCGGGCTGGACACCGGCCCGATGGAACTCATCGGCCGCATCAACCGCTGCGCCGCACTCCTCCAGCAGGCGGAGGACGCCCCGCTGCGCGCCGCCGGACTGACCCGCGCCGAGTTCGACCTGCTCGGCGCGGTGCGCCGCACCGACCGCGAACTCACCCCCGGCGAGCTGGCCCGGGAGACCTTCTCCTCCGGGGCCGCCGTCACCAAACGGCTGCGTGCCCTCCAGGAGCGCGGCCTGGTCGACCGGCGCGGCGATGCCCGGGACCGCAGGGTCACCCAGATCCGTCTCACCGAGCAGGGCCGTGATCTCGTCGACCGGCTGCTGCCCGAGCAGCTGGCGTACGAACGCACCGTGCTCTCCGGCCTCGACGACGGCGCGCGGGCCGAACTCAGCGCCCGCCTCAGTGTGTTGCTGGTCCAGCTGGAGGGGCGCATCGGAGGGGTGCGGCGCTGACCCGGAGCCGTACCCCGCCCTTCCCGCCTCTGCCGCAGCCGTCGGCTCCGGCACCGTCCGTCCGGTTCCTTCGAGCGAACCGTCAATGATGGCCGCGTCGTTCACCCGCTGCTCGGTCATGAGTCTGTCTCTTTCGGGCCACCTCGATCACCTGTGCGCTTGTTCCATGGTCCGGAACCAAAGAGGGCGAGACATGACCGAATCGGTCGATTCCTTTCACGACTGAGCGCGTTCCACTCCGATCCGGACCTCGGCGCGGGGCACGGACCGTCTTCGCCGGGCCGGACGCGGAAGGCGCAGCCGCACCCATGACTCGTCACCCACCGCATGCGAACGAAAACGCTGTGTGCAAAAACTGGTGAGTGTATTACCGCGGGGCCGCTCGCGCAGGCGGTTGGATGAATGTGCCGAAGCACTGTTCCGATCTGGTTAAGCTCACGCGCAGTGAAGCCGAGTTGAGATGAATTCGAGCGCTTGTTCCCAAGTGTCGGGCAAGTGCCGTACATCCCCGAATCAACCGCCAGAGGGTTTTAGATGGTTCGCGTTGAATCACCACCGGCCGGCCGAGGAATTTCCATGGCCCGCGCCGTTTTGTTGCCCGTCCTCCTCATGGCGGCCGCGACCGCCGCCGCGGCCGTGGTCGTCGGCCACGCGCGGGCACCGGTCATCTGGTGCGGCGCGGTCGCCACCGTCGTGGTCGCGGCGTTCGCGCTCGGGCTCGCCCGCCGGACCCGCGCGACGCACGCCCAGCGGGCGGAGTACGAGCAGCGCTGCGCCCTCCTGGAGCGCCGCGTCGCCGAGTACGACGAGGAGACCGTACGACTGGGCAAGGAGCTCCTGCCGCTCACCATCCACCGCCTCCGCCAGGGGCACTCGCCCGCCGAGGTGATGCGCGACATCGTCGATGCCAACGAGCTCTACCAGGACCTTCCGGAGTCCCAACGCGGTCTCCTCTACACCGTCCTGGACATCGTCGACAACGAAGAGGCGATGCGTGACTCCGCTCAGCGCGCCTTCGTCAACGTCGCCCGGCGCGTCCAGGCCATCGCCCACCGCCAGGCCAGCGAACTCCGGGAGATGGAGAACCATCACGGGCGCAACCCCGAGGTCTTCGACGACCTGCTGCGCATCGACCACGGCACCGCGCTGATCGGCCGGCTCGCCGACTCCATCGCCGTCCTCGGCGGTGCCCGGCCCAGTCGCCAATGGCCCAAGCCCGTACCGCTGTTCAGCGTGCTGCGCGGCGCGATGTCGCGCATCCTGGAATACCAGCGCGTCGACCTCCACTCGATCGCCAAGGTGGCCGTCGTCGGCACGGCGGTCGAACCGCTCATCCACGCGCTGGCCGAACTGCTCGACAACGCGACCCGCTACTCGCCGCCGCAGACCCGGGTGCACGTCACCGCGGTCGAGGTGCAGACCGGGGTCGCCATCGAGATCGAGGACGGCGGGGTCAGTCTCAGCGAGGAGGCCCGCGCCCGCGCCGAGCACATGCTCGCCCAGGCCCAGGCCGGCATCGACATCAACGACCTCGGGGAGTCCCCGCGCCTGGGCATGGCCGTGGTCGGCCGCCTCTCCCGGATGTACGACCTCCAGGTCTCACTGCGCCAGTCCGCCTACGGTGGCGTCCGGGCCGTACTCGTCGTGCCACGCGCCATCCTCACCAACGGCCCGGCGCCCGGCATCGCCCACGGCATCGGAGCCACCTCCAGGCCGCAGAGCGACATCGACCTGGCGGACATGGTGCACGTCGTCCCGCCGCGCAGCAAGCGCAAGCCCCGCCCGGCCGCCGACCGGACCGAGCCCGCGTCCGTGGTCGCGCCTCCCTCCGTCACCCGGCCCGCCGCCCCGCTCACCGCCGTGGAGGACGACGTCCCGGTGGTGACCGAGTGGACGGCCAACGGCCTTCCGCAGCGCCGCAGCCGGGGGCGGGCGCCCCTGGGTTCGCACAACCTCCCCGCGCAGTCCGTCGCGCCCGCCGGGCCGTACGGCGGCCAGGAGGCCGCGCGGGGCAACGGCAAGGAACCGGCCCCAGGGCTCTGGCTGGAGGCGTTCACCAAGGCCGCCAACGGCGTGCCGCAGGAGCCGAAGACGGACGACGGCTCTGACGACCCGAGGAACAAGGGAGACTTGAAGTGATCCAGCAGCGCGGAAACATGGACTGGATGCTCAAGGAACTGGCCGACGACGTACCGAACATCCACCAGATTGTCGTCCTCTCCGCGGACGGCCTGCGGATCGCCATGCACGGCGGTGACCCCGACGTCGCCGACCGGCTCGCCGCGGCCTGTGCCGGACTCCAGAGCCTGGCCGCCGCCGTCGCCACCGAAATCCCCTACAGCGACGGCCGGATGCGACTCGTCGTCATCGAAGTGACCGGCGGCTTCTTCTACTTGATGGCGGCCGGTGCCGGTGCCTACCTCGCGGTCCTGGCGAGCGAGACCGTCGACGCCGGACTGGTCGGGGCACGCATGCGCGACATGGTCGTCCGGATCGGTGCTCATCTGACGAGTCCGCCGCGTCACGACGGGCAGGCCGGATGAGCTCTCCCCGACGAGAACGCCGAACGGCCGTTCCGGACCTGAGCGATCCGGAACGGCTGTACGTGATCACCGGCGGTCCCGACGGCGACGAGCGGGCCTCACTCGACCTGGTCACGATGATCGTCTCCCAGGCGGAGCCGTCACCGACGGTCATGCCCGAGCAGGCCGCCATCCTGAGACTCTGTCAGGCCCCGCTGTCCGTCGCCGAGATCTCCGCGTACCTCAGTCTTCCCTTCAGCGTGGTGACTTCGCTCCTGACCGAACTACTCGCGGCCGAACTCATCGAATCGCGTGCGCCCATCGTCCGCGCCGCCCTTCCCGACCGGTCCCTTCTCGAAGCGGTGATGCATGGACTTCAGAAGCTCTGACACGATCACCGGACCCCGGAGCGAGGACGTCCTCCCCACCACGGCCACCGCCGCGGTGAAGGTCGTGATCGTCGGCGGGTTCGGGGTCGGCAAGACGACCATGGTCGGCTCGGTGAGCGAGATCCGGCCGCTGACCACCGAAGAGACCATGACCCAGGCCGGTGTCGGTGTCGACGACAACGTCGGTGTGGAGAGCAAGACCGCCACGACCGTCGCCATGGACTTCGGCCGGATCAGCGTCAGCGAGGAACTGATCCTCTACCTGTTCGGCACACCGGGCCAGGAACGCTTCTGGTTCCTGTGGAACGGCCTCTTCGAGGGGGCCCTCGGCGCGGTGGTCATCATCGACACCCGCCGCCTCGAAGTCAGCTTCGACGTCCTCGGCCGACTGGAGGAACGCGGGGTGCCGTTCGTCGTCGCCGTCAACACCTTCCCGGACGCCCCGCACCACGCGGTCGAGGACCTGCGGATCGCACTGGACCTGTCGGACGAGGTACCGATGATCGACTGCGACGCGCGGCTGCGCACATCGAGCCGCGACGTGCTGATGACCCTCATGCGGTATCTGCACAGCCTGGCCGTGCCGCTCGCCTGACGCCGAGCGCCCCCTGATCCGCGGACGCCGGTCCCCGGAAGCCCGAATCCTGGAAGCCCGATCCCTGGAGCAAGCGTGACAACCCCCTTCCACGACGAACCCGGAGCAGCCCCTGGGCTGGCCCCGCCCCCCGGGTGCCCGGCCCACGGCCTCGGTCCGGGCGGACTGCGCCGGCTCTACGGCCCCGAGGCCGAGAAGGACCCCGCCGGCCTGTACGACAAGCTCCGCGCCGAACACGGCACGGTGGCACCCGCGCTCCTGCAGGGGGACATCCCCGTGTGGCTGGTGCTCGGGCACAGCGAGAACCTGCACATGACCCGCACGCCGTCGCAGTTCTCCCGCGACTCCCGGCGCTGGCGGGCCCTCCAGGACGGCAGTGTCGCCCCGGACCACCCGCTCGCCCCGATCTTCACCTGGCAGCCGATGTGCGTCTTCGCCGACGGCGCCACCCACGAACGGCAGCGCGGCGCGGTCACCGACAGCATCGCCCGGATCGACAGCCGGGGCGTGCGCCGCCACATCAACCGCTTCAGCAACCGGCTCGTCAACCAAATCTGCGAACAGGGCCACGCCGATCTGGTCGGCCAGTTCGCCGAACACCTGCCGATGATGGTGATGTGCCAGATCATCGGCATGCCCGACGAGTACGACGACCGGCTGGTGCGGGCGGCCCGCGACCTGACCCGGGGCACCGAGACCGCCGTCGCGAGCAACGCCTACGTGCTGGAGGCGCTCAACCGGCTGGTGGAGCGGCGCAGGACCGAGCCGGCGGAGGACTTCGCGACCTGGCTCGTCGAACACCCCGCGGGCCTCACCGACCAGGAGGTCAGCGAGCACCTGCGGCTGGTCCTCATCGCCGCGTACGAGTCCACCGCCGACCTGATCGCCAATGTGCTCCGCATGGTGCTCACCGACCCCCGGTTCCGTGCCCGGCTCAGCGGCGGGCACATGACGGTGCCCGAAGCGGTCGAGCAGATCCTCTGGGACGAACCGCCCTTCACCGCGGTCCTCGGCCGTTGGGCGGTCGGCGACACCGAGCTGGGCGGGCGGCGGATCAAGGAGGGCGACGCGCTGATCGTCGGTATCGCACCGGCCAACACCGACCCGGTCGTGCGGCCCGACCTCGCCGCCGACATGGAGGGCAACCGCGCCCACCTCGCGTTCAGCGGCGGCCCGCACGAATGCCCCGGCCAGGACATCGGCCGCGCCATCGCGGACGGCGGGGTCGACGCACTGCTCATGCGTCTGCCCGACGCGCGGCTCGCCGTCGAGGAGAGCGAGCTGCGCTGGACCGGGAGCGTCATGTCACGGCACCTCGTCGAGCTGCCGGTCGAGTTCGCCCCGCGCCCGCCGCAGGACGACCACGAACCGCCGTCCATGGGGACCCCCGCCCCCCGGGTCCGCCCCGAGCGCCCCCCGAGCGCGTCGGCCCGGCACGTGCCCCTGCCGAGCTCCGTGCCCGGCCGGGACCCCGCCCCGGCCGCAGCGCCCTCCGTCCCCGGCACGGACCGGTCGCAGCGCGCCGGGGCCCGGCCGTCCACCGTCACCACCGACGCTCCGCGGTCCGCCCCCGCCGCCGAACCGTCCCCGGACGCCCCCGCCGCCCCGGCCGCCGGACCGCCCGTGAAGGCCGCCGTCCCGGGACAGCGCGTCCCCGGTTCCCAGGCCAAGCTCTGGCAGGCCGTGGCGCGCTGGTGGAGCGGCGACTGACACCACCGCCGCCGCGCGGGACGACGTCGAGGGCCGGTGGCCCCGGACCCCGGGTCCGGGGCCACCGGCCGTCCACCCCGTACGATGCGGACCGAGGCCGGAAGCAGGGGCGGACGAGGCGAAGGGCGGTCCTGGCGTGAAGCTGACCATTCTCGGCGGCGGCGGATTCCGGGTACCCCTGGTGTACGGGGCACTGCTCGCCGATCACGCCGAGGGACGCGTCAGCACGGTCGCGCTCCACGACACGGACGCCGACCGGCTCACCGCCGTCGCCCGGGTCCTGGCCGAACAGGCCGAGGGCGTCCGGGACGCTCCGGCCGTCGTCGCCACCACCGACCTCGACACCGCGCTGCGCGGCGCGGACTTCGTCTTCTCCGCGATCCGGGTGGGCGGTCTCGAAGGCCGCGCCGCCGACGAGCGGGTCGCCCTCGACGAAGGCGTGCTGGGGCAGGAGACGGTCGGGGCGGGCGGCATCGCGTACGGACTGCGTACCGTCCCGGTCGCCGTCGACCTCGCCCGGCGCGTCGCCCGGCTCGCCCCGGACGCCTGGGTCATCAACTTCACCAACCCGGCCGGACTGGTCACCGAGGCCATGTCCCGGCACCTCGGCGACCGGGTCATCGGCATCTGCGACTCCCCGGTGGGCCTCGGCCGCCGGATCGCCCGCGTCCTGGGCGCGGACCCCGACCGGGCCTCGATCGACTACATCGGTCTCAACCACCTCGGCTGGGTCAGAGGACTGCGTGTGGACGGCCGTGACGAACTGCCGCGTCTGCTGGCCGACCCGGGGCTGCTCTCCTCCTTCGAGGAGGGCCGGATCTTCGGGGCCGACTGGTTGCGCTCGCTCGGCGCGATCCCCAACGAGTACCTGCACTACTACTACTTCAACCGGGAAGCGGTCCGCGCCTACCAGGACGCCGAACGGACCAGGGGCGCCTTCCTCCGTGACCAGCAGGAGGGCTTCTACGCCCGGATGAAGGACCCGGCGGCCCCCGCCCTGAAGACCTGGGACCAGGTCCGCGCCGAGCGTGAGGCGACCTACATGTCGGAGAACCGGCAGGTCGCGGGCGTCGGCGAGCGTGACGCGAGCGATCTGGAGTCCGGGGGGTACGAACAGGTCGCGCTCGCCCTGATGCGGGCCGTCGCCCACGACGAGCGCACCACCCTGATCCTCAACGTCCGCAACCGCACCACCCTGTCGGTGCTCGACGCGGACGCCGTCATCGAGGCTCCCTGCCTGGTCGACGCGAACGGCGCCCACCCGCTGGCCGCCGACCCGCTGCCGTACCACGCGGTCGGCCTCGTGACCTCGGTCAAGGCGGTGGAGCGGGCGGTGCTGGAGGCGGCGGAGACCGGATCGCGGGCCACCGCCGTCCGGGCCTTCGCGCTCCATCCGCTGGTCGACTCGGTCACCGTCGCCCGACGCCTGGTCGACGGCTACACGGCCGTGCACCCCGGCCTCCGCTACCTCGGCGGGCCCTGACCGACCCGGCGCTCACGCGCCGCCGCGCCAGGGCCCGGCGCGAGCCGGACGAGAGGGCAGAGCTCGCCGGGAGCGGCACCAAGGGCTGTCCCGTAATCCCTGGTGGGCGTGCGACGACAGTTACGGTACCTCGCGGCGTTGTCGGAACGTCCCCGTACATCCAGTATGCGGACGTCCCTCCGCCTTACGATGCACCGCATCCGACGCCGCACGCTGATCCACCACGGAGCGCGGGACAGCCCTCAGGGGGTGGGAACCGCCCTCGGCCGGCCGACCGGCGTCCAGGACGGGGTCACCCCCGTGACCTGACACACCATCAGGAAAAGTGGGATCGGCGGAGTGTACGGGGTCCGGCTGTCCGGCGCGTGGATCAGCCGGGGCCGCACCGCGGGCACGTACGCCCCCGCGGCGTACGCGGCCTGCGCGGGCCAGTCCAGATCGAGATCCGATCCCGCCGGGACGATCCACCACCAGCGGTCGGCGTCCGCGAAGACACAACCCGTGCGCGGCAGATGGGACATCAGCCGGAACCCGTACCGCGCGGGGACCCCCACGGCGTCGTAGCCCAGGCTCGCCGAGAGGGCGGGTGGCAGCGGAAGCTGTACCCGGCCGTCGGGCGACAGCCGGGACTCGCGGGCGCGGCGCGCCCCGCGCAGATGGGACATGGCGTTCTTCAGCATCACCGCTCCGTGCCGTGCGGCAGTTCCGCCCAGACGATGCGGCCCGAGCCGTTCCCGGCGTCGCGAGACCCCCAGGCGCTGCTCATCGCGTCGACGAGCAAGAGGCCGCGTCCGTGTTCGTCATCGGCGGTACGGCACAGCTGCGGCCCGCCGGGCTGGTGTCCTTGGTCCTGTACGGCTATGCGCAGCCGCCCTTCGAGACAACGCAGCTCGCACACGACCCGAGAGCTCGCCGTGTGCACCACCGCGTTGGTGACCAGTTCCGAGACGATCAGCAGTGCCGCCTCGCGCGCGTCCCCGCCGCACTCCCACTCGTGGAGCCGCGCTCTCGTCAGCCGACGCGCGCCGGCCACCGACTCCGGTCGCGCGGGCAGCGCGAAGCAGTACCGGAGCGCTTCCGTCCCGGGGCTGAGATCCATGAGCCGGGGGATGAGCGCACTGCCAGGTGCCACGACCGATTCCTCACAGTGGGGCTGCGTCACGCTTCGCACTTGGGGCAAAAAGGGCGGTACGACTACGTGAACTGGTTCACTCACCAACTCTCCCCCTGTCGCGAACACTTGGCAAGGGGCACTCTGAAAAATTCAGAGTGGCTGTGTCCTTGACGTCACCCGCATGGCACACTGCTCGGAACAGCGCATGGGGAGGTCTGAAGTGAGCGAACCGCGGTCCGCCCCGACCGTGGGTCAGGTCGTGCTCGGCAAACGCCTGCAGGACCTGCGGGAGCGTGTCGGCCTGAGCCGTGACCAGGCCGCCAAGGTGCTGCGTGTCGCCCCCGCGACGATACGCAGGATGGAGACCGCCGAGGTCGCTCTCAAGATCCCCTACGTGCAGTTGCTCCTGAAAGCGTACGGAATCGGCGAGGAGGAGACCGACGCCTTCGTCGAACTCGCCGAAGAGGCCAACAAGCCCGGCTGGTGGCAGCGGTTCCACGACGTCCTGCCTGACTGGTTCAGCATGTACGTCAGCCTGGAGGGCGCGGCGAGCCTGCTGCGCATGTACGAACCGCACTTCGTCCCCGGACTGCTCCAGACCGAGGACTACGCACGCTCCGTGATGCGTACCGGCGCCGTCGGACAGACCCGCCCCGAGGACATCGAGCGTCATGTCGCGCTGCGCATGCGGCGGCAGTCGTTACTGACCGGGCCGGACGCCCCGAGGCTGTGGGTGGTGATGGACGAGACGGTGCTGCGCCGCCCCGTCGGCAGCGTCGACGCCATGCGGGAACAGGTCGACCGGCTGCTCGAAGCCACCGAGATGCCGCATGTGACACTGCAGATCGCGGAATTCGCGACGGGCCACCATCCCGGTACGTACGGCCCGTTCGTCCTCTTCCGGTTCGCGGTCCCCGAACTGCCCGACATGGTCTACAGCGAGTACCTGACCGGCGCCGTCTACTTCGACGCGCGCCCCGAGGTGGCCTCCTACCTCGAAGTCATGGACCGCATGGCGGCGCAGGCCGCGACTGCACAACGCACGAAGGAAATCCTCCTGGACTTCCGCAAGGAGCTGTGATGAACCACATATACAACGGCATGCCGGCCGCCGACCTCGGCTCCGAGGGCTGGTACAAGCCGTGGAGCGGCGGCAACGGGGGCAATTGCGTCGAGGCCATGAAGCTGGCCGACGGCAGGGTCGCTGTACGCCAGTCCGCGGACCCGGACGGCCCCGCGCTCATCTACTCCTACGGGGAGATCGCCGCGTTCATCCAGGGGGCCAAGGCCGGCGAGGCCGATTTCCTGCTGGCCGCCACCTGACCCGCCCGGTGGCCGTCCGGCCCCGGCGGGCCGGGCGGCCACCACCGGTCACAATGGACGCATGTCCCGACGCACCCCACGCCCCGGGCGGACGCCCGTGGCCCGCCCCCGGAACACCCGCACCGCCCGGCACACCACCGGTATCACGGCGGCCTCGCCCTGCCCGTGCGGTCTGCCCGCCGCCTACGGCGCCTGCTGCGGACGCCTGCACGCCCAGGAGGCCGCCGCCCCGACCTGCGAGGCGCTGATGCGCTCGCGGTACGCGGCGTTCGTCGCCGAGGACGCGGCGTACCTGCTGCGCACCTGGCACCCCGGCACCCGCCCGCCGGTCATCGACTTCGACCCCGGGACGCGCTGGGTGCGCCTGGACATCCTGGACACGACGGAGGGCAGCGCCTTCCACACCACGGGTACGGTCACCTTCCGCGCCCACTACACGGACGGCGGCCGGCCCGGCTCGCTGCACGAGCAGAGCCGCTTCGTCCGTCACCAGGGCGCATGGGTGTACTCGGAGGCGGTTCCCGCAGGCTGAGCCGCCCACCCGGCCCGCCGGAAAACCGGAGGTGAAGGGCCCGGCGCCGACCGTACGATCCGCACATGACCGAGAACACGGCGCGGCGGGACAGCCCTGAGGTCCCCGCGCGCGGCCGGGCGCCGGAGCCAGGGGGTGGTGAGGCGACCGGCCCGGTCTCCGGCGGCCCGGTCGTCAGGCCGTGACGCCGACCCGGGTCGAACCGCGCGCGGGGGACAGCTCCGTGGCCAGGTCCTCCGCCAGCAGCCGCTTCGCGATCATGTCCACGGCGGCCCGGAGCCGCCGGTCGTCCGGCCGGTGCCCGCTCTCGCCCAGCCGCTCGTCGAGCCATCGGGCCCAGGCACCGGTGATGGCCGCCGCTTCCCGGCCACCGGCCGTCGTATGCGTGAAGATGCGCCCGTCGCCGGTCAGATAGCCTTCGTCGACCATCCGGGCGAAGACCGGCACGAGCACTTCGGGCGGGACGCGGTGCCGGGCCGCGATCAGCCCGAGACTGCCGTGGCCGACCATCCTGGTGAACAGCTCCACCTGCATCACCGCCCACGCCCCCGCCACGTCGAGGCGGGTGTCCGACGTGGCGACGATCCGCCGCGCGGTGTCCGGGCCCGCGTCGCGCAGGATCTTCGCCACGGTGAATTCGAGGAGCTTCACCGAGTCCCCGGAGCCGGGCTGGGCGAAGCCCTCGCCCATGTCGGTCGAGCCGGCCCGCGCCGAGTCCCGCAGTGTCACCTGCTTGAGGAAGAGCGAGACGACGAACCCGATCAGTGCCACCGGCACCGTCCACAGGAAGACCGTGTGCAGGGTGTCGGCGTAGGCCTGGGCCAGGGGCGCCGACTGCGCGGCGGGCAGGCCGTGCAGTCCCTCCGGGCTCCGCGCGGCCTTCGCCAGGACCGCCGGATCGCCGCCCGCCCCGGCCGCCGCCCTGATCCCGTCGGTGAGGTGCGGCGTCAGCGCGTTCGCGTAGATGGTGCCGAAGACCGCCGTCCCGAAGGCGCTGCCGAGAGTACGGAAGAACGTCACGCCCGAGGTGGCGGTGCCCAGGTCCGAGTACTCCACGGTGTTCTGCACGGCGATCGTCAGCACCTGCATGGAGAGGCCGATGCCGACCCCGAGCACCAGCATGTACAGCGACTCCAGCCACACCCCGCTCTGCGGCCCCATCCGGGACAGCAGGAACAGGCCGAACGCCATGACCAGTGAGCCCACGATGGGGAAGATCCGGTACTTTCCGGTCTTGCTGACCACATTGCCGCTGAAGATCGAGGCGACGAGCAGCCCGGCGACCATCGGCAGGGTGCGCACCCCGGAGAGCGTCGCGGAGTCCCCGTCCACGTACTGGAGATAGGTCGGCAGGAAGATCATCGCGCCGAGCATCGCGAAGCCCACGATGAAGCTCAGGATCGAGCAGACCGTGAACACCGGATTCCCGAAGAGCCGCATCGGCAGCATCGGCTCCCTCGCCCGGAACTCCACCCGGCAGAAGAACACCAGCGCGATGATCCCGCAGGCGAACAGGCCGATGATGACGGCCGACCCCCATGCGTACTGGTTGCCGCCCCAGCTCGTCGCCAGGATCAGGGCGCTGGCCCCCACCGTGACCAGAGCGATGCCCAGGTAGTCGATGACCGGCCGGCCGGCGGCCTTGACGGAGGGGATCGTCCGGGCGGCGGCGATGACGACCACGATCGCGATCGGCACATTCACGTAGAACGCCCACCGCCAGGTCAGATGGTCGGTGAACAGCCCGCCCAGCAGGGGGCCGATCACCGTGGAGACCCCGAAGACCGCGCCGATCGCCCCCTGGTACTTGCCGCGTTCGCGCAGCGGGATCACATCGGCGATCAGTGCCATCGAGGTGACCATGAGTCCGCCGGCACCGATGCCCTGGAGTCCCCGCCAGACGATCAGCAGCAGCATGTCGGTCGCGAGGCCGCACAGGAACGAGCCGGTGATGAAGACGATCGCGGAGATCTGGAAGACGACCTTCCGCCCGAACAGATCACCGAACTTGCCCACCAGGACCGTCGCCACGGTCTCGGCGAGCAGATAGGCGGTGACCACCCATGACATGTGGGAGGCGCCCCCGAGGTCCGAGACGATCGTGGGCAGTGCCGTTCCGACGATCGTCTGGTCGAGCGCGGCCAGCAGGATGCCGAGCACGATCGTCGCGAAGACGATGTTGCGGCGGCGTGGATCGAGGACGGGCGGCGCGGCGGCACTCTGCGCGGCGGGGGCGGTCTCGCTGGCAGTGGTCACCTCTGCACCCTCACACCGGCCCGGGCCCGCCGCATGCGGGGCAAGGCCGGACGGGGGTCAGGGGGACCGCACCGCCGGGCGGTGGCACGGCCGGGCCCGCCGCGGGGGAGTGGTGGAGCGGTGCCGTGGCGTCGGCGCGCCCGCCGTGCCCCGGTGGTCGTGGTCGTCGCGGTGGTCGCTGAGCGGGTGCGGGTGCGGGGCGGGTGGCGCCGCCCCGCTCACCAGGAGCTGCCCGGCCGCACGGCCAGCCCGGGATGATGCGCGCCGAGCACCTTGTTGGCGCGGGCCAGCTCGGACAGCGCCTGTTCCCGGTCGGCCTGGTCCTCGACACCGAGGCGTGGGCCCCGGAACCTGCGGATCTCACGGGCGGCGCACTCGGCGTCTACCTCGGCCTGGAGGACGTGCGGCGGGACGCAGGAACCGATCAGCGCGGCGACCCGGTCCGGGATCGGTACGGGGACGAGCAGGTGCGAGGCGGTCATGGGGGGTTCCCTCTCGGATGGTTGGCCAGGAGGTGGCGCTCCGGCCGCCGGGTGGGCGGCCGACTCCTTCATGTGTACGGGACGCGGTTCAAGGTTTCTTGTCGAGAACGTCTCCGTGTGGCAACCGTTTGGGAATGACCGGCTATTTCCCCTTACTCACAGGTAAGTTGACCCGGGACCGAGCGGCGGGCTCACGTCCGACCGAGGCGAACCGGCCGGGACGCGCGGAGTCAGAGCGGTGCGCCGTTGCCCCTGGCGCGCAGCCGCAGCGCTCTGAGCACGGCTTCTGTCGAGAACCTGGCCTCGGGCTCGACGAGTTGGCTGCCGAAGATGGACTCCAGACTGCGCATCCGGTAGCGGACGGTCTGCGGATGGACGTCCAGGAGCTCGCCCATATGGGCCGCGGTGCCGCGCGTATCGAGCCAGATGCGCAGGGTTTCGACCAGCCGTTCGCGCCGGGTGGCGCTGAGTCCGGCCACCGGAGCCAGCTCGCGTCGGGCGAGTTGGTCGAGCAGTACCGGATCGGCGAGGAGCCAGAGGGTGATGAGGTGATCGTCGCAGTGGATGACCGGCGCGTCGTCGATGACGCCCGCGTCGACGAACTCCAGGACCCGGCGGGCCCAGCGCAGGGAGTCCGCGGCGTGCGCGGTGGGCACGGTGGCCCCGACGGCGGCCCGGTTGCCGAGCAGCGCGTGGCCGAGCATGGTCCGTCGCGCGTCGTCCAGGTCGCCGGGGACGAGCAGATGTGGCTGGGGATCGCTGAGATCGACGAGTACGTCCCGGTCGGTGTCGGACCGGTCGAGGGACACCGGGGGGCGCACGGCGATCAGCGTGACCCGTTCGGGCAGCACCCAGCCGGTCTGCTCGCACAGTTCGGCGATGGCGGTGCGGGCCATGGGGCGTCCGGCGAGGATCAGATGGAGCAGCCGGCGGCGCATCGACTCGCTCTGCTCGCCCGACTGGGTATGTACCTCCAGGTAGCCCTCGCGGGAGAGCGATTCCAGTTCGTCGATGTAGGTGAACAGGGCGTCGGCGAAGCTCAGCATCAGCGTCGGCGAGAAGTTGTAGGTGCGGCCGACCTTCTTCGCCCGGCGCAGCGCGATCCGGGCACCGAGCCGATAGGCGCCCTGAAGGGTGTCCATGCTCCGTCCCTCGTACGCCTCGAAGCGCCCGAATCGGCGGCACATGTCGTCGCGGACCGTTGTCGACGAGGACGGTTCCGCGACGAGATCGACGAAGGAGGCGAGGCTCTGCTCCACACCGACCCGGACGGCCTGGCCGTTCGGGCCGTTCAGTAACCTCGCGTATTCCGGGTAGGCCCGGGTGACCTCGATACCGATTTCCTTGATGAGGCTGGGCAGTTCGGGCCGCATGATGGTGGCGAATTCCTGGGGAAGCGGTCCCAGCGGTTCTCCGGTGTCCAGTGGCTCTATCAGTCTCGGCATGGCTGACCCCTTAGCTCTCCGGCACCCGGTGGGGGAAGGGGCGTGGGGGTAGCGCTCCCACGTGCCGACAGGTGCGCATCAAGTTCGCGATGAAGATAGACCAACTCCTCGGCGTTGCACACCGCTTGAGCAAGATCGAAGTGCGGGAGGCATGCACCCGGGGAGCGTCGGAAGGCTTCCGCGCAGGTGGGCGCGAGTGCTCACTTCCGGACAATGTTTTTCGGCCGCGTGCTCCGGCGTCGACAAAGAAGCTACCGGCGGTAATGACGGCGTGACGTCGTCCGGACCGTGCCCCCCGTCCGGGCGGAGACGTCCCCCGCGGTCCGTGCGAAGCCTCCCCTCCGGGGATTCGGTCGCGCGATGTGTGATGCGCGGCGGGCCGCACCGAGCGCCGTCCGGACAGGTATCGGAACTACTCACTTTCGTACAAGAATTGGTGACGATCTGCTGAGTTCCCGCTAAGGCGGAATGTGTTTATGGAAGGGGTGGAGGATTTTCGCCACCGGGTATTGCTGCTCAGGGCTACCGGCTCGTAACGTTCGATTCGTACGGAGTTCGATCACGCAGTCGAGTCCATGACTTCTGCGTTCACCGCAATGTGGGCCGCCCCCGTGGCACCTGTATTTCCGTGTGCGCCACGGGGTGATCCGGTACGTCCGACTCCCCCCGGAGGTAAGTTCCGTGAGAAGCATCGTCAGGCGGACTCTGTTCGCCGCCACTTGTCTCACCGCCGCGTTCGGCTTCGCCGCCACGACCGCGTCGGCCACCGCCCTCGCCGGCTGGACCCTCACCAATCCCAGTGCCGGTGGAACGTTCAGCGCCGGCCTCAAGACCGGCACCTCCGCCGTGCTCAAGGACCTGACGACCAGCCAGCAGGTGACCTGCGGCGTCGGCGCCGCCTCGGGCACCGCGGTCGGCGGTACGTACAGCACCGGCAACGGGATCGCGAGCATCACCGGCGCCACCTGGGGCAGTGCGGCCAGCCCCTGCCCGGGTCCGCTCAGCAGCACCTTCAAGGCGACGCTGACCTCCGGCACCGCCATCAAGCTCAACGCCGTCAGCTACAGCGCAGGCGTCACCTCCGGCACGCTGTCGAACGTCAGCGTCGACCTCACGGGCTCCACACTGCTCGGGACCTGCACCGCGAGGATCACCGGCACCGCGAGCAACGCCACCTACAACAACGCGACCGGTGAGCTGGCCATCAGCAACGGAACCGGGCTGAAGATCACGAACGTGGTCAACTGCACCGGCCTGATGAACAACAACGACAACGCGTCGTTCACCGCCACCTACAAGCTGGCCGCGCCGCTGATCAGCATCACCTCGCCGTAACGGCCGCGTTCGGCACCCCTTGGTGTGCGTTCCCCTCTTGCGCACACCACAGGGGGGCCTCCCAGCTGCTGAATACCAGTCAGTTCCGATCCGACGGCGGGTTGTCGAGAATGAGATCGATGAGAGGGCGGCCGAGGCGGGCCGCGCAGCTCGGTGCCGTCGGCACGATGGCCCTGCTGGCCGGACTCGTACCCAGTGCGGGCGCGGAGGCCGACAGCCAACTGGTCGACACCGAGGTCTCCTACTCCTGCGTCTTCCCCTCGGGCACCCATCAGGTCACGGTCGGCCTGTCGGCCCGGCTGCCGAGGTCGGTGGCGATCGATACTCCGATCGGGGCCGAGGACGTGCGGCTGACCTTCGGGCTGCCGCGCTCCGCACTCGGTGGGCCGCCCGGTACGGAGTCCTCCGCCGTGTCCGGGGCCGTCCGGCTCACGACGGCCGTGACGCAGGGCGGTCACTCGACCGATGTCGAGTGGGAGGGGCTGGAGGTGGCGGAACGCACCGCCGCCACGGGCCCGGATGCGGCCACCGACGCCGGCCCCGGCGAGGGCCCCGGTACGCGGGACACGGTTCCCTTGTCGGCCACCGGTGAGGTGCCGACCCTGACCCCGCGGTCGAGCGGCGACGTCGTCCTCGCCGCCGGACCGCTGAGCCTGGCGTTGGTGGTGCGGACTCCGGACAGCGCCGGGGAGGGTGCCCGGACGATCACGGCCTCCTGCGCCGTACACCCCGACGGGGACACCGGGTTCGCGACGGTCGGGGTGGGCGCTCCTGGCCCGGGAGCCCCGTCCGCCCCGACCCCGCCCCCGGGGACGGAGGACGGGAAGGCGCCGGCGCCGGACAGCGGGGACGTGCCCGCGGGGAAGGACCCGGCGGACGGCGCCGGCGAACCCTCCGCGTCGGCGTTCGCCGCCGAGGAACCGGAACACGAGGGCTGTTCACTGCTGATGGGGGTCGACGTGCCGCCCAAAGCGGGGCACGGATACCTCGCCGGTTTCGCCAACGCCGGAAAACTCGACAGCGCCATCGCCTTCACGGAGCCCGCGCACCTACGGGTGAACATGGCGAAGAAGGTGAAGATATGGACGTGCGAGAACGGCACGAAGGTCATGAACGAGCTGCTGTCCGACGCCACCTTCGACTACCACGGGAAAGCGCAGCTGCCGCCGACCACGGCCACTTTCATCACTTTCGGATTCATGCCCACGAAAGCCACCGTGGAAATGTCGCTCGAAGGGCCGATCGAAATCTCCACCTGGGCCGACGCGCTTCCGGACGAGGTGACGGGAAGATTCCCGGAGACGAGCACGGCCGTCGGCAGGATGCGGGTCCGGCTCTCCGACGTCGAGGTGAACGGAGAACCCCTCGACGTGGGCCCGAACTGCCGAAGCGAACGCCCCATGTCGCTCGTGCTCACCGGAAAGGGAACCTCGCTGGGCGGAACTCCCGGCGAGGGCTACACCGTGCAGGACGGCGGCCCCCTCACCGGCAGCCCGTACCTGCCGCCTTTCCAGGGGTGCGGAACGGGCGAGGACCTGGACAGCCTCTTCACCGCGGCCGTTTCCGGCAAGGGGAACTACACCAAGATGACCCAGGCGCCGCTGTGCGTGAACGAGGAAGGCAGCCCGAACCAGGCGTACTGCCCGGACCCGCCCCGACCCGTCCCGCAACGCTGAGACCACCTTCGAGCGCAGACCGTCCCCCGGCGCAGAGCACTCCCGAGCGCCGGACCATCCCCGGCGCAGAGCATTCCCGAGCACAGACCGTTCCCCATCGCTGAGGCCCGCACCCGCGGACTCCCACCCCCCCAGTGATCCCGAAAGGCTGGACACCCCATGAGCCCTGCCCTGAGACGGACCCGACCCGCCCTGCTCGGCGCACTCGCCGCCGTGACCGTGATCATCCCGATCGGCACGTCCCCGGCGGGCGCCGCGGGCGGCCCGACGATGAAGGGGAACTGGGCACCCTTCTCACGCTGCCCCGTGGACGCGCCCGCGATGCTGGCGGCCGACGGCGAGAACACCATCGCGATCTGTGTGGCCTCGCACTCCGACAGCGGCTCCATCAAGCTGGGCAACACCACGGCCACCACCGCGGCCAACGACCTCCAGTTCGGCGTCGTACGCGACACGGCGACAGGGGAGTCGACCGTCGTTCCGCCCGCGGGCGGGGCGCTGGTCGGCGCACCCACCGAGATCCCGGGGGGCCTGCTCGGACTGATGTGCCCCAGCGGCATCCCGGTGGTCTCCGGCATCTGCGCTCAGCTCACCGACAACACCCTGAACCGGGTCGTCGCCACCGTCGAATCCGTCGCGACCCCCCGCGACTTCGACCTCGTGGCCGGGATGAGCGCGGGCCGGACGATCGTCCGCATCCCGGTCCGCATCCATCTGGAGAATCCCTTCCTCGGCGGCAAGTGCTACATCGGCACCAGCGGCTCCCCCGTCGTGCTCGGCCCGCAGAACGTGACCGGACCCGCGATCGGCAGCGGCCTCTACGCCGCCGACGGCGCCACCGATGACACCGGCCCGCTGAACCGGATCTCGCTGACCGGCAATGCCCAGGGTGACAGCGCGTACTCCGTCCCCGGGGCCACCGGCTGCGGCCCGCTCGGTCTCGGCGCCCTGAACTGGGCGGTCAACCTCAAGACCGGTCTGCCGTCCGCCGCGGGCAGGAACAGCCTCGTACTGAACGACACCGCCACCTACACGGCCGGACTCGCCTCCCCGGACGCGGCCGCACCGAACGCGGGCCGGAAGCTGGCCGAGTACTGGCACCTCGGTGTGAACAGGTAGCCGCACGGCGCACGCCGGCACGGACCGGGCCACGACGGCGTGCGCCGACCGCCCAGTCATTCGCGCGCGACCGTCCCGTCCCGTCACCCGTCATCCGTCGCCCGCGCCCACCGCACCGCTTGCGCAGTTCTCGCCAAAGTCGGCGCACGGCTTTGTCGTCGGATGACAAATACTCGCCGTACGGCCCCGGTCCGTCGATTTCCGCTGTTCAACGCCTTGTCCTCACGGTTTCTCCAGACCTAATGTGCGCCTTCCGATCGTGTATGAGGAGCCGCCATCGGATTTCTCGGAGCCGCAACGTCCGTCAGACGACTTCGTTCACCGCAACTTCGAAGGAGGGCCGATGGGAATCGAAGTGGTCGTGGAGGGCCTCACGAAGTCCTTCGGCAGGCAGAACATCTGGCAGGACGTCTCCCTGACGCTCCCGGCCGGTGAGGTGAGTGTGATGCTCGGTCCGTCCGGCACCGGAAAGACCGTCTTCCTGAAATCCCTCATCGGCCTGCTGAAGCCGGAACGGGGCCGGGTGCTCATCAACGGTGTGGACATGGTCAACAGCCCCGAACGGGACATATACGAAACCCGTAAGCTCTTCGGGCTCATGTTCCAGGACGGCGCCCTCTTCGGCTCGATGTCCCTCTTCGACAACATCGCCTTCCCGCTGCGCGAGCACACCCGCAAGAAGGAATCCGAGATCCGTGAAATCGTCATGGAACGCATCGAAGTCGTCGGTCTCGCCGGCGCCGAGGAGAAACTGCCGGGCGAGATATCGGGAGGAATGCGCAAGCGGGCCGGACTCGCCCGCGCCCTCGTCCTGGACCCGCAGATCATCCTCTGCGACGAGCCGGAC
The DNA here is from genome assembly GCF_029167625.1 of Streptomyces sp. AM 4-1-1. Classification (NCBI taxonomy): domain Bacteria; kingdom Bacillati; phylum Actinomycetota; class Actinomycetes; order Kitasatosporales; family Streptomycetaceae; genus Streptomyces; species Streptomyces sp. AM 4-1-1. The sequence continues at coordinate 6,521,265 of NZ_CP119145.1, forward strand.
TCCGGACTCGACCCGGTCCGCACCGCCTATCTCTCCCAGCTTCTGATCGACCTGAACGCGCAGATCGACGCGACGATGCTGATCGTCACCCACAACCTCGACATCGCGGCGACCGTCCCCGACAACATGGGGATGCTGTTCCGCCGCAACCTCGTCACCTTCGGCCCTCGCGAAGTGCTGCTGACCAGTGACGAGCCCGTCGTCTCCCAGTTCCTCGCCGGACGCCGGGAGGGCCCCATCGGCATGTCGGAGGAGAAGGACGCGGCCACGCTCGCCGCCGAACAACGCGGCGGCGGCCACGATTTCGGCCCCCGGACCGTCGTACCGCAGCTGGAACCCTCACCCGGCATGCCCGTCCGGCAGGCCGTACTGCGCCGCCGTGAGCGCGTCGGCGCGATGCTGGAGCAGCTGCCCGAGGCCGCCCGAACCGCCATCATGCGGAGCTACGCCCCGACGGTCGGCGGTGCGCGCCCGTGACGGCCGAGCCGCTGCCCCGGCCCCCCGGCCCACCGGCCGCCGAGAGCTCGCCGCCGCGCGCCGATCCTTCGCCGCCGCGCGCCGAGACCGCGCCGCAGGCGGGCGCGGAGGTACCGACGGACAGGCCCCCCACGCGGCTGCTCGCTCCGCTCAGGGAGACCGGGAAGCTCTTCGCCCTCGCCGCGACCGTCAGCCGGGCGGTCTTCCGACGCCCGTTCCAGGTGCGGGAGTTCATCGAGCAGTTCTGGTTCGTCGCGAGCGTGACCATCCTGCCCGCCGCGCTCGTCTCCATCCCGTTCGGCGCGGTCATCGCCCTCCAGGTCGGCTCGCTCACCCAGCAGCTCGGCGCCCAGTCCTTCACCGGCGGCGCCAGCGTCCTCGCCGTCATCCAGCAGGCGAGTCCGCTCATCGTGGCGCTGCTGATCTCCGGCGCGGGCGGCTCGGCGATCTGCGCGGACCTCGGCTCCCGAAAGATCCGCGAGGAACTGGACGCGATGGAGGTCATGGGCATCTCCCCGGTCCAGCGTCTGGTCGTCCCGCGTGTCCTGGCCACCATGTTCGTCGCCGTCCTGCTCAACGGCCTGGTCTCGGTGGTGGGCACCCTCGGCGGCTACTTCTTCAACGTGATCATGCAGGGCGGGACCCCCGGCGCCTACCTCGCCGGCTTCTCCGCCCTGGCCCAGCTGCCCGATCTCTACATCAGCGAGTTCAAGGCGCTGATCTTCGGCTTCATCGCGGGCATCGTCGCCGCCCATCGCGGCCTCAATCCGCGCGGCGGTCCGAAAGGGGTCGGTGACGCGGTCAACCAGGCCGTCGTCATCACCTTCATGCTGCTGTTCTTCGTGAACATGATCCTCACGGCGGTCTATCTCCAGATCGTCCCCGCGAAGGGGAGCTGACCGATGTCGGTACTCAGCCGGCTGGACCGGCCGGGCGACCATCTCGCCTTCTACGTACGCGCGTTGATCTGGGTTCCCCGCACCCTGCATCGGTACGGGCGGGAGGTGCGGCGGCTGCTGGCGGAGGTCGCGTTCGGCAGCGGCGGCCTCGGGGTCATCGGCGGCACGATCGGTGTGATGATCGCGATGACCCTGTTCACCGGCACGGTCGTCGGACTCCAGGGGTACGCGGCCCTCGACCAGATCGGCACCGCCGCCTTCACCGGTTTCGTCTCCGCCTACTTCAACACCCGCGAGATCGCACCGCTTGTCGCCGGGCTCGCCCTCTCCGCGACCGTCGGCGCGGGCTTCACCGCCCAGCTCGGCGCCATGCGCATCAACGAGGAGGTGGACGCCCTCGAAGCGATGGGTGTGCGGTCCATGCCGTACCTCGTCAGCACCCGGATCATCGCCGGTGTCGTCGCGATCATCCCGCTCTACGCGATCGGGCTGCTCTCCTCGTACCTCGCGTCCCGCTGGGTGACAGTCCTCTTCAACGGCCAGTCCCCGGGCACGTACGACCACTACTTCGATCTCTTCCTCTCACCGGACGACGTACTGCTGTCCGTGCTCAAGGTGCTGATCTTCAGCGTGATGGTGATCCTCGCGCACTGCTACTACGGCTTCCACGCCCAGGGCGGCCCCGCCGGGGTCGGTATCGCCGTCGGCCGGTCCGTGCGCAACGCGATCGTGCTGATCAGCGTCACCGACTTCTTCCTCTCCCTCGCCATCTGGGGTGCCACGACGACGGTGAAGGTGGCCGGATGACGAACGCGCGGACGGTACGCCGCAGGCTCGCCGGGCTCTGCTTCCTGCTGGTGCCCGTCGTACTGATCGGGGTGTCGGTCTCGGTGTACCGGAAGGACTTCAGCGACGACGCCTTCGTGACCGTCCGCACCGGGACGGTCGGCAACGAGATGCACGACAACGCCGATGTGAAACTTCGCGGAGTCGTCATCGGGCGGGTCAGCGACATCACGGCCGACGGGGAGGGCGCACGCCTCACCCTCGCCATCGATCCCGGCCGGCTCGGCGACGTACCCGCCGATGTGACCGCGCAGATGCTGCCCACCACCCTCTTCGGGGAACGCTTCGTGGCGCTGGTGCCGCCCGAGGCGCCGTCCCCCCGGTCCCTGCGGGCCGGGGCCGTCATCCCGCAGGACCGCTCCAGCAACGCCCTCGAACTGGAACAGGTCCTCGACAACGTCCTGCCGCTGCTGACCGCCGTGCGGCCCGAGAAGCTGTCCGCCACCCTCACCGCCGTCTCCCGGGCACTGGAAGGACGCGGTGACGCACTCGGCGACACCCTCGTCACGCTCGACGCCCATCTGAAGAAGCTCAACCCCCAACTGCCCACGCTCAACGCGGACATCAAACACCTCGTCGAGGTGAGCAAGGTCTACGCGGATGCGGCACCCGACGTCCTGGACGCGCTCACCGACCTCACCACCACCAGCGGCACCATCGCCGACCAACAGGCCGAACTCGCCGGGCTGTACGGGACGACGACCGCGTCCGCGCGGGATCTGACCACCTTCCTGCGGAAGAACAAGGACAACCTGATCCGGCTCTCGGTCACCGGACGCCCCACGCTGGAGACCCTGGCGAAGTACTCCGCCGAATTCCCCTGCACCCTGCGCACGATCGCCGGATTCGTCCCCGCCATGGACAAGGCCCTCGGCAAGGGCACCGACCGGCCGGGACTCCACGTCACGCTGACGTCCGTGCCGTCCCTCGGGAAGTACGTCCCGGGCAAGGACGCCCCGGCCTACCGGGCGACCGGCGGACCGCACTGCTACTCCGTGCCCTACGTCGGCGGCGCGGCGCCCACGGCGGACACCCGCGCCACCCTGGCGACGGGAACACCGGAGAGCGCCGACACCACCACACCCCTCCGGCCGACGGACAGCGAGGCGTCCCTCGGAATGCCCAACTCCCCGGCGGAGAGCCGGCTCGTCAACGAACTGGTCGCGCCCTCGCTGAAGGTCCGGCCGCAGACCCTCCCCGACTGGAGCAGCGTGCTCATAGGTCCGGCCTTCCGCGGTGCGGAGGTGAAGCTCGGGTGAACCGGCGCGGCATCGCGGGACCCCTCGCGAAATCGATCGTCTTCGTCCTGGTGACGGCCCTCGCCACCACCGTTCTCGCCCTGTCCATCGCCGACTCCGGCGTCGGCGGCGGACACACGTACAAGGCCAGGTTCACCGACGTGACCGGTCTGGTCGTCGGCGACAGCGTCCGGATCGCGGGCGTCAAGGTCGGACAGGTCGAGTCGATCGAGATCGCCGACCGGCGGCTGGCCGAGGTCGGCTTCACCCTGCGGCGGGGCCGCGAGCTGCCCGCCTCGGTGACCGCCTCCGTCAAGTACCTCAACATGGTCGGCCAGCGGTACATCGATCTCGGCCGGGGCGCGGGTCCGGTCGGCCGCGACCTCCGCGCGGGATCGACCATCCCGCTCTCCCGGACCACCCCCGCGCTCGACCTCACCCAGCTCTTCAACGGCTTCCAGCCGCTCTTCGAAGGGCTCTCCCCGCCGGAGGTCAACCAGCTCGCGGGCTCCATCGTCCAGGTGCTCCAGGGCGAGGGCGGCACCGTCGACAGCATCCTCCGGCACGTCGGCTCGCTGGCCGGCACGGTCGCGGCCAAGGACGAGGTGATCGGAGAGGTGATCAAGAACCTCAACACGGTCCTGAAGACCGTCAACGACCGTGAGGCCGGATTCGACGACCTCGTGGTCACCCTGCGCGAACTCGTCAGCGGCTTCGCGGGCGACCGCGAACCCCTCGGCGAAGCGGTCACGGCGATGGGCACACTGACCACCGTCACCGCCGACCTCCTCCAGGACGGCCGGAAACCGCTCAAGGACGACATTCGTCAACTCGGCCGTCTGTCAGGCCGGTTGGCCGACAACTCACCGAAGATCGAGAACTTCCTGGCGAAGACCCCGGCGAAGATGGCCGCCATCACCCGCCTCACCTCGTACGGTTCCTGGCTCAACCTCTACCTCTGCGAGGCCCGGGTCGGCGGCGTCACGACCAGTGACGGCAGCGAACCGCCCACCGGTATCGCGATCACCGATTCGAGGTGTGCGGCATGAGGATCAGACCCGTGCGCGAACGCAGTCCGGTCGCCGTCGGCATCGTCGGCCTCCTCGTGCTGACCCTCGTCGGCCTCGCCGCCTACCGCGCCGACTCACTGCCCTTCATCGGCGGCGGCACCACCTACAGCGCGGACTTCACCGAATCCGCCGGGCTCGCCGACGGCGACGAGGTACGCATCGCCGGGGTCAAGGTCGGCAAGGTCACCGGAGTCTCCCTCGACGGCGCCAAGGTGAAGGTCACCTTCCGGGTGAAGGACGCCTGGATCGGCGACTCCAGCACCATCGGCATCGCCATCAAGACGCTCCTCGGCGAGAAGTACCTCGCCGTCGACCCGCTCGGTACCGGCCCCCAGGACCCCGGCACCCGCATCGCGGTGAGTCGCACCACCTCCCCGTACGACGTCACCCAGGCGTTCAACGGACTCGGCGAGACCATCGGGGACATCGACACGGCGCGGCTCGCCGAGAGCTTCGAGACGATCTCCGCCACCTTCAAGGACTCCGCACCCGACGTCCGCAGCGCCGCGAACGGGCTCTCCGCCCTGTCGAGAACGGTCTCCGAACGCGACGCCCAGCTCGCCACCCTCCTCAAGGGCGGCAAACAGCTGACCAGGACCCTCGCCGACAAGAAGAGCAGCTTCGAGACCCTGCTCCGGGACGGCAATCTGCTGCTCGGCGAGATCCAGGCCCGCCGCGACTCCATCCACCTGCTGCTCACGGGCACCCGCGACCTCGGCACCCGGCTCACCGGGCTCGTCGCCGACAACGAGAAGCAGCTGAAGCCGACCCTGACCGCGCTCGGCCGGGTCACCGCCGTACTGCTGAAGAACCGCGACAGCCTCGACAAGGTGCTCTCCCTCGCCGGTTCGTACAACCGGCTCGTCGGCAACACCCTGGGCAACGGCCGCTGGCTCGACACCTACGTCTGCGGGGTCGTCCCCAGGAACTACCTCCCCGCCGGGACCCCGCCGGCGACCGGATGCATGCCTCCGAAGCAGCAGGGCGGCCGATGACATGAGACGTCAACGCATCGTCGGCATCGCGGCGGGACTCGCCCTGGTGGGCGTCGCCGCCACCACGGGGGTGACGGCCCTGGACGAGTCCGGAACCACCACCGTGACCGCCTGCTTCGACCAGGCCACCGGCATCTACCCCGGATCGGACCTGCGGGTCCTCGGTGTGAAGGTCGGGACCGTCGAATCGGTCAGGCCGCACGGCGAAGAGGTCAGGGTGACCCTCCGGGTCGACAAGGGCGTCAAGGTGCCCGCCAAGGCGCACGCGGTGGTCGTGGCCCCCAGCCTCGTCGCCGACCGGTACGTCCAGCTGGCGCCCGCCTACGACGGCGGACCCGCCCTCGCGGACGACGCCGTACTGCCCGCCGCCCGCAACGCCACCCCCGTGGAGATCGACCAGCTGTACGAGTCCATCACGGAACTCTCCACCGCCCTCGGACCGGACGGCGCGAACGCGGACGGCGCCCTCGCCCGGTTCCTCGACACCGGGGCCAAGACCCTCGACGGCAACGGCAAGGCCATCGGCGACACCGTCGAGCAGCTCGGCAAGGCCACCAGGACCCTCGACAGGAGCAGCGGGGACCTCTTCGACACCCTCACCCAGCTCCAGACCTTCACCACCATGCTCAAGGACAACGACGGCGACGTGCGCGCCGCCGAACAACAGCTCAACTCGGTGACCGGCTTCCTCGCGGACGACAGGAAGAACCTCGGCGCGGCGCTCAAGGAACTCGGCACCGCGCTCGGCCGGGTCAAGACGTTCATCCACGACAACCGCGGTGTGCTCAAGGAGAACGTGGACGCCCTGGTGCCGCTCACCCGGACGCTCGTCGACCAGCGGGCCTCGCTCGCCGAATCCCTCGACACCCTGCCGCTCACCGCGGGCAACGTCCTGAACGCGTACGACCCGGTCCGCCGCACCCTCAACGGCCGCGCGGACCTCAACGAACTCAGCATGGGCGGACCGCTCACCGAACCCGAGGCCGCCGGACTCGCGGGGCTCGCCCCGGTCTCCGAGGAACGACGCGGGGCCCTGCCCGCCCTGCCGCTGCCCGCGATCGGCACGGTGTACGGGACCCCGGCGAAGGCAAGTTCGGAGAAGGCCGGTCCGGCGAAGGCTGGTCCGGCCGAGGAGCCGGCCCGCCCGCCCGCGCGGACACCGGACCGTAAGGGGGGCCACCGATGATCCGTGCCGTCCGCGGCCCACGCGCCCGCGCCACCACCGGGATCGGCGTCCTCGTCGCCCTCGGCGCCGCACTCGCCCTGGTCGCCACCAGCTGCGACGTCCCTGCATTCACCGGCATCGAGCAACTGCCCCTGCCCGGCGGCGCCGACCTCGGCGACCATCCGTACGAGGTCACCGCCGACTTCGGCGACGTGCTCAGCCTCACCCCGCAGTCGTCGGTGAAGGTCAACGACGTCGCCGTGGGCCGTGTCACCAGGATCACCCTCGATCCGGACGACTGGAGCGCCAGGGTCACGATGCGCGTCAACGGCAAGGTCCGGCTGCCCGCCAACGCCTACGCCCACCTGGAGCAGTCCAGCCTCCTCGGCGAGAAGTACGTACAGCTGTCGCCGCCCCCGTCCGGCGCCGCCACCGGCACACTCGCCGACGGCGCGGCCATCCCGCTCAGCCGCACCAACCGCAACCCCGAGGTCGAAGAGGTCTTCGGCGCGCTGTCGATGCTGCTCAACGGCGGCGGTGTCAACCAGCTCAAGACCATCACCGGCGAACTCGACAAGGCGATGACCGGGCGTGAACCACAACTACGGTCGATGCTCGGCCGCGTCGACACCCTCGTCACCGAACTCGACGCGCACCGGAAGGACATCACCGACGCCCTCGACGGCGTCAACCGGCTCTCCGCCACCCTCGCCACCCGCGAACAGGACGTGGGCAAGATCCTCACCGACCTCAGCCCCGGCCTCAAGGTCCTGGAGGAACAACGCGGTTCGCTCCTGACCATGCTGCGCTCGCTGGACACGCTCTCCACCGTCGCCGTCGACACGATCGACAGGAGCAAGGCGGACCTGATCGCCGACCTCAAGGCCATCGCCCCCAGCCTCAAGGCGCTCGCCGACTCCGGCAACGACCTCCCCGACTCCCTCCAGGTGCTCGCCACCTACCCCTTCACGGACGAGGTGCTGCGCGGGGTCAAGGGCGACTACCTCAACGTGTATCTGGACGTGACGGCCGTGCCCGGCACCCGGATCGTCCCGGCCCTCACCCCCGGCGCCGGACCTGCCGCCACGAAGGGCGCGGACGGGGCGTCCGGCTCCGCGCTGCCACTGCCGCTCCCCTCGATCACATCCCCGGCCACGGAGGGGGCCCACCGATGATCACTCCCGCCGTCCGGCTGAAGAACGTCGCCTTCCTGATCGTCGCCGTCCTGGTGCTCGGCCATCTGGGCGTCAGGTACGCCGGCCTCGGCCCCTACGTAGGACTCCGCGACTACTACACGGTGAAGGTCCGACTGACCAGTACGGGCGGGCTGTTCACCCACTCCGACGTCACCTACCGGGGTGTGTCCGTCGGCCGGGTCGGCCCCATCGAACTCACCGGGGACGGCGTCGAGGCGCAGCTGCGGATCGACCGGTCGGCGCCGCCCGTCCCGGACAGCCTGCGGGCGGTCGTCGCCAGCCTCTCCGCGGTCGGCGAGCAGTACATCGATCTGCGCCCGACCCGCTCGGGCGGCCCGTTCCTGGAGGACGGCTCGGTCATCGACCAGGCCGACACCACCGTCCCGGCGCCCGTGACCACCGTCCTCACCAGCGTCAACGATCTGGCGCGCTCGGTCGACCTGGAGTCGCTGCGGACCGTCGTCGACGAGTTCGGCGCCGCCTTCGAGGGACACGGAGACGATCTCCAGGCGCTGCTGGACACCGGTGGCGACTTCGTGAGGGCCGCCGACGAGGCGTTGCCCGCCACCACCAGGCTGCTGGCCGACGGCGAGACCGTGCTGCGTACCCAGGCCGAACAGGGCGCGGCGCTGAAGGGCTTCGCGTCCGGGGCCAAGGAGCTCGCCGCCCAGTTGAAGAGCTCCGACACCGATCTGCGGAAGCTGATCGCCGCCGCGCCCGACGCCGCCGGGCAGATCAGCGGACTGCTGCGCGACCTCGACCCGGGCCTCGGGGTCGTCGTCGCCAACCTTCTCACCACATCGGAGGTCGCCGTCACCCGCCAACGCGGCATCGAGGAACTCCTGGTGAAACTGCCCGCGGTCGCCGCGGCGGGTGCGACCGCCGTCGACCAGGACGGGGCCAGATTCGGTATGTCGCTCACCTTCTTCGAACCACTGCCGTGCACCGCCGGGTACGGCGCCACGGCCTACCGCAACGGCCTCGACACCTCGACCGGACCCGCCGTCAACACCAAGGCCCGCTGCACCGCGCCGCCCGGAACCGGCGTCAATGTGCGCGGCAGCGCCAACGCCCCCAAGGGCGGCCCGGTGCCCCGGCCCGCCCGGCCCGGCTCGACGCTTGCGGGGTCCGGCTCCGGAACGGGTCTCCCCGGAGTGCTCGGGGCCGAGGCGGAGGCCGGGCCCGCCGCGAGCGGCATGGCGGGTCTGCTCGGACTGGGAGGCGGCGAGTGAACGCCCGCACGGCGAACGCCGTCGGCTGGGCGGCGGTCCTGGCCGCGCTGCTGTTCTGCGCCTTCGGCGGCTGGTCGTACGCCGAGGCGCGCGGCGACGACACCCTTTCGTACGCGAAGAGCCGCGACGCCGCGCTGGCGGACGGCAGACAGCGGGTCGCCCGGCTGAACAGCCTCGACGGCAAGGACGCCGGCAGTGTCGACGAGGGGCTGGCGGACTGGCTGGACGCGTCCACCGGACCGCTGCGGGACCAGCTGGAGCGTACCCGTGCCACGGATGCCGAGGAGCTGACGAAGTCCGGCGCCACGGCGCGCGGCACGGTCACCCAAGCGGCGCTCACGGCGCTCGACGAGCGGGCCGGTACGGCGGAACTGATCGCGACCGTCGAGGTCGAGGTCATCCCCCGCACCGGCCGGGCGGGTACCGAACGCAAACGTTTCGAGGCCACGCTCGCCCGCACCGGGGACGGCTGGAAGGTCAGGACGCTGACGGCGATCCCGGTGGGTGGCGCGTGAAGCGCCGGGGAGAGGGGGCGACGACGGTGGGCATCCGCACGGACATCGGCGGTGACACCGCCGAGCCGACTGAGGTGGTCGGGACGGGTGGGGTAGCCGGGACGGACGAGGTGGTCGGGACCGGTGGGGTAGCCGGGACGGACGAGGTGGTCGGGACGGGTGGGGTGGCCGGGACGGACGAGGCAGCCAGGACGGCTGGGGTGGTCGAGATGGTTGGGGCGGCCAGGACGGTTGGGGTGGCTGGGACGGATGAGGCAGCCAGGACGGCTGGGGTGGTCGGGACGGTTGGGGCGGCCGAGGCTGTCGAGAACGGCGAGACCGTCGAAGAACGTGAGGGGACGGGGGAGGCGCGGGAGGGCGCGAAGGGGCCCTGCGACGGGAACGACCCGCCCGCGCATCGCACCGTCCGGTGGCGGCGCGTCGTCACCGGCGCGCTGATCGCCGTTCTCGTCACGGCCGGTGCCGGGCTCCTCCTACGCGCCCAGCAGCTGCGTGACACCCCCACCACCGCCAACCACGCGCTGACCGACGCGGAGAACACGACCCGGGTCGCGGGTGACGTCAGCAGCGCGCTCAGCAAGGTCTTCTCGTACAGCCCCAAGGACACCGCCGTCACCGAGGAGGCGGCGAAGCGACTCCTCGCGGGCAAGGCGCTCCAGCAGTACGCGGCACTGTTCGGCCAGGTCGAGAAGGAAGCCACGGACCAGAGGCTCACACTCACCACGCATGTCGTACGGGCCGGGGTCACCCGGCTCTCCGACCGTGGCGCCCACCTTCTCGTCTTCCTCGACCAGGTCTACGAACGTCAGGGCAAGGCAGCCACCACAGCGGCGGCGCAACTGTCCGTCACCGCCGAGCTCAGGGACGGGCACTGGCGGATCGTCGACATCACCTCCGGATAGGGACTTCGAAAGCACGGGCCGCGGCGAGTACGTGACCGGACAGGCAGGGAAGAGGCAACGATGGTACGGGTACGGACAACGAGGAATCCGCTGGTGGCGACGGCCCTCGTGCTGGCGCTCGCGGCGGCCGGCGCGGCCGGCTGGGGCGGCTGGTCCTGGTACGACGCGGCGCACGACGACTCGGCGGCCTACGCGCGGGCCCGCGACGACGTGCTCGCCGCGGGTGAGCAGGCCGTGCAGAACATGAACACGCTCGACCATCAGCGTCTGGACCAGGGGCTCGACCGCTGGGAGGAGTCCACGACCGGTGATCTGCACAAGCAACTCGTGGACGGCAGAGGAGGGTTCGAGAAACAGATCCAGGAGGCGAAGACGGTCAGCACCGCCAAGGTGCTGTCGGGCGCGGTGACCGAACTCGACGACCGGGCCGGGCGGGCGGCGGTGATGGTGGCCCTGCGGATCACGGTGACCGCGCCGGAGGGGAAGCCCGCGGTGAAGGAGAGCCGGATGCTCGGTGAGCTGACCCGCACCTCCGGGGGCTGGAAGCTGAGCGCCCTCGGCCAGGCGCCGGTCGGCAACTCCACCGGCTGAGGCACGCCCCTCGGCTCCGACCGCCGACCGCCGATCACCGACCACCGATCACCGAAAGGACCCCGGCATGTCGACGACCCGTCATCTCGTGAACCGGAGGCGCCGGCTGGCGTCCGTCGCGGCGGCGGAGCGTACCGCCACCTCGCGCCCGCCCGTGCCCGCGCGAGAGGGGCCCCGCGATCGTGACCGTGAGCGGGCCGCCCGGGAAGAGGAGGGGAGCGCCGGCCCGGAAGTCCCCGACGAGGGCGGGAGCGCCGACCCGGCAGAACCGGAGACGGCGGACGGCGATGGGGAAGCCCCGGAGGCCCCGGGAGTCCCGGGAGTCCCGGAGGACGGGACGGGCGGCGGCGACCGGCTCTCCCCGGCGGCGGAGGAGAGCCGCCTCCGATGGCGCCCCCGGTGGGGCCTCCGGCGTCGGCCACCCGGCGGACTCCCCGCCGTGCTCTGCGCGTTGACCGTGCTCCTCGGGGCCTTCGCCGCCTGGTCGTTCACGGCGGCCGAAGGGCTGCGCGACGAACCGGCCAGAGCCAACACCGCCCTCACCGACATCGGTCGCACCAGCGAGGTCAAGGGCAGGATCACCGAGGCGGTCGGCGCGGTGTTCTCGTACACCTACGCATCCCCCGCCAAGTCCGACCGGGCCGCGAAGGAGTACCTGGTGGGTGACGCGGTCGAGCAGCACAGGCGGATGCTCGCCGACGTACGGGCGAAGGGGCCCGCGCAGAAGCTCGTCCTCACGACCACGGTCACCGAGAGCGCCGTCGAACTCCTCGACGGCGACCGGGCCCGGCTGCTGGTCTTCGCCGATCAGAGCAACACCCGTACCGACAAGAAGGAGGAGACGACGTACGCGGCGGCGATGTTCGCCGTGGACGCGGTCCGCGGGGACGGCGGCTGGCGGATCTCGGCCATCGACACCTTCGCCCGGTGACCCCGGGGAGAGGAGAACACGCATGAGGCTCAACGGTACGACGGGGCGCGGGACCGGCCGTGGCGCGCGGTGGCGGATCAGCCGCACGACCCGGCGCGGACTGGGCGGTACCGCGGCGGCCGTGGCCGCGATGGCCGCCCTCACCGCCTCCCAGGCACCGGGGTTCGCCGGCGGCGAACGGCCGGTCCCGCGCGGCGCGGCGACCGACGAGGTGCGCTGGTCGCAGGTGCCCGACGACGACTCGTACCACACCGAGCTTCCACCGCTGACGACCCCCGCGCCCCCGAAGCCCGGCGCCCGGGTGAGCCCCGTCGCCGCCCGGTCGTGGGCCGAGGCGGGTGTCCCCGCCACGGTCCTCGCCGCCTACCGGAGGGCGGAGGCGGCACTCGGCCGCAGCACACCCGGATGCCATCTGCCGTGGCAGTTGCTGGCGGCGATCGGCAAGGTCGAGTCCGGGCAGGCGGGTGGCGGCCGGGTCGACGTCCACGGCACCACGCTCACCCCGATCCTCGGTCCGGTCCTGAACGGCGTGGGCTTCGCCACCGTCACCGACACCGACGACGGTGTGTACGACGGCGACCGGACGTACGACCGGGCGGTCGGCCCGATGCAGTTCATCCCGGCGACCTGGGCGCGCTGGGCGCGGGACGGCAACGGCGACGGACGCGCCGACCCGGACAACATCCACGACGCGGCGCTCGCCGCGGGCTCCTACCTGTGCGCGGGGGGCCGTGATCTGTCGGTGAAGACCGATCTGGACCGGGCGATCCTCAGCTACAACCACTCGGACGTCTATCTGCGGACCGTGCTGTCCTGGCTGGAGTTCTACCGCAGGGGCACGCATCCGGTGGCCGACGGCAAGGGGGTGGTCCCGGCCAGTCCCGGCGCGGGCGGCCCGGCCGGGGCCGTGCGGCCGGTCGCGGCGGCGCCCCCGGCGGGCGGCGCGGGCCGTCCGACAGAGGGCGGCGGCATCGTCGTGGGCCCGGCGCCCGGCGGAAGTCCGGGCACGACGCCCGGCAGGACCCCGGGAGCCACGCCCGGAAAGGCTCCGGGGGCCGTCCGGCCCTCGGCCTCGGCGCCCCCGCTCCACCCGCCGAGCGCTTCCGGTTCCCCGGACCCGGGCGACTCCGGCGGACCGACCGACCCGGACCCGGGGACCACCCCCGACCCCGGCACCACCCCCGACCCCGGCACCACTCCTGACCCCGGCACCACTCCTGACCCCGGCACCACTCCTGACCCCGGCACCACCCCCACCCCTGACCCCGACCCCGGCACGTCCGAGCCGGTTCCCGGCCCCGGCTGCCCGACGCGGACCCCCTCATCCGGTGCGTCGGCCCCGGCACCCGCCTCGGGCACCCCGACCCCCGCCCCCGGCGTCGACCCCTGCGCGACGCCCCCGGACTCAGCTCCCGGCAGCTGACAGCACCTGCGCCAGGTCGTACCGCACCACCTCTTCCAGCTGTCCGTACGTGCAGCTCCCGGGGGTGCGGTCCGGCCGCCAGCGCCGGAACTGGGTGGTGTGCCGGAACCGGTCGCCCTCCATGTGGTCGTACGCCACCTCGCACACCCTCTCCGGCCGGATCGGCACCCACGACAGGTCCTTCTTGCCCGACCAGCGGCTCGGGGCGCCGGGCAGCCGGGAGTTCTCGTGCGCGGCCGCCTCCGCCCACGCCGCCCACGGGTGGTCGTCGGGGTCGACGCGCAGCGGGTCCAGCTCGGCGGCCAGTTCGGCGCGGCGCTTCATCGGGAAGGCCGCGCAGACACCGACGTGCTGGAGCGCGCCCTCCATGTCGAACAGGCCGAGGAGCAGCGACCCGACGACCGGGCCGCTCTTGTGGGGGCGGTAGCCCGCGACCACACAGTCGGCGGTGCGTTCGTGCTTGATCTTGTACATCGCGCGGGTGCCGGGCCGGTACGGAAGGTCGAGGGGTTTCGCGACGACGCCGTCGAGCCCGGCGCCCTCGTACCGCTCGAACCACTCCCGGGCGAGAGCCTGGTCCGTGGTCGCGGGGGCCAGATGGACAGGCGCCGTCACCCCGGAAAGAGCCGACTCCAGGACGGTCCGCCGCTCCGCCTGCCGGGTGTCCATGAGCGAGTCGTCGCCCATGGCGAGGACATCGAACACCACCAGACGGGCCGGGGTCCGCCCGGCGAGCAGCCGTACCCGTGAGTCCGCCGGGTGGATGCGCTCGCTCAGCCGGTCGAAGTCCAGCCGGCCGTCGTGCGCGACGACGATCTCACCGTCGAGCACACAGCGCGGCGGCAGCCGGTCGCGTACCGCCGTGACCAGCTCGGGGAAGTAGCGGGTGAGTGGTTTGCCGGTACGGCTGCCGATCACCACCTCGTCGCCGTCCCGGTACACGACCGCGCGGAACCCGTCCCATTTGGCCTCGTACTGCATCCCGGCCGGGATGGCGGGCACCGACTTGGCGAGCATCGGTTTGACGGGTGGCATCACCGGCAGGTCCATGATCCGATTCTCGCCCACCCCCGGCCGGACGTCCCCCGATATGCGCCATATGTGAGCCCGGCCTACGGTGGCCGTCATGGGAGCAGCGGTGGAGCTGGAGGCAGGCGGGCGGACGGTACGGCTGTCCAATCCGGACAAGGTGTACTTCCCCGAGAAGGGCTACACGAAGCGGGACGTGGCCGACTACTACCTGGCCGTGGGCGAGGGCATCACCAGGGCGCTGCGCGACCGGCCGACCACGCTCCAGCGGTTCCCGGACGGTGTGGACGGCGAGTTCTTCTACCAGAAGCGGGCGCCGAAGAACGTCCCCGACTGGATTCCCACCGCCCGGATCGCCTTCCCCAGCGGCCGGCACGCCGACGAGATCTGCCCCACCGAGCCCGCCGCCGTGCTGTGGGCCGCGAACCTGGGCACGCTCACCTTCCACCCCTGGCCGGTGCGCGGCGGCGACACCGAACACCCCGACGAACTGCGCATCGACCTCGACCCGCAGCCGGGGACCGGCTACGCCGACGCGGTACGGGCCGCACACGAGCTCCGGGCCGTCCTCGACGAGAACGGGGTGCGCGGCTGGCCCAAGACCTCCGGCGGCCGGGGCCTGCACGTCTTCGTGCCGATCGAGCCGCGCTGGACCTTCACCCAGGTGCGGCGCGCGGCCATCGCGGTGGGACGCGAGCTGGAGCGCCGGATGCCGGGGCACGTCACCACCGCGTGGTGGAAGGAGGAGCGTGGCAGGCGGATCTTCGTCGACTACAACCAGACCGCCCGGGACCGCACGATCGCTTCCGCCTACTCCGTGCGCCCCCGTCCGAACGCGCAGGTCTCCGCGCCGCTGCGCTGGGACGAGATCGACGACGCGGAACCGGCGGACTTCGACATCAGGACCATGCCGGAGCGGTACGCGCGGACCGGTGACCTGCACGCGGACATGGACGACCACGCGTACCGGCTCGACGCGCTGCTGGAGCTGGCCGACCGGGACGAGCGGGAACACGGGCTCGACGACCTGCCGTACCCGCCGGAGTACCCGAAGATGCCCGGCGAACCGAAGCGGGTCCAGCCCAGCCGCGCGAGGGACGACGACGCATGAGCCACACGGACGACGGCCGGGGGCCGCGCGACGGGGGCGAACGCGGGGACGAGCGGGGGGAACGGGAAGAGTCCGCGGAGCCCGGGGCGGCGGAGGATTCGGGGGAGCCCGGGGCCCACCGGCGGGCGCGGACCCTCGCGGACCGGTGGACGGCCTTCACGAACTCGCCGTACCTCCCCGCGACCGTACTGCTGTTCATCCTGGCGGCCGCCGCCGGACTCTTCGCCGGTTCCTATACGTACGCGATGGCGAACCCGACCCCGCACAACATTCCGGCGGCCCTGGTCGGCGCGCCGCACGCCGTGCGCGACGAGGAGTTCATCGCGGGCATGGAGAAGGCGCTCAACGCCTCGCTGGAACTGCACCCGTACGCCGAACAGCACCAAGCACGCGAGGCGTTGGAGAATCAGAAGGTCTTCGCGATCCTGAGCGACGACTACCACGGTGTGGTGCTCGAAGTCGCCGGTGCCTCCGGCGCCAGTGTCGCGCAACTGCTGACCGAGTCCTCCCGGCAGGTGGGCGAGAAGGTCGGCGTGCCCGTCAGGGTCGTGGACGTCAAACCGCTCCAGAAGGGCGACCCCCGGGGCCTCGCCCTCTTCTACATCTCGCTCGCCGCGGTCATCATCGGCTTCGTCGGGGCGATCCAGCTCAGCGTGCACGCCCGTGGTCTCGTACCGCTGGAACGGATCGCGTTCACCGTCGCCTACGCGCTGCTCGGCGGGTTCGCCATCGCCGCCGTCGTGGACTGGCTGCTGGGCTCGGTCCATCTGCCGTTCGTCGAGTCCTGGCTGATCCTGGCCTTCACGATGTTCACCTCGGGGATGGTCTTCACCATGTTCAACACCCTGCTGGGCCGTTGGGCGATGATCCCGACCTGGGGTGTCATGGTGCTGCTCGGCAACCCGTCCTCCGGTGGCGCGGTGTCCTGGCCACTGCTGCCGTCCGCGCTCGGGGTCATCGGGCGCTGGCTGCCGCCGGGCGCCTCGGTCAACGCCCAGCACACCGCCGTCTACTACCAGGGTCATCAGCGACTGTTCCCGTTCCTGGTGCTGGCCGGGTGGGCACTGGTGTCCTGCACGGTGTTCTGGGTGTGGCGCCACCGGCACCCGGGAGGCCGTCCCCGGACACCGGAGCGGGCGGCGGCGCCCGGGTGAGGCCGGGGCACCTGGTCGCCCTGCCGGACTCGCGGAGCCTCGACACCGGCCCGACTCCGGTCATCGACCCGCAGAGCGACGGGTCGGTCCGCTCGCGGCTGCTCCACGTCGGGACCGAGCGGGAGAACACTCCGGAGTGCCGGTCCTTGAACGGCTCGACGCGGCGGCCCACCAGGACGAGTACGGCGGCCGGCCCGTCACCACCGAGGGCATGCCGCACACCGTGCTCCGGCGCCGCGCGAACGGCGAGTCGGTCCGGTCCCGTACGTCGGCCACTCACACCCGGGCGGTCCCGGGGGTCCCGGTGGGTGCTCGCCTCAGCGGGACGGTGGCCGGCGCTCGGCGGGTGACAGCAGCAGGACCTCCAGGGCGCGGGCGCACTCCCGGGTCCGGGCCAGGAACCAGTCGGCGCGCTCGTCGGTTATCACGGACGGTGTGGCCCGTACCGCCAGGGCGAAGCGCGCGTACCCGGCGCCGTCCAGCACCGGGACCGCCAGAGTGCGCACCCCGTACGCCGACTCACCGTCGTTGAGGGCGTACGCGTCGGACCGCACCCGCGCCAACTCCGCCTCCAGGGCCTCGGTTTCGACGATCGTGCGGTCCGTGAACGAGCGCAGCGGCGGCAGTGCGGCGAGCCCTCCGTCACCCGGCCGGGCCCACGCGAGCAGTACCTTGCCGAGTGCCGTGGAGTGCAGTGGCCGGCGCAGGCCCACCTTCGGGGTGACCGATCCGCCGGCGACGATCACCGCACTGGGACCGCTGCGCAGCGCCAAGTCGGCGGTGACGCCCGTGCGTTCGGTGAGATCGGCCAGCTCGGGCGCGGCCAGGTGCAGACCGCGCTGGTGGTACGAGAGCCGGCCCAGCTCGGTGACGGCCGGGCCCAGCCGATAGCGGGCCGTGCGGGCGTCCTGCTCCAGGAACCCCGCTCCCAGCAGCGTGCGGGCGAGCCGGTGCGCCGTGGAGACCGGCAGCCTCAGACGGCGGGCGAGCTCGGAGGCGCTGAGATCGGAGCCGTTGTCGTGGAAGCAGTGCAGCAGGTCAAGGGCCCGCCGGACCGCCTGAGCGCCACCGGGGGCGCGCACTGCGGCGGCCTCGGTCATATCGGTTCACACTCCACTCGCCAGATGTCGTTTGCCGATGCCCGGCGCCGCGGTCCCGGGGCGTGGGCCCGGACGTCGGACGTCGGGTGCCGGAAGCGGGGCGCGGGGCGGGGGATGAGCAAGGAGACGTGCCACACTACGGGACTCCGTGAGCCGCCCGGAGCCCGCTGAAATACGCCGTTCACACTCAATCCCACATCATGGGAAGCGAGTTGTGAGCGGGGCTTTCCCCGTGGCAGGCTTCAGCCATCACCACCGACGAGCTGGGACGAGCGGAAGGGAGCAGTGCCATGGCCGGTCGCCTCACCACCGCCGTCACCCGCACCGCTCCGGTCCCGCTCGCCCTGACACTGCGCCGTCACATCGATCTGGCGCGGGTCTCCAGCGCCACCTGTCGCTGACCCCTTCCCCGCACATCCCGTTTCCGCCCTCCCGCACCGGTCCACCCGTACGTCCCGGGACCGTCGTGCCGGCGGACGTGCGCCATGAGCCTCTTCACCGTGCGGACGCGCCGACGGACGGCGCACCTGTGGACGGCGCACCTGCCCGCGTCGCCGGACCTCTCCGGCAGGTCCTCGTGGAGCGCTCCCGGCATGCGGTGGTACGTGTCAGCGGGGAGCCGTCGACGGTCGATCGAAGCTCTCGGCGCGTACGTGCCTGCCGGGAGCCGAGTGCCGGGAGCCGGACGCGGCCCGAGCCCTCGTACGGTCCACCGCCCTCGCTCCCGCCCTCCTCACCGTCCGGCTTTCCGCCCTCTCCTCACCTCCCCACCTCTCCTTTCGCCGCCCGTATCCGTTCCGACGACCCGCCGGGAAGACCGATGACCCATGCCGCCCCGCCCCAGACCCTCTGGTTCACCCGCTGTCCCGTACCCACCGCCACCGGCATCGCCGCCGACCGGCGGTGGCTAACCGACGAGTTCGCCCCCGACGGCATCACCGTGCGCTCCCTCCAGGACGCGGCACCCGACGCCGACCGTGCGGCCCACTTCACCCACGCACTGCCGGGACTCTTCCGCGAGGGCGGCAACGTCCCCGCCCTGTGGGCCCGTTCGAGGGGAGAGCGGACCAGGCTCATCGGGCTCACCTGGATCGAGGAACGGCAGGTCGTGCTCGTCGCGCCCGGTTCCGGCATCCGGGGCGCCGAGGCGCTGCGCGGGCTGCGGCTAGCCCTGCCGAAGCACTCGATCGCCATCGACTTCTGGCGGGCCATGGCGCTGCGCGGGTTCGAAGGCGCACTGGCCTCCGCCGCAATCGCCCCCGGGACGACCGGCGCGGCCGGGGGACCGGGGCTCGGGGCGGCCGACGTCACGCTCGTCGACGTGCCCGCCGACGGGTACGAGGGCCAGTGGGCCGCCGAACTGGCCGCCCTGCGCCGCGGGGACGTCGACGCCGTCTACGTCAAGGGCGCCCTGGCCGTGGAGGCGGCCCGGCGGTCCGGCGCCGAGATCGCCGTCGAACTCGACGAGTTGCCCGACCGGCGGTTCCGCGTCAACAACGGCACCCCCCGGCCCATCACCGTCCACCAACAGCTCCTCGACGACCACCCAGGTCTCGTCGACCGCTTCCTCGCCGTCCTCATCGAGGCGGCCGACTGGGCCGCCGAACAGCCGGGCGAGGTCGCCCGCATCCTCGGCGCCGAGACCGGGGCGGGCGCGGACGGGGTCGCCGGGGCCTACCGGCCGGGCACCCATCTGTCCCTGAGCCCCGACCTGTCCGCGGACCGCCTCGCCCTGCTCGCCCAGCAGGAGAGCGCCCTGCGCGCCCACGGCTTCCTGCCCGAGCCGGTCGACGTCACGGCGTGGGCCGACCCCGAACCACTGCGCCGCGCCACCGCGCTCGCCCGCTCCCGTACCGCCCTCCGACATCCCGCCACCTGAGCCCGAGGAACACCCACCATGCGCCTGCCACGATCACTCCGCACGCCCCTCGCCCCCACGCTCCTCACGGTCACCGCCCTCCTCGCCCTCACCGCCTGCTCCACGTCGGCCGCCGACAGCGGGGACGGCAGACCGGGCGGCACGGTGAGCATCCGGATACCCGACCCCGGGAACTCCGGCGTCCTCGCCCTCGGCAAGAAGGACGGCAGTCTCGACAGAGCCCTCGCCAAGGTCGGCGCCAAGGTGGCGTGGACCGGCAGCGCCGGCCCCTTCGCCCCCGCCGCCCAGGCCATGAACGCCGACCAACTCGACATCGCCACCGGCTCCATCACCTCCGGCATCACCTCGCTCGCCCAGCGCCCCGGCTTCAAGTTCTTCACCGCGGTCGCCCCCGACACGGCGGGCGAAGGCATTCTCGTCAAGAACGGCTCCGGGATCGACTCGGTCGCCGACCTGGTCGGCCGGAAGGTCGCTGTCAACCAGGGCGGCACCGGCGAATACCTGTTGCTCAAGGCACTCGCCAAGGCGGGTATCCCGGCCGACCGGGTCGAGCGGGTCTATCTGCGGCCCGACCAGACCGCCGCCGTCCTCAACGCGGGCCAGGTCGACGCCTGGGCCGTCTGGGCGACCTACGCGGTGGCCGAGATCGGCGGCGGCAAGGCGCACTTCGTCGCCGACGGCGCGGCCCTCGGCTCGGACAACTACAGCCTCAACGCCGTCCGGACGGACTTCGCCACCCGGCACCCCGAGATCGTGAAGGCCCTCTACCAGTACCTCCACGACGCCACCGCCAAGGAGAAGCGGGACCCGGCCGCCTATCTGAACGTCTTCACCGACGTCGGCCCGACCGCCGTCACCGGCAAGGCCAAGGAGGTCCAGATCGCCTTCACCCGTCAGGGTGGCACGGTCGACCCCATCGGCCCCGAGGACATCAAGCGGTTCGACGCCGTCGCCGCCTTCTACGCCGAACAGAAGGTGACCAGGACCAAGGTCGACATCGCCCCACACCTTCTCGACATCGAGAAGCCGGCATGAGCGGTGCCCAGGGCGCCGGCCTGATCACCCCCCGCCCGCAGCTGCGCGGACCGCGCGGCAGGACCTACGCCGTGACGGTAAGGGCCGTCGGGCCCGTCGCGCTCCTCGTCCTGTGGTGGACCGCATCCGCGACCGGCCTGCTCACCCCCGACGTGCTGGCATCGCCCGCCGGAGTACTGCGCGCGGTCAGGGAGTTGTGGGGAAACGGCCAACTCCCCGACGCCCTCACCACCTCCCTCACCCGCTCCGGACTCGGACTGCTCATCGGTCTCACCGCGGGACTGACGCTCGGCGTCACCACCGGATTCACCCGGCTCGGTGACGAACTCCTCGATTCCTCCCTCCAGACCCTGCGCACCATTCCGTTCCTCTCCCTGGTCCCGCTCTTCATGGTCTGGTTCGGGATCAACGAGACGGCGAAGATCCTGCTCATCGCCGTCGCCACCACCTTCCCGATGTACGTGTCGACTTCCAGCGGAGTACGCGACACCGACCCCAAACTCGTCGAAGCCATGCAGAGCTTCGGGATGAGCCGCCCCGCCGTCGTCCGCCAGGTCGTGCTGCCCGGCGCCCTGCCCTCGCTGCTCGCCGGACTACGGCTGTCCATGACGCTGAGCGTGATCGCCCTGATCGCCGCCGAGGAGATCAACACCACCGCGGGCATCGGCTATCTGATGTCCCAGGCCCAGAGCTACGCCCGCACCGACATCCTCGCCGTCTGCATCCTCGTCTACGGACTCCTCGGCCTGACCGCCGACGTCGTCGTCCGGCTGCTGGAACGGCTGCTGATGCCCTGGCGCACCCCACAGGGAGCTCCCCGATGACCGACGGACCGACCACCCCCAGGCCACCGGCCGAAACACCCGCGCCGGCGGTACGCGTACGGGGGCTGCGCCGCGTCTTCGCCGACCGGGCCGTCCTCGACGGACTACGACTCGACATCGCCCGCGGCGAGTTCGTCGCCCTCCTCGGGGCGAGCGGCAGCGGCAAGACCACCCTGCTGCGCATCCTGGGCGCCCTCGACGGAGCCGACGGGGGAGAGGTGCTGGTCCCGGCCGCCCGCACCGTCGTCTTCCAGGAACCCCGCCTCGTACCGTCCAAGAAGGTCCTCGCCAATGTGACCGTCGCGCTGCCGCGCGGCAGCGCTCCCCGGGGGCTGCGAGCCCTCGCCGAGGTCGGTCTCGAACGGCACGCGGACGCCTGGCCCGCCACCCTCTCCGGAGGCGAGTCGCAACGGGTCGCCCTGGCCCGCGCCCTCGTCAGGGAACCCGAACTGCTCCTGCTCGACGAGCCGTTCGCCGCGCTCGACGCCCTCACCCGGCTCAAGATGCAGGACCTGGTGGGGGAGTTGTGCCGCCGGCACCGGCCGGCCGTGCTCCTCGTCACCCATGACGTCGACGAGGCCGTACGACTCGCCGACCGCGTCGCCGTACTGCGCGACGGACAGCTCGTCACCGACGAGACCGTCACCGTCGACCGGCCACGCGATCCGGGTGACCCGGCGTTCGCCGCGCTGCGCCGACGCCTGCTGAACGACCTGGGAGTGCGGACCCCGGCGCTCCCCGGCCCACCCGTCACCACCACGGCCGCCGCGGCCCCCGCGTCCGCCACGGCCCCCGGGACTCCCGCGTCCGCCACGGCCCCCGGGACTCCCGCGACCGCCACGACCCCCGAGATCCCCACGAACACCACGCCTTCCGAAATCGGAGTGATCTGAATGACCGTCACCATCGGTGTCCACAGCAGCAATCCGTCCCTCCACCACCTGCGTCACCTCTCGACCGTCGGCCTCGACCTCGCCCAGGACGAGCTGGCCCCGCTCGGCGAGAGCGTCGTCTTCCACCCGTACACGAACGGCGTCCGCACCGGCGAACTCCTCTCGCGGGGCGTCATCGACTTCGGCGGAACCGGCTCCACACCGCCCATCACCGCCCAGGCCGCGGGCCACGACCTCGTCTACACCGCCGTGTCCGCCCCCCGCCCCGGTCACGGCGCGCTCCTGGTCCCCGAGAACAGCGACATCCGCACGGTCGCCGACCTCAGGGGCACCACCGTGCACCTCGCGATCGGCTCCTGGCAGACCCATCTGGTGGCCAAGGCCCTCGACACCGCCGGGCTGTCGTACGCCGACGACATCACCGCCGTACGGAGCACCGACGACAGCGAACGGCTGCTGCGCGCCGGAGAGATCGCCGCCTGGGTCGTCCAGGGCGCTCAGCTCGCCGCGGCCCGCCGCACGGGCGGCCTCCGCGTCCTCGTCCCCACCGAGGACGTCATCACCGACCGCTCCGTCTTCTTCACCCGACGCGACTTCGCCGAGGGACGCCCCGAGATCGTGGCCGCCCTCTCCCGGGCCCTGCGCCGCGCCGACGAATGGGCCGCCGCGAACCCGCGTGAGGCGGCGCGGGTCGCCGCCGCCGATCTGGGCGGTGACGTGGACGACTGGGAGACCGCGCTGCGAGCCCTGCCGTGGCGGATCGAGGACGTGTCGGACACGTTCATCGCCGAGCAGCAGGAAGCGGCCGACATCTTCCACCGCACCGGCTTCATCGACCGTCCCGTGACCGTCGCGGACGCCCGCGCGGTCACCCCGGCGGTCACCCCGAAGGCGGTCTGACCGGCATGGCTACGGAAGTCCTCTGGTACGTCATCCCCCGTGAAGGCGCCTATCCCTGGGAGCCGGAAGGCCGCAGACCGGTCGACCTCGGCTATCTCACCCAGCTCGCGGGCGCGGTCGAACGCCTCGGCTACAGCGGGGCGTTGCTCGCCACCGACCTGTACGACGTGTGGCCGCTGGGCAGCGCGCTCGCCGCGCACACCAGCACCCGGTTCAAGCCCCTGCTGGCCGTCCATCCGGGGCTGATCCCGCCCGTCCTGCTCGCCAGGATGGCGCTCAGCTTCGACACCCTCTTCGGCGGCAGACTGCGGTTCAACGTGGTCAACGGGTCGACCGGGTCGCTCCGGGAGTACGGACTCCACGTGGAGCACGACGAACGGTACGAACTCAGCGCCGAGTACTGGTCGATCGTCAAGCGGCTCACCGCCGGGGAGGTCTTCGACCACAAGGGCCGGTTCTACGACCTGAAGGACGCCGGCGCCTCCCTCAGGGAACTGCGTCCCGTCCAGGACCCCCACATCCCGCTGTGGTTCGGCGGTTCGTCCGCACCGGGCATCGAGATGGCCGCCGAACACGTCGATGTCTTCCTGACCTGGGGGGAGCCGCCGCATCTGCTCAAGGAGAAGCTGGAGCGGGTGCGGGCCAGGGCCGCGGCGTACGGCCGCACGCTCCGGATCGGGCTGAGGCTGCACCTCATCGTCCGCGACACCGAGGACGAGGCGTGGGCCGCCGCGGACCGGCTCCTCGA
Source organism: Streptomyces sp. AM 4-1-1 (assembly GCF_029167625.1). Classification (NCBI taxonomy): domain Bacteria; kingdom Bacillati; phylum Actinomycetota; class Actinomycetes; order Kitasatosporales; family Streptomycetaceae; genus Streptomyces; species Streptomyces sp. AM 4-1-1. The sequence goes on from NZ_CP119145.1 coordinate 6,545,418, forward strand.
CGTCACGAGCCAGGAGACGTACGCACGCCGGCTCGGTGAGGGCGCCGGGGAGGACGGGGTCGGCTGGCAGCGCCAGTTCCGCCAGCACGGCGGGAAGGTCCCGGCCCATGCCCGGGACCTGGAGACGCACCCCAACATGTGGCCCGGCATGAGCCTGTTCCGGCCAGGTCCCGGGACCGCCGTCGTCGGTTCGTCCGCGCAGGTCGTCGAACGGCTGAAGGAGTTCGAGGACCTGGGGGTCGACACCTTCATCCTCTCCGGCAATCCCCTGCTGGAAGAGGCGTACCGGGTGGCGGAGACGGTGCTTCCGGCGCTCGGCGTGAGGCGCTGAGACGGGGGCGTCGATGAGACGTTGATCGGTTGTTTATCGCCACCGGGCACCGTGGGGCCCATGCTCATCAACACCGTGACCGAGAACGCGCTCGCCTGGCAGGAGACAGCGCTGTGTGCCCAAGCGGGGCCCGAGTTCTTCTTCCCGGCTCCCGGCAGCTCCACACGCGAGGCCAAGCAGCTCTGCAACGCCTGTGAGGGCCGGGAGGCATGCCTGGAGTACGCCCTGGACAACGACGAACGCTTCGGTGTCTGGGGCGGCCTCTCCGAGAAGGAGCGCGAACGGCTGCGCAGAGGCCGGTCCGCACGGGCCTGATCCCGCGCCTCGGCTCCGCGCGGACCGCCCGGGGCGGACGGCGGGACGAGCCGTTGCGCCGCCCCGCCCTGGCCTGGGTCCGGCGCCGGGTGTGCGGCGGTGCGGCAGGTGTGCGGCAGCCCGGTGTCCGGTCAGGAAGGGATGCGGTACGTCTCGCCGTACATCTTCCACACCAACGGTGTCTTCAGCGTCAGATTGCCCTCGCGCAGGAACACGCGCTGAGCCGTGTCGATGCGTGACGTGTCCCGCTGGTGCTTGTTCTTCTTCGCCAGGATCGCGCCCCGTGCGGCGTCCAGGAACGCGTTCAGGTACGCCTTCTCGTCCCCGCCCTCGTACACGCTGTCCTCCTCCTCCAGCGCGGCCGCACGGATGCCGTAGAAGCCGCCGGGCCCGCTGCCGGAACCGTTCACGACGAACGCGTCGTAGTAGATGTACTGCCCGAGCGGGGACAGCCCGTCCAGCTTCGCCTGCCGGACCGCGGGCTCGAAGTACAGCGTGTCCCTGACGTGGTCCTGGGTGGCGCGGAACTCCGGGTCCTCGGCGGACTTCTTCCACGCGGCGGTGAAGCCGGGGTCCAGCCCCTCGTGCGAGTCGGTGCCGTTGACCTTGCGCAGTGCGGGGAGGAAGGGCGCCAGCGCGTTGCCGGGGTGCTGCTTGCTGAACGTCTCGACCACGTTCAGCATGTCGTCCGTACCGGAACAGAAGGCGATGATGCCGCCGCAGTATCCGGAGCCGTCACCGGACGCCTCGATCACGCCGTACTGGCTGCGCCAGTCCAGCCGGGAACTCTCCGCGGTGGACACCAGCCGGGAGGCGATCTCCTTGAGCTCCGGGGAGGCGAGCCCGGCGGGCATGTCGGCGACCCGCGCGTCCTCCTGCTTGCGCAGTTCCGCGTCCTCGTCCTGTCCGGCGGCCTGTTCCTGGTCCGCCTGCTTGGGGTTCGTGGGCAGCCCGGAATCGCCACCGCTGTTGAACAGGATCGATATCGCGATGGCGATGGGAGCCCCGAAGAGCACGAGGCGTGTCACTGGTTTCACCGCCACAGAGTACGGTCCGCCGCACCGTGGTGACGGCCCGGCCCCACGTCTCCCCGCACGGACCGGGGACGGCCCCGGCGACGGGTCCGGTCCGCGGCACGTGTCCCCGGGGCGGGACGGTGCCGCGGACCGTCACCGGCGGCGGTGCCCCTCGCCGGGGACGCGGTTCAGCCCTGGGCGCGTGCGGCCATCCGTGCCTTGCGCGCGGCCAGCTTCTCGTCGAACTTCGACGCCTCGCTGTCCAGACCAGCCATGTACAGGCCCAGCTCGTCCTGCGCCCGAAGCCCCTCGGGGCCGAGGCCGTCGATGTCCAGGACCTTCAGGTAGCGCAGCACCGGCTGGATCACGTCGTCGTGGTGGATGCGCATGTTGTAGATCTCGCCGATCGCCATCTGTGCGGCGGCCCGCTCGAACCCGGGCATCCCGTGACCGGGCATCCGGAAGTCGACCACCACGTCACGCACGGCCAGCATCGTCGGGTCCGGCGCCAGCTCGAACGCGGCGCCCAGCAGATTCCGGTAGAAGACCATGTGCAGGTTCTCGTCGGTAGCGATCCGGGCCAGCATCCGGTCGCACACCGGGTCGCCCGACTGGTGGCCGGTGTTGCGGTGCGAGACCCGGGTGGCCAGCTCCTGGAACGCCACGTACGCGACCGAGTGCAGCATCGAGTGCCGGTTGTCGGACTCGAACCCCTCCGCCATGTGAGCCATCCGGAACTGCTCCAGCTTGTCCGGATCCACGGCCCGCGAGGCGAGGAGGTAGTCGCGCATCACGATGCCGTGCCGGCCCTCCTCCGCCGTCCAGCGGTGCACCCAGGTGCCCCAGGCGCCGTCACGCCCGAAGAGGGAGGCGATCTCGTGGTGGTAGCTGGGGAGGTTGTCCTCGGTCAGCAGATTGACGACCAGCGCGATCTTGCCGATGTCGGTGACCTTGGACTGGTCGGGTGCCCATGCCTGGCCGTCGTCGAACACGCCGGGGAAGTTGCGCGCGTCCGACCAGGGGACGTAGTCGTGCGGCATCCAGTCCTTGGCGACCTTCAGATGGCGGTTGAGTTCCCTCTCCACCACCTCTTCCAACGCGTGCAGCAGCTGAGCGTCGGTCCATTGTTTCGTCGAGCTGCCGAGGTGGGGAGAGGTGATCGTCACTGGGGCTCCTGGGGACGGGAGAAGTACCTACGGCTTCGTAGGTTACGAGACCGTAGGTTAAAGCGGCTGTAAGGCTCTGGCCAAGCTCGGACGCGCGGCGACTGCTCACTCCGGGTAAGGAACGCAGCTCACGGTGGGTTGCGGAGAGTCATCTCGCGGAATCTGTGCCTCCGCTGTGCGGGCGCGAAGACGCGGGTGCGAGGAGGGAAGAGTACGAGGACCAAGAGCGGCAGGGGGCGCGCCCGTACGGAACGACACGTCATCCCGTCGACGCGTTCCGCCCGGCCCCGGGTACGGACGTCAGCGGGCGCCGCCCAGCAGGTCCGTCAGTCCGCGATCGAGATCCATGAATCTGTGCTCGTCGCCCGTCGGCACCAACTCCTGGGCCCGGTCGAGGAACCGGCGCAGCTCCGAGGTGCGGACGTGCACCATCGCGATGCCCTCGACGGCGTGGAACTCCAGGACCGTACGGTCGTACCCGTAGGGCCGCACCCGTACGTCACCGAGGCCGGCCGCCGAGTCCAGGCCGGTCGTGAGCAGTTCGCGGGAGAACTCCCACGACACCTCGGTGCCCTCCAGGGTCGCCGGAGCCGGGAACGCCATGCGCACGGCGAACGGATCGTTCCGGTCGTACTGGAGCGTGGCGGGAAGGGTCTCCATCCGCGGTGCGGATGCGACCATGCGGGCCTGCACGGACTGCTCGATGACGGTGGACAAGACCTGCTCCCTCTCGCGACTCGGTGAACGGGCACCAGCACTGACAGAAGACGACGGAACAGCTCGATCCGTGCAGTGCGTCGGGGCGTGAGTTGCGTCACCGCCCCGCTTCTCCCGTTCGCCTGCCCACTTCTCGGCTGCGCACCCTGGACGGTGGGGTGTCGGTGGGTTAGCTTCCACCGCCATGAAGGTCATGGGAAAGACGAGACGACTGATGTCCCTGGGGCTGTGCGGAGCGGCACTGGGCGCGGCCCTGACCGCACCGGCCGCACAGGCGGCGTCCGTGGCGCAGCGCGGTCCGGGGCACCGGCCGGGCTGGACGCTCACGGACACCGGCGCCGACGCCCGCTTCCGGGGGCTCGCCGCGGTCGACCGCACGACCGCGTGGCTCGCGGGCACCGGGGGCACGGTGCTCCGCACATCCGACGGCGGGCGGCACTGGCGCGACGTATCGCCGCCGGGCGCTGGGCAGTTGGAGTTCCGCGACATCGAGGCGTTCGACGCGCGCCGGGCCGTGGCGCTGGCCATCGGCGAGGGCGAGGCGTCCCGGGTGCTGCGCACGGACGACGGCGGCGTGACCTGGGCCGAGTCGTTCCGCAACACCGACACCCGTGCGTTCTACGACTGCCTCACGTTCTTCGACAGCCGCCACGGACTGGCCGTGAGCGACCCGGTCGACGGAAAGTACCGTCTTCTGTCGACCGCGGACGGCGGACGTCACTGGAAGGTGCTGCCCGGTGCGGGTATGCCGGCGGCGCTGCCCGGCGAGGCGAGCTTCGCGGCCGGCGGCCAGTGTCTCGTCAGCTCCGGGTCCGAGGACGTCTGGCTGGCCACCGGAGGTTCCGGGACGGCCCGGGTGCTGCACTCCCGCGACCGGGGCCTGACCTGGAGCGCGACGGCCACGACCCTGCCGGCCGGTGATCCGGCCCGGGGCGTCTTCGGACTCGCCTTCCGGGACCGCGCGCACGGCATCGCGGTCGGCGGCGACTACCGCGCGGACCAGGCGTCACCCCGGGCGTCCGCGGTCACCCGGGACGGTGGCCGCGGCTGGCGGCAGTCCGTCACCCCGCCGCCCGCCTACCGCTCGGGGGTGGCCTGGCTGCCGCGCGGTCTCGGCCTCGGCCGGGAGAGCGCGCTAGCCGTCGGACCCACCGGGACGGATCTGACGAGGGACGGCGGTCGCACCTGGCGGACCGTGGACAGCGGTTCGTACGACACGGTGGACTGCGCTCCGGACGGCGGCTGCTGGGCGTCCGGTGAACAGGGCCGCGCGGCGCGGCTCACGTACCGCCGCTGAGCCGTCACGGGGGAGGCACGTCCCGGGCGGGGCCAGGTGGGGTCAGCGCAGGCGTTCCGGGCAGGGCTCGGCACACGCGTCCACCGGGCCCTGACCGGACGGAAGACGTCAGGCGGGCAACTGCTGCCGATGACCGGCCAGTTCGTCGCTCGTCCTCGTGGCGAGGAATTCCGTGATCCGGTACGCGCACACGCCCTCGACGGCGAAGGGGTCGGCCGCCGCGATGCTCTCGATCCGCGCGCGGTCGTCCCCGACGGCGAGGATCACCCCACCGTCACGAGGGTTCTTGCGGCCGGACGCGATGAAGACCCCCGCCTCGTACTGGCCGTCGAGCCAGGCGACATGGGCCGGAAGCAGGGCGTCGACCCGCTCGACGGGCGCGGTGTAGGTCAATTCGAGTACGAACATGATCAGAAGATTACCCGCCGCGTCCGGTACGGGACGGGGCACGGGTTGGCTCGATCCCGGCGGAACTGAGTATCTGTACGGATGTTTCAAGCCGTTCTTCCCGTGCAGGCTGCTTGTATGACGAATTACCGCACGCAGCCCGCCGTGGCACCCATCCGCCTCACCCCCCGGGCCATCCGGATGGGCGTCTCGACCGCCTTGGCCGTCAGTCTCGTCTGGGCCGGTTCGATGATCTACACCCTGGCCTCCTGGATGCTCTGACCCGCCCCGTACGACCGACTGCGCTTCACGGCCGCGTCCCGGCGCCCGGCCCCGACTGCTCGCAGCCGTCCCCGTGGCGCGTCGCTCATCGCGGCGGTCGTGGTGACCGCCCCTGTCCCGGCCCTGCCCAGCGGCCCGTCCAGGCCCGGGCCCCGGCCCAGGTGCGCCGGAATCCAGTCCGGCACCGGACAGGACGCGGACGCGGTGATGGCCCCCGTCGTCCCACCATGCGTCGCTAGCCTGCCCCAGGCGCCTCCGTGGACGCCCGACGCCTGCCGCTCCTGGCGGAGAGGCACACCTCGGACATTCCCCGTCCCTCGCGCCCGGCGCACCCGCGTACGCCGTCTGTCCGTCGTCCGGCAGGCAGCAGGCAGCAGGCAGCAGGCGGATGTGCGGCGGATTCGGCGCCGTTCGGCGGACCCCACGGGGTCCGGTGGGGGAAGGTGGGGGAAGGAACGTGAAGGCACCCGACGGAACCGAGCGCGTGCTCGCCCAGGGGTTGTGCGGAGCGTGACGGATTCTTAGCATCATCGGTGTTACATCAGTTGTGTCATACCGCTGGGGGTTTGATGGCAACGACGGAGAGCGGCCCGTCCGGCCCGCTGGCGGCGCTGCGGGTCGTGGAGCTGGCGGGAATCGGCCCCGGACCGTTCGCCGCGATGCTCCTCGCCGACCTCGGCGCCGATGTCGTCCGGGTCGACCGCCCCGGCGGGGCCGGGCCGGGCATCGACCCCGCGTACGACCTCACCAACCGCAACAAGCGGTCCGTGCTGGTCGATCTCAAGGCTCCGGACGGTCCGGCCCAGGTCCTCGACCTGGCGGAGCGGGCCGACATCCTGATCGAGGGGTACCGGCCCGGCGTCGCCGAACGGCTCGGTGTGGGGCCCGACGCCTGTCTCGCCCGCAACCCGCGGCTCGTCTACGGCCGGATGACCGGCTGGGGACAGCACGGGCCACTGGCCGGCCGCGCCGGGCACGACATCACCTACATCGCCCTCAGCGGCGCCCTCTCCATGATCGGCGGCCCCGACGGACCACCGGCCGTCCCCGCCAATCTGCTCGGGGACTACGCGGGCGGTTCGCTCTATCTGGTCGTCGGCGTGCTCGCCGCGCTCCAGCACGCACGCACTCCCGGAGGCGCCGGGCAGATCGTCGACGCGGCCGTCGTCGACGGGGCGGCCCACCTCACCACGATGATCCACGGAATGCTGGCGGCGGGCAGCTGGCAGGACCGGCGCGGTACGAACGTGCTCGACGGCGGCTGCCCCTTCTACGGTTCGTACGAGACCTCCGACGGCGGGCACCTGGCGGTGGGGCCGCTGGAGCAGCGGTTCTACGACGAGTTCATCGATCTGCTCGGCATCGCGGACCAGGTGCCGGACCGGGGCGACCCGGCAGGCTGGGACGCGTTGCGCACGGCGGTCGCCGACCGCGTCAGGACCCGCACCCGCGCCGAGTGGGCCGAGGTCTTCGACAGCACGGACGCCTGCGTCGCACCGGTCCTCTCGCTCCGCGAGGCCACCCGTCATCCGCACCTCGCCGCCCGCGCCACCTTCGTCGAGCACGGCGGTCTCGTCCAGCCCGCCCCGGCCCCCCGCTTCTCCGCCACCCCCGGCTCGGTGCGCGGCGGTCCCGCCGGCCCCGGAGCCGACAGCGAGAGCGTGGCGGCGGACTGGGACGTCCCCAGCGTCCGCCGGTCCACAAGCGCCGCCGGACGATCAGAACCGCGCGCACCACGGACCCACCCGCCCCGCACCGACCCCACCCCCGAAAGGCCGCTGTCTTGAGTCCCGAAGCGTTCGTCTACGACGCGATCCGCACCCCGCGCGGTCGCGGCAAGGCCAATGGCGCCCTGCACGGCACCAAGCCGATCGACCTCGTCATCGGCCTCATTCACGAGATCCGCGGCCGTTTCCCCGGCCTCGACCCCGCCGCCGTCGACGACATCGTCCTCGGCGTGGTCAGCCCGCTCGGCGACCAGGGCTCCGACATCGCCCGGATCGCCGCCATCGCGGCCGGCCTCCCCGACACCGTCGCCGGGGTACAGGAGAACCGCTTCTGCGCCTCCGGTCTGGAAGCCGTCAACCTGGCCGCCGCCAAGGTCCGTTCGGGCTGGGAGGACCTGATCCTCGCCGGCGGCGTCGAATCGATGTCCCGGGTCCCGATGGGCTCGGACGGGGGCGCCTGGGCGATGGACCCGATGACCAACCTCGCGACCGGCTTCGCCCCGCAGGGCGTCGGCGCCGATCTCATCGCCACCATCGAGGGTTTCTCGCGCCGCGATGTCGACGAGTTCGCCGCACTCTCCCAGGAACGCGCCGCCACGGCGTGGAAGGAAGGCCGCTTCGACCGCTCGGTCGTCCCCGTCAAGGACCGGAACGGGCTGGTCGTCCTCGACCACGACGAACACATGCGGCCCGGCACGACCGCAGACACGCTGGCCTCCCTCCGCCCGTCGTTCGCCTCGGTCGGCGAGGCGGGCGGCTTCGACGCGGTGGTGCTCCAGAAGTACCACTGGGTGGAGAAGATCGAACACGTCCACCACGCGGGCAACTCATCCGGCATCGTGGACGGCGCCGCGCTCGTCGCGATCGGTTCCCGGGAGATCGGCGAGCGTTACGGACTCACCCCGCGCGCCCGGATCGTCTCGGCCGCCGTCTCCGGATCCGAACCCACCATCATGCTGACCGGCCCGGCACCCGCCACCCGCAAGGCCCTGGCCAAGGCCGGACTGACCATGGACGACATCGACCTCGTCGAGATCAACGAGGCGTTCGCCGGTGTCGTGCTGCGCTTCGCCAAGGACATGGGGCTCTCCCTCGACAGGATCAACGTCAACGGCGGCGCGATCGCCCTCGGCCATCCGCTCGGCGCGACCGGCGCGATGATCCTCGGCACGCTCATCGACGAGCTGGAACGACAGGACAAGCGGTACGGCCTCGCCACGCTCTGCGTCGGCGGCGGCATGGGCATCGCCACCGTCGTCGAACGCCTCTGACCGTCCCTTCCCCACGGCCCTCACGGGAGCAGCCAGAACATGAGCGAGACCACGACCATTCGCTGGGAACAGGACGAGACCGGTGTCGTCACCCTCGTCCTCGACGACCCCGCCCAGTCCGCCAACACGATGAACCAGGCGTTCCAGCACTCCGTCGCGGCCGTCGCGGATCGCGCGGAGGCCGAGCGCGACACCATCCGCGGCATCGTCATCACCTCCGCCAAGAAGACCTTCTTCGCGGGGGGCGACCTCAAGGACCTGATCCGGACCGGCCCCCAGGACGCCCGACGTGCCTTCGACACCTCCATGGACGTCAAGCGCGCTCTGCGCCGCATCGAGACCCTCGGCAAACCCGTCGTCGCCGCCATCAACGGCGCCGCCCTGGGCGGGGGTTACGAGATCGCCCTCGCCTGCCACCATCGCGTCGCCCTCGACGCGCCCGGCTCCCGGATCGGCCTGCCGGAGGTCACCCTCGGCCTGCTCCCGGGCGGCGGCGGCGTCACCCGTACCGTACGGCTGATGGGCATCGCCGACGCGTTGCTGAAGGTCCTGCTCCAGGGCACCCAGTACACCCCGCGCCGTGCCCTCGACAACGGCCTCGTCCATGAGGTCGCCACCACCCGCGAGGACCTGTTCGCCAAGGCCCGCGCCTTCATCGACGCCCACCCCGAGTCCCACCAGCCCTGGGACGTCAAGGGATACCGGATTCCCGGCGGGACCCCGGCCGACCCCCGGTTCGCCGCCAATCTGCCCGCCTTCCCCGCCAACCTGAGGAAGCAGATCGCGGGGGCCCCCTTCCCCGCGCCGCGCAACATCCTGGCCGCGGCGGTCGAGGGCGCCCAGGTCGACTTCGAGACCGCGCAGACCATCGAGGCCCGCTACTTCACCGAGCTGGTCACCGGCCAGATCTCGAAGAACATGATCCAGGCGTTCTTCTTCGACCTCCAGGCCGTCAACTCCGGCGCCGGCCGCCCCCAGGGCGTCGCGGAACGCCAGGTCCGCAAGGTCGCCGTCCTCGGCGCCGGGATGATGGGCGCGGGCATCGCGTACTCCTGCGCCCGCGCCGGGATCGACGTCGTCCTCAAGGACGTCTCCACCGAGGCCGCCGGGAAGGGCCGGGCGTACTCCGAGAAACTGCTGGCCAAAGCACTCGCCCGGGGACGTACGACCGAGGCGGGGCGCGACGAGCTGCTGGCCCGCATCACCCCGACCGGCGACCCGGCCGACCTCGCGGGCTGTGACGCGGTCATCGAGGCCGTCTTCGAGGACACCGCGCTCAAGCACAAGGTGTTCCAGGAGATCCAGGACGTCGTCGCACCCGACGCGCTCCTCTGCTCCAACACCTCCACCCTCCCCATCACCGTCCTCGCCGAAGGCGTGTCCCGGCCCGCCGACTTCGTCGGGCTGCACTTCTTCTCCCCCGTGGACAGGATGCCGCTCGTCGAGATCGTCAAGGGCGAGCGGACCGGGGACGAGGCGCTGGCCCGCGCGTTCGACCTGGTCCGCAGGATCAGGAAGACACCGGTCGTCGTCAACGACTCGCGCGGCTTCTTCACCTCGCGTGTCATCGGCCGGTTCATCAACGAGGGCGTCGCCATGGTCGGCGAGGGCATCGACCCGGCCTCCGTCGAGCAGGCGGCGGCGCAGTCCGGCTACCCGGCCAAGGTGCTGTCGCTGATGGACGAACTGACGCTCACCCTTCCCCGCAGGATTCGCGACGAGACCAGACGGGCCGTCGAGGAGTCCGGCGGCGACTGGGCGGACCACCCCGCCGACCCGGTCATCGACCGGATGGTGGACGAGTTCGGACGCACCGGCCGCGCCGGCGGGGCGGGCTTCTACGAGTACGACGAGAACGGCGGCCGAACCGGGCTCTGGCCGGGACTGCGCGAGCACTTCACCAAGCCGGACGCCGGCATCCCCTTCACCGACATGAAGGAACGGATGCTCTTCTCCGAGGCACTGGACAGCGTCCGCTGCCTGGAGGAAGGCGTCCTCACCTCCGTCGCCGACGCCAACATCGGCTCGATCATGGGCATCGGGTTCCCCGCCTGGACCGGGGGAGTGCTCCAGTACATCAACGGATACGACGGCGGCCTGCCCGGTTTCGTGGCCCGCGCCCGGGAACTCGCCGAGCGGTACGGGGACCGGTTCCTGCCGCCCGAGCCGCTCGTGCGGAAGGCCGAGCGGGGCGAGACCTTCCACGACTGACCCCGGCCGTCCCCGCGGGAGCGCGGGCCGCGCTCACTCCTCGGTGAACGCGGCCCGCAGCTCCTCGCGCAGCGACCGCTGGAACGCCGTCACCAGCGCCTGCACCACCATCGGCTGCATGTGCGCCGACAGCGACTTCATCGCCGCCACATGCTCGGGGTCGGACTCGCGCTCCCGGTACGGTCCCCACACCTCGTCCCGGAACAGCCGGGTCAGCTCCCGCGCCGCCGACCGGGTGTGCTCCAGCAGGACGGTCCGGGCCGCGAGGATCGTTCCGTGCGCGATCGGTACGTCCAGCAGCTCCACCCCGAGCCGCAGCAACCCCAGATCCACCCGGAACCGGCCCCCGGACGGCTCCGCGCTCCCCGTTCCGGACGGCTGCGCGTTTCCCGTCCCGGACTTCTGCGCGTCCCCCGTCCCGGACGGCTCCCCGCCTCCCGTTCCGGACTTCTGCGCGTTCTCCGTCCCGGACTTCTGCGCGTTCTCCGTCCCGGACTTCTGCGCGTTCTCCGCCCCGGACGCCTGCGCGTTCTCCGCCCCGGACGCCTGCGCGTTCTCCGCCCCGGACGCCTGCGCGTTCTCCGCCCCGGACGCCTGCGCGTTCTCCGTCCCGGACTTCTGCGCGTCCTCCGTCCCGGACTTCTGCGCGTCCTCCGCCCCGGACGCCTGCGCGTCCTCCAGGACCCCCATCGCCGTCAGTCGGCCGAGGTCCGCGCCGGACAGCTTCCGGCCCGCCCGGCGCTCCAGCTCCGCGCGCGTCAGGTCCTGCGCCGATTCCGGCGCCCAGGAGGCCACCAGCGCCCGGTGCATGGCCAGTTCGGGTGCGCTCAGGTCCGGCGGCAGCCGCTCCAGATAGCGTTCGATCGCTGACAGCGTCATCCCCTGACGCTGAAGCTCCTCGATCAGTTCCAGACGGGAGAGATGCCCCGGCCCGTAGTGTCCGACGCGGCGCGGACCGATCGCCGGGGGCGGCAGCAGCCCCCGTGTGCCGTAGAAGCGGACCGTGCGCACGGTGACCCCGGCGCGTGCCGCGAGCTCGTCGACGGTGAACGTGAGCGTCGGCTCCCCGGCCTCGGTCGCCATGTCTGCTCCTCGGTTCTCACTGCTGTGCGGCGGTGCGCGTCCGGTGCAACAGTATTGCTGTCCCACCGACGTGGTGAAAGCGTCCGAGAGCCCCGGCCCGGCACCCGCGGACGCCGCCGCCCCTCCGGGGGAGCGGCGGCGCCCGGTGCCGGAGACCGGTCAGCGGTGGTCGTGGACCGTGTTCGTCGCCGCGATCTTCGGCCAGGAAGCGGGCCGGGCCGGCCGGGCCGACCCGTCGCTCGTCCGTGCCGCCGCGGCTCCGGAGGCCCCCGCGACGGCGGGGGCCGCGGGCTTCGCGGGCCGGTACAGCCAGGTGTCGAAGAACCCGGCGAGCGGCTTGCCCGAAACCCTCTCCGCGTACGCCACGAAGTCGCTCACCTTGGCGTTGCCGTACGCGTGCTCGGTGGGCCAGCCCTTCAGCAGCGCGAAGAACGTCCTGTCACCCACCTTGCCGCGCAGCGCCTGGAGTGCCAGCGCGCCCCGGTCGTAGACGGCGGCGTCGAACTGATCGTCCGGGCCCGGATCGCCCGGCCGCACCGTCCAGAAGGCGTCGTCCGCCGGATGCAGCGCATAGGTGTAGTCCGCCAACTCCTGCGCGGTGCCCTCGCCCTCGTGTTCCGACCAGAGCCACTGGCTGTAGCGGGCGAAGCCCTCGTTGAGCCAGATGTCCTTCCAGCCGTGGACCGACACACTGTCGCCGTACCACTGGTGGGCCAGCTCATGGACGACGACCGAGACGTTCGAGCCGTTCGCGAACTGCTTCGGGCTGTAGAACGGCCGGGTCTGCGTCTCCAGCGCGAAGCTGCTCGGCACGTTGGGCACGTAGCCGCCGAGCGCGTTGAACGGGTACGGGCCGAAGAGGTCCGTCAGCCATTCCGCGACCTCGGCGGTCCGCTCCACACTCGCCCGCGCCGCCCCCGCGTTGCCGCCCAGATCCTTGCTGTACGCGTTGAGCACGGGCAGCCCGTCGGCGGTCCTGTCCGTCGTGATGTCGAACTTGCCGACGGCGAGCGTCGTCAGATACGTCGCCTGCGGCTTGTCGGAACGCCAGTTGAAGCGGGTCCAGCCGAGCTTCGAACTCTGCGACACCAGCACGCCGTTGCTGATGGCCTGGGTGCCGTCCGGCACGGACACCGAGATGTCGTACGTCGCCTTGTCCAGCGGATGGTCGTTGCTGGGGAACCACCACACGGCGGACTCCGGCTCCTGGGCCGCGATGCCCCCGTCGGGGGTGCGGGCCCACGCCGTCCAGCCGTTCACCTTGAGCTCGGACGGCTTGCCGGCGTAGCGCACGACCACGGAAACCGCCTTGCCCTTCGGCAGTACGGCGTCCGGGGTGATCTCCAGCTCCTGGGCGCCGCTCCTCGCGAACCCGGCGGTCCTGCCGTTGACCCGTACCTCCGAGACGTCCAGTCCGAAGTCCAGGTTGAAGCGCGACAGCTCCTGGGTGGTGGTCGCGAGAAGTGTCGCCGTGCCCTCCAACAGGTCTGTCTTCGGCTGGTACTTCAGCCGTAGGTCGTAGTGGGAGACGTCATAGCCGCCGTTCCCGCTGGCCGGGTAGTAGGGGTCGCCGATGCCCGGGGCGCCCGCCGTGCCTCCGGCGGCCGATGCCGGGATCGCCAGCAGCAGGGAGGCCGCGAGTACGCTCGGGACGATGAGTCTGCGGTGCACGAATGCTCCAAGTCGTCGGGGCGAATGATCTTCCGACCGGTCTGGTCCGAGACTATTCAGCCGTGAGCACGACAGTCATGTCCATGGCCGCACGTGTCACACGATCGCCATTCGGCCGACATGGCGAAGGGTGTCCGTCACGTCATGGTCACGTCTCTTCGATCCCGTGATCTCCCTCTGTCGCACAGGAGTTGATGGCGGTACCTTCCGCCCCATGCCGAGACGCGCGCGGGGCGCCCGCCCGACCCCCGGACCGCCGGTGACACCCGGGACCACCGCACGGACGGCGACCGCGCACGCCCACCGGGGTCTGTGGCACCGCGACGGGCGCCGGGCCGGCCTCCACCGGCCGGCCCTGGCCGTCGCCGCCACCGTCCTCGCCCTGCCCTTCGGTACGGTGCCCGCCCAGGCCGTCCACGTCCCGCCCCGCACGGGCTTCGAGGCGAGCGACGGAGCCCACTGGACCGACGGACCGCAGGAGGACGCCTTCCTGCGCGCCGCGGACCGGGGCAGCGACCGGCTCTCCGTCGACCGGATCGGCACCACCCGGGAGGGCCGCCCCATCCGGCTGGCCCGCATCGGCACCCGCGGGACCGGAGCCCCGGCCGTCCTGCTGGTCTGCGCTCAGCACGGCGACGAACCGGCCGCCCGAGAGGCATGCCTGACGCTGATCCGCGACCTCGCCTACGCCGAGGACGAGGCCACCCGCGCCTTTCTCACCCGTACGACCGTCCTGGTCGTCCCCACCGCCAACCCCGACGGACGCGCCAGGAACACCCGGGGCAACGCCGACGGCCTCGACATCAACCGCGACCACCTCGCGCTGAGGACCGCCGAGAGCCGGGCCCTGGCCGCGGTCATCCGCGACCACGCGCCCCAGGTGATCGACGACCTGCACGAGTACGCGGCCACCCCGCGTTCGTACGACAAGGATCTGCTCGTGCTCTGGCCCCGCAATCCCAACGTCGACGACGAGGTGCACAGCGCGTCGCGCGACCTCTCCGACCGCTATGTACGGCCGATGGCCGAGGACGCCGGATACACCACGGGCGTGTACGGCATCCGGACCGACCCGGTCACCGGGGAACCGTTCGGACAGACCGCGGGCGACGGCCAGGAGCGCATCCTGCGCAACCTCGCGGGACTGGAGCACGCGGTCGGGCTGCTCGTCGAGTCCCGGAGTGCCCCGCTCACCGACGGGAGAGCCGACCGGGCAGCCGTCAACCGGCGCCGCTTCCAGTCACAACTGGCCGCGACCAGAGCGGTGTTCACCTTCGCCGACGAACAGCGCGAGCGGATCACCGCCGTCACCTCGGCGTCCCGGGCGGCGGACGCCGAGGACCGAGGACCGGTCCACCTCGGGGGCGCCGACAACGAAGCCCCTGGACCCGGGGAACTCCTCCCGGACCCGCCGTGCGGCTACCGGCTGGACGCCACGCGGTACGCGCGCGTCAAGGACGAACTGGCCCTGCACGGCGTCATCTCCCGCCCCGAGGGCCACGGGGCCTACGTGCCGCTGCGCCAGCCCGCCCGGAAGCTGATCCCCCTCCTCCTGGATGGCCGGGCGCCCTACCACCTCACGGACGCACAGGCCGACACCACCTGCTGATGCCGGGCGCCGCCCCGGCCCGCGACGGTGTTGGCTCAGCCCAGCAGACGCGCCACCGCCTCCGCGCATCCCAGGGCGACCGTCACACCGGCACCCCCATGACCGTAGTTGTGCACCAGCCGGACACCCCCGGGCAGCGCCTCACCCTCGATGCGCACCCCACCGCTCCGGGCCGGCCGCAGCCCGACCCGGTGCCCGATGATCCGCGCCCCGGCGATCTCCGGCCTGACCCGCGCGCACCGCGCCACGATCCGCTCGGTCGTACGGGGATCGGGCACCGTGCTCCAGTCGTCCTCCTCGGCGGTCCCACCGAGGATCAGTCCACCCGGCTGGGGGAAGAAGTACGTCGTCGCGTCCGACGCGGGGTCCGCCTCGGTGAACCACTCGTCGATCCCGGGGTTCTCCACCACGACCAGCTGGCCGCGCACCGGCCGCACCCCACCGTCCGGCACCAGCGCGCGGGCGCCCAGGCCGGTGCAGTTCACCACCGTCGACGCCTCGGCCAGCGCCTCGTCGAAGCCGCCGACCTCCCGCCGCTCGACACCGCCCCCCGCCTCCCCGAGCCGCCGCTCCAGCCAGCGCAGATGCGCCGGCATGTCGATCAGCGGCAGCCGGGCGCGCAATCCCTCCGCCACCTGCGACACGTGCTCCAGCCGACCGGCCCACGGCCCGAGCGCGGTCAGCCGCTGACCCCGGTGCAGTCCGTGGACCAGCCGTACCCCGGTCTCCTCCGGCCGCCGGGCCAGCTCCTCATAACCGCGCAGGGTGGTCAGCGCCCACCCGCCGACCGATTCGGCCGGCTCGATCCGGTACGGCCACCACAGGGCGCCCGCCACCGCCGACGTGGTGGCGGACGCGGGCTCACGCGACCAGACCCGCACCCGATGGCCGCGCTCGGCCAGTACCACCGCCGTGGTCAGTCCGCTGACCCCGCCGCCCACCACGATCACTTCGCGCACCGTCACCCCGCCCCTCGCGTCAGTCGTCGATGTCCCCTCGTGCATCTCTTCGTACGTCTCTTCGTATGTCCCCAGGGACGGGCGCCAACGGAAATCACCCGGGCGGGTCCCCGCGCCCACGCCCGGTGACGTCCTCGCGACCACCCGGCGGCCGGACCGGTCCCGGCGCCGAGGCGTGCCCCCTCGTCCCCGAGGCGGGCGGGTGACGACGGCCACGACACCTCGCGGAGTCGCCGGGACGACCTCGCGGAGGTCGTCGGGACGTCCACACACATCCGGTATGCGTACGCCCGCCCGCCTTGCGGTGCACCGCGTCCGGCGCCGCCCGCTGTTCCGCCGGGCATGACGGGCACCCCTTAGAATCGGCACCCTGATGACTGCCACTCTCGTCGCCAAGGACCTCGCCGCCGGACACGGCGACCGCACCCTCTTCGCCGAACTCGACCTCGTCGTCGCCCCCGGCGATGTGATCGGACTCGTCGGAGCCAACGGTGCGGGCAAATCGTCCCTGCTCCGACTGCTCGCCGGACTCGACCGGCCGGAGGAGGGCGGGCTGCGCCTCTCCCCGCCCACCGCCACCGTCGGTCATCTGCCGCAGGAACCCGAACGGCGGCCGGGCGAGAGTGTCGGAGCGTTCCTGGCCCGCCGCACCGGGGTCGCCGACGCGCAGACCGCGATGGACGCCGCCACCCAGGCCCTGGTGGAAGGCGCCCCAGGTGCCGACGACGCGTACTCCGAGTCCCTGGAGCGCTGGCTCGCCCTCGGCGGGGCCGACCTGGAGGAGCGCGCCGAGGAGGTCGCCGCCGATCTCGGCCTGACCGTCGGGCTCGACCAGCCGATGACCTCGCTCTCCGGCGGCCAGGCCGCCCGCGCCGGTCTCGCCTCGCTCCTGCTGTCCCGGTACGACGTCTTCCTGCTCGACGAACCCACCAACGACCTCGACCTGGACGGTCTGGAACGGCTGGAACGCTTCGTCTCCGGGCTGCGCGCCGGGACCGTCGTCGTCAGCCACGACCGCGAGTTCCTGATGCGAACGGTCACCAAGGTCCTCGAACTCGACCACGCGCAGCAGCAGATCACCCTCTACGGCGGCGGATACGCCGCCTATCTGGAGGAGCGCGAACGGGCCCGCGCCCACGCCCGCGAGGAGTTCGAGGAGTACGCCGACAGACGCTCCGCCCTCGAAGGACGCATCCAGACCCAGCGCTCCTGGATGGAGAAGGGGGTGAGGAACGCCCGGCGCAAGGCCACCGACTCCGACAAGATCGGCCGGAAGTTCCGCAGCGAGGCCAGCGAGAAGCAGGCCGCGAAGGCCCGCCAGACCCAGCGCATGATCGAACGGCTCGACGTCGTCGAGGAGCCGCGCAAGGAATGGGACCTGCGGATGGAGATCGCGTCCGCCCCCCGCTCCGGGTCGGTCGTCGCCACCCTCCGCGAGGCACGGGTGGTGCGCGGCGACTTCGCGTTCGGACCCGCTTCGCTCCAGATCGACTGGGCGGACCGGGTCGCCGTCACCGGCGCCAACGGATCGGGCAAGTCCACCCTGCTGGCCGCTCTCCTCGGCCGGCTACCGCTGGACTCCGGCCACGCCACGCTCGGTTCGGGCGTGGTGGTCGGCGAGGTCGACCAGGCGCGCGCGTTGTTCCACGGTACGCAGTCCCTGCTGGACGCGTTCTGCGCGGCCGTGCCCGACACCGAGCCCGCCGAAGTGCGCACCCTGCTGGCCAAGTTCGGCCTCCGCGCCGACCACGTGCTGCGCCCGGCGACGACGCTCTCCCCGGGCGAGCGGACCCGCGCCGCCCTCGCCCTGCTCCAGGGCCGCGGTGTCAACCTCCTCGTCCTGGACGAGCCGACGAACCACCTCGACCTCCCCGCGATCGAGCAGCTGGAATCGGCACTCGACTCGTACACCGGCACGCTGCTGCTGGTCACCCATGACCGCCGGATGCTCGAAGCGGTGCGCACGACGCGCCGGGTCGAGGTCGCCGACGGGCGGATCACGGAGAGCTGAACGGACCGGAACCCGACGGGGCGGAAGCGGAGATCTCTCTCCCGCCGCCGCCCCGAGGCCCTCAGCGCTTCCCGGCGCCCGGGTCGGTGAGTCCCGCCCGTCGCAGCGCGTCCGCCATCGCGCTGTTCGCGGGCGCCGGAGCCGGCCGGCCCGTACCGCCACCACCGCCCGTCCGGCGACCGCCGCCCTGATCGCCCCGCTCCGGCCGACCGCTCTGTCCCGGCCCGCCGCCCTGCCCCGACCGGCCGCCCTGGCGCTGCCGTGGCGGCCGGCCGCCCTCGCCGTCCCGCTCACGCCGCCCGCCGCCCCGCGCCGCCGCGCCGTCCGGTGCCGCCTCGTCGTCCAGCCGCAGCGTCAGGGAGACCCGCTTGCGCGGGATGTCGACGTCCATCACCTTCACCTTGACGATGTCGCCCGGCTTCACCACATCGCGCGGATTCTTCACGAACGTCGTGGACATCGCCGACACATGTACCAGACCGTCCTGGTGGACGCCGATGTCCACGAACGCGCCGAACGCCGCGACATTGGTGACGACGCCCTCCAGGATCATCCCGGAGGCCAGGTCGCCGATCTTCTCCACGCCGTCCTTGAAGGTGGCCGTCCTGAACGCGGGCCGCGGATCGCGCCCCGGCTTCTCCAGCTCCTTCAGGATGTCCGTCACCGTCGGCAGACCGAACTTCTCGTCCACGAAGTCGTCCGCGCGCAACGACCTCAGCACACCCGTGTTGCCGATCAGCGAAGCGACCTCGCCTGCCGACTTCCCCGCCATCCGGCGCACCACCGGATACGCCTCGGGGTGCACGCTCGACGCGTCCAGCGGATCGTCGCCGCCCCGGATGCGGAGGAAGCCCGCGCACTGCTCGTACGCCTTGGGGCCCAGCCGCGCCACGTCCTTCAACGCCCTGCGGGACCGGAACGGGCCGTTCGCGTCGCGGTGCGCGACGATGTTCTCGGCGAGCCCCGAACTGATCCCCGACACCCGTGAAAGCAGCGGCGTGGAAGCGGTGTTGACGTCGACACCCACACCGTTCACACAGTCCTCGACGACCGCGTCCAGCGAACGCGACAGCTTCACCTCGGAGAGGTCGTGCTGGTACTGACCGACCCCGATCGACTTCGGGTCGATCTTCACCAGCTCGGCGAGCGGGTCCTGGAGGCGCCGGGCGATCGACACGGCACCCCGCAACGACACGTCCATGCCGGGAAGTTCCTGCGAGGCGAAGGCCGAGGCGGAGTACACGGACGCGCCCGCCTCCGACACCATCACCTTGGTCAGCTTCAACTCCGGCTGCTTCTCACACAGTTCACCGGCGAGCTTGTCCGTCTCGCGGGAAGCCGTGCCGTTGCCGATCGCGATCAGATCGACGGAGTGCTCCTTCGCGAGCCGCGCCAGCTTGGCCAGCGACTCGTCCCACCGGTTCGCCGGGACGTGCGGATGGATGACGTCCGTCGCCACGACCTTGCCGGTCGCGTCGACGACCGCGACCTTCACCCCGGTACGGAATCCGGGGTCGAGCCCCAGGGTCGCGCGCGTCCCGGCGGGGGCGGCGAGCAGCAGATCGCGCAGGTTCGAGGCGAAGACGCGTACCGCCTCGTCCTCGGCAGCCGTCCGCAGCCGCAGCCGCAGATCGATCCCGAGGTGCACCAGGACGCGGGTCCGCCACGCCCAGCGCACCGTGTCGCCGAGCCACTTGTCCCCGGGACGTCCGCGGTCGGCCACGCCGAAGCGGCGGGCGATCATGTTCTCGTAGACCGAGGGGCCGGGCTCGGCCGAGGGCTCCTCCGGTTCGAGGACCAGGTCGAGCACGTCCTCCTTCTCGCCCCGGAGCATCGCGAGAACCCGGTGGGAGGGCAGCGCGGTGAAGGGCTCGGCGAAGTCGAAGTAGTCGGCGAACTTCGCACCCGCCTCCTCCTTGCCCTCACGGACCCTCGCCGTCAGCCGGCCGCGTGTCCACATGCGCTCGCGCAGCTCACCGGTCAGATCGGCGTCCTCCGAGAAGCGCTCGGTGAGAACGGACCTGGCCCCCTCCAGCGCCGCCGCCGCGTCCGCGACACCCTTCTCGGGGTCGACGAACGGGGCGGCCGCGGTGAGCGGGTCCACGGACGGGTCGCCGAGCAGCCCGTCGGCGAGCGGTCCGAGCCCCGCCTCCCGGGCGATCTGCGCCTTGGTACGCCGCTTCGGCTTGAACGGCAGGTAGATGTCCTCCAGCCGCGCCTTGGTGTCGGCGGCCCGGATGCGCGCCTCCAACGCGTCGTCGAGCTTTCCCTGTTCGCGTACGGAATCGAGGATCGCCGCGCGCCGGTCCTCCAGCTCCCGGAGATACCGCAACCGTTCCTCAAGCGTGCGCAGCTGCGCGTCGTCGAGCATTTCGGTCGCTTCCTTGCGGTAGCGCGCGATGAACGGCACGGTCGAACCGCCGTCCAGCAGCTCGACGGCCGCCCTCACCTGCCGCTCGCGTACGCCGAGCTCCTCGGCGATCCTGCCTTCGATGGACGTCGTCACGGTTTTCCCGACTCGCCTTCTCGTACTGGCTGTGCTGGCTGTGCTGGCTCTGTACCGGGAGGGGTGTATCCCTCCCCGCTCATCCGCATTGTGCCGGGTGGCCGGGCGCCGTGTCGCCCGGCCACGTCGGGCGCGCCGCGCTCAGCCCTTGCCGTGCAGGTCGTCGGGGAACGCGCCCGCGGCCAGCGCCGCGGACCGGAAGGCACCGCCCAGCTCGGTCAGGCGCGCGGTGCCCACCGCGCCCAGATGCTCGTACGGCGCGAGGTCCAGCCGGTCCGTCGTCAGCTCCAGCTCGGCGCGCAGCGCGACCCCGGCCTCGGTCAACTCGCCTTCCTTGTCCAGCAGTCCACGATCGCGCAGTCGGTCCGACGCGGCCTCCCAGTCGGTGCGCTGCCAGCCCCGGGTGGCGATCAGCACCTCCGGGCGCAGTCCCTTTCCGGTCGCCGAGTGACTGACCAGGGCCTCGACCGGGTCCAGACCGGCGACCAGCAGCGCGGCGAGATGTCCGTCACCCCGGTGCTCGCGCAGCAGGGTAGCGGCGTGCCAGTACGCGAGGTGCGGCTGCTCGGGCACCGGCAGATCCGCGTGCGCGGCGTAGAGGGGCCGGGCGTGTCGGGTGCACGCCTCGGTGGCCCGAAGCGCCAGTCCGGCGGCCTCCGCCATCTCCGGGGAGGCGACGGTCTCCTCGCCGAGCAGCCGGCGCAGCGTGCTGTCGGCGGCGCGCAGCCGCGCCTCGACGACCGCCCCGGGTGAGGCGACGGACCAGACGGAGGGCAGGTGCTGGGCCACGAGGTCGTGGTTGAAGTTGTAGAACGCGCCGGTCACGGGACCGGGACCGACCGCGCCCATCGCCGCGGCGCGGGTGGCGAAGTAGACGGCGCCCCGGCCGGTGACTCCGGTCTTCTCCAGCTCCTGGTCCAGATCGGGCGAGAAGTAGAGGGCCGAGTGCAAGAAGTTCAGGACGTCGTGGCAGCGCCGTCCGGCGCGCGGGGGCAGAGTGGTCATGCCCCGTACGCTACTGACCGGGCGACACGGTCCGGAAGCCCGGCCGGGGCAGGACCCCGCTCAACGGGGCCCTGCCCCGGCCGGAAGTCGCCTCATCCTCCGTCGACCGTCGTCCCCGCGGACCCCGCCGTCCAGCCGAACCTCGGCGCTCGCCGCTCCAGGAACGCGGCCACGCCCTCGGCGGTGTCGCCGCTGCGGCGCGACTGGTCGGCCCAGTACGCGTCCCGGTCCGTGCGCCCCGAGGCGAACTCCTTCGCCGCCGCCTGGGTGAGCTGTGAACGCGCCGTGAGGATACGTACGAAGGCGTCCACCCGCGCGTCCAGCTCCCCGGCGGGCAGCACCTCGTCCACCAGCCCGACGCGCAGCGCCCTTTCCGCGTCGATCAGTTCGCCCGAGAACAGCAGGTACTTCGTGGCGGCCGGGCCGATCAGCGACACCAGCCGCCGGGTCGACGAGGCGGCGTACACGATCCCGAGCTTGGCCGGTGTGATCCCGAAGGAAGCCCCCTCCTCGGCGAACCGCAGATCGCAGGCCGCCGCGAGCTGACTGCCGCCGCCCACGCAGTAGCCGCGCACGGCGGCGAGCGTGGGCCCGGGGAAGGCGGCCAGCGCGTTCTCGGCGTCCACGGCGAGAGTCGGCGGAAGACCCTCCGGCTCCCGCAGCGACGAGATGTCCGCACCGGCGCAGAACGTGTCCCCGGCCCCCGTCAGCACCAGTACCCGCACGGTGCGGTCGGCCGTCAGGCGCTCCACCAGCGGCGGCAGCGCCTCCCACATGGCGGCGGTCATCGCGTTGCGCTTGGCCGGATTGCTGATCACGACGGTGGCGACGCCGTCCGCGACGGTGTGCCCCAGCCGCGGTCCCTCCTGCCGGGCCTGCTCCATACGGTCCATGGGCCGGATGCTATCCGGACCGTACGAACCCGCGATCGAGAACAGGAAAGGGGCGCCGGGGGACCCGCCGGGCCGTACGGCCGGAAGGAGACGGAAACGCTCGGAAGGTCGACCGGGCCGGTCGGAAGTGGACCGCATCGCGTCGATCGGCGACGAGTTCTGTGCACCGGTGCGGCTCGCACCGCCCGGCCCCACCACTCTTGACCCGACGGTCGGTGACACACGAGGCGAGAGCGGGAGCCGGATCATGGAGAGCCGCGGACGTGTTCCGGCCCACCCCCTGCCGTACGAAGGCGTGTGGCGGTACACCGCGCCCGCGGTCGACGCCTCCGTGCCCCGGGCCCGGCACGCGGTGCGCGATCTGCTGCGCCGCCAGGGCGTACCGGTGGACGAGGACATCCTGCAGGGCCTGCTGCTGATCGTCTCGGAGCTGACCACCAACGTGGTCAGACACGCGGCGGTGCTCTCCCCGGAACTCGCCGTCGAGGTGGCCGTCGGCGCCGACCGGGTGAGCGTGTCCGTCGAGGACAGCCATCCGTACCGGCCCACGGCCCTGGAGACCGACCACGCCCGGACGGGCGGGCGTGGTCTGCTGCTGGTGCGGGAGATCACCGCGGGAGCGGGCGGCGGCTGCCACAT
The DNA here is from genome assembly GCF_029167625.1 of Streptomyces sp. AM 4-1-1. NCBI lineage: Bacteria > Bacillati > Actinomycetota > Actinomycetes > Kitasatosporales > Streptomycetaceae > Streptomyces > Streptomyces sp. AM 4-1-1. The sequence continues at coordinate 6,568,514 of NZ_CP119145.1, forward strand.
CGAGCGGACCACGGGCGGCGGCAAGATCATCAGGGTGACGCTTCCCCTCGCGCCCCCCGTGGCCCGCCCACCGTTCTGACGGCCGCCCCGCCCTCCGGCACCGGCCGGTCGGCGTCGGCCCGCCGTGCGGCTACCAGCCGGCCGACGGTCCGGTGAGCTCCCTGATCGCGGGCCGCGCCGCGTCCAGCACGGTCATGAACCAGGCCGAGAACGGCCCCCGCGCGTGCCGCTCGGCCAGCTCGGCGGCCGTCACGAAGGCCGTCTCGCCGATCTCCTCGGGGTCCGGCCGCAACCGGCCCTGCGCCATGCCGACGAAGAGATGGTTGAACTCCTGCTCCACCAGGCCCGAGGCCGGGTCAGGGTGGTTGTAGCGGACCGTACCGGCCTCGGCCAGCAGCGAGGGCGAGATCCCCAGCTCCTCGTGCGTGCGCCGGGCGGCGGCCGCGAACGGCGCCTCGCCGGGGTAGGGGTGGCCGCAGCAGGTGTTGGACCAGACACCGGGGGAGTGGTACTTGCCGAGCGCCCGACGCTGGAGCAGCAGCCGTCCCCGCTCGTCGAAGAGGAACACGGAGAACGCCCGGTGCAGTCGGCCGGGGGCCTGGTGGGCGGCCAGTTTCTCCGCCGTACCGATGGTGTTGCCGTTCTCGTCGACCAGTTCGAGCATGATCGCTTCTGCTGTGCCGTTCGACGAGGTGTTCGCCGCGGTGGCTGGTGTGGTCGGCATACCCATCCTTCACTCTGGTCCCAGCCCCGTGCGCCGGTCCCCTCGATTCCGGTCAAGTCTGCCGCACAAAAGCCGCTTGTCCGCACTGCGGGCCCCTGGCATGTCCGTTCCCGCCGCACCACCGCCACGGGACGCGGCGGGAACCGGGCCGGGCCCCCGGACGCCGAGGACCGCCGGCCGGCGGATCATTCCCCCGGCGGTCCATGGATCATTCCCCGCCGGTCCCGGACCGGAGCCGGTCAGTGGCAGAGCTTCGTCTCGTGCTCGGCGTGGCCGCTCGGCTCCAGCTGGAAGGTGCAGTGCTCCACGTCGAAGTGGACACCCAGGCAGCCCTGGAGTTCGTGCAGCAGCTTCTCGTGCCCGATCGAGTCCAGCATGTCCTGGCTCACCACCACATGGGCCGAGAGCACCGGCATCCCCGAAGTGATGGTCCAGGCGTGCAGATCGTGGACGTCCAGGACCCCGGGGAGCGCGGTGATGTGGGCCCGTACCTCCGCCATGTCGACCCCCTTGGGCGCCGATTCCAGCAGCACGTTGAGGGTCTCCCGCAGCAGTTTGACGGTACGGGGCACGATCATCAGGCCGATCACCAGCGAGGCGATCGGGTCCGCCGCCGACCAGCCGGTGGCCATGATGACGCCCGCCGAGATCAGCACGGTCACCGAGCCCAGCGTGTCCGCGAGCACTTCGAGATAGGCGCCGCGGACGTTGAGGCTCTGCTGCTGGCCGCGCACCAGCAGCGACAGCGAGATCATGTTGGCGACCAGACCGACCAGGGCGAAGACGACGGTCAGCCCGCCCTTGGTCCCGGCCGGGGTGATGAACCGCTCGATCGCCTCGAAGAGCAGGAAGCCGCCCACCCCGAGCAGCAGCAGACAGTTCGCCAGCGCCGCCAGGATCTCGGCGCGCGCGTAGCCGAAGGTGCGGTTGAGCCCGGCCGGCCGGTTGGCGAAGTGGATCGCGAGAAGGGCCATGCCGAGCCCCAGGGCGTCGGTCGCCATGTGCGCCGCGTCGGCGATCAGCGCGAGCGAGTCGGAGAGCAGACCACCGACGATCTCCAGCACCATCACGGTGAGCGTGATGCACAGCGCGATCCGCAGCCGCCCCTGGTAGGCGGCGGCGGCCGTGCCGGTCGGCGGGGGACCGCCGTGTGCGTGTCCGTGATCGTGCCCAGCCCCCATGGGGACGCCTCCGGTCCTAGGAACGGTGTGTTCGGGAAGCCAGTGAACTACGGGAGGGGGGTATCGGGCAACACGGCACTGAACACCGTTGTCGACTGCTCTGACCTGCGGAAATGATCCCAGGTCAGAGCAGTGCGACGCATGCGGGAAGGCCGTCGGAGCGGATGCCGGCGGAGCCTCGCGCGGCAGGCGACCCCGCGTCTCGCGGACACGGTCAGTCGGCCCGCGCCGCCGGTACCGGGCGGCCGGCCGGGCCGGTCGCCGGTGCGGTCCGCCCGGTCCTGGCCTCCGGGTGCCTGAGGCACCAGCCCTCCCAGGCCGACTCGACCATCTCGCGCACCCCGCGCCTGGCCGTCCAGCCCAGCTCCTCGGAGACCCGGGTCGCGGACGCCACGGCCCGCGCCGCGTCGCCCGGCCGCCTCGGCTCGACCACCGGCCGCAGCGTGCGCCCGGTGACCTCGGCGACCAGATCGGCCAGCTCACGGACCGAGACCCCCTCGCCGCGGCCGATGTTCACCGTGAGGTCCCCGTCCGGGGCGTCGTCCTCGCCGAGGCGCCGGGCCAGCGCGAGATGCGCGTCGGCGAGATCGGCGACATGGATGTAGTCACGGACACAGGTGCCGTCGGGCGTCGGATAGTCGTCCCCGAAGATCCGCGGGGCCTCGCCCCGGGTCAGCCGGTCGAAGAACATCGGGATCACGTTGAAGACACCGGTGTCCGACAGCTCGGGCTCGGCCGAGCCCGCCGCGTTGAAGAAGCGCAGACAGGCCGTCGAGATGCCGTGCGCCCGGCCCGTGGCGCGCACCAGCCACTCCCCGGCGAGCTTGGTCTCGCCGTACGGGTTGATCGGGTCGCAGGGCGTCTCCTCGGTGATCAGGTCCACATCGGGGACGCCGTACACCGCGGCCGACGACGAGAACAGGAAGCGCCGCACCCCGGCGGCCACCACGGCCTCCAGGAGCACCGTCAGCCCGTGCACGTTCTCCCGGTAGTAGTGCAGCGGCCTCTCGACCGACTCCCCGACCTGCTTCTTGGCCGCGAGATGGACCACGCCCGTCACCGCGTGCTCGGCGAGCACACGGTCGAGCAGGGTCCGGTCGGCAGCCGAGCCCCGTACGAGCGGGATGTCCGCGGGGAGCCGGTCGGGCACCCCCGACGACACGTCGTCCAGGACGACCACCCGCTCCCCGGCCCCCGCCATGGCCCGAGCCACATGCGCCCCGATATATCCCGCTCCACCTGTGATCAGCCACGTCATGTCCGTCAGCCTAACGACCTCCCCCGCACGCCCCGTCCCGGTCACCGGGTCGCCCCCGCCGTCCGCAGGCGGCGGCCCGCCGCCCGTGGCCACCGGCCGCGGTTTGGCCGCGGAGGTGTCGATCAACGATGATGATCGCGAACGGCACACCTGCCACGGGTTCCCCCGAACGGAGCACAAATGGGCAGTGGAATCGCTGTTCCGTTCATCCGATAGCCTCTGCCGACGTGCCGCCGGCCCGCATCCGGGCCGCCTGTCGCGCGCCGAACCTGTCAGCACCAAGGAGTGAGTTCGTCTGTCGACCGCCATTCTCACCGGTGCCCCGGTGCCCGGATCGTCGCTCCAGGACGATCTGCGGACACTGGGCTTCGACGTACAGGCCGCCGCCGACGTCACCGAGGCGACCACGCTGGTCGCCGCAGCCCCCGCCGACGCCCGGGTCGCACTCGTCGACCCCCGCTTCATCGGTCACACCCACGCCCTGCGGCTCGGGCTGACCGACCCCCGCTTCCCCGCCGCCGCCGTCGCGGGCGCCCTCACCGCACAGCCCGAGGCACGCCCCGCGCTGCTGCGCGCGCTGCGCGGCGCGACGACCGCGTCCGGCACCGGGACACCCGGCGGCGCCGGCACCCTGGTCGCCGACCGGACCCTGCCCGGCCGGCTGGCCGCCGCGCTGGACGCCGGTGGTGAGGCGGTGCAGCGCCCCGAACTCGGCTCACTGGTCGCCGCCGTACCCACCGACGACGCCGGACGGGCGGCCGCCCGCGCCGCCGTCGACGCGGTCGACGACGAGGCGGTACGGCTGCGCAGCGCCGTGAAGGCCCGCGACGGCTTCTTCACCACGTACTGCATCAGCCCGTACTCCCGGTACATCGCCCGCTGGTGCGCCCGCCGCGGCCTCACCCCCAACCAGGTCACCACCGCCTCACTGCTCACCGCGCTGATCGCGGCGGGCTGCGCGGCGACCGGCACCCGCGGCGGCTACGTGGCGGCCGGTGTGCTCCTCCTCCTGTCCTTCGTACTGGACTGCACCGACGGGCAGCTCGCCCGCTACTCGCTCCAGTACTCCACGATGGGCGCCTGGCTCGACGCCACCTTCGACCGGGCCAAGGAGTACGCCTACTACGCGGGCCTCGCCCTCGGGGCGGCCCGGGGCGGGGACGACGTCTGGGCGCTCGCCCTCGGCGCCATGGTGCTCCAGACCTGCCGCCATGTCGTGGACTTCTCGTTCAACGAGGCCAACCACGACGCGGTCTCCAACACCAGCCCCACCGCCGCGCTCTCCGACCGGCTCGACAGCGTCGGCTGGACGGTGTGGCTGCGCCGGATGATAGTGCTGCCGATCGGTGAACGATGGGCGATGATCGCGGTCCTGACCGCCGTCACCACCCCCAGGATCGTCTTCTACGCCCTGCTCGTCGGCTGTGCGCTGGCGGCCTGCTACACCACCGCGGGCCGACTGCTGCGCTCGCTGACCCGCAGGGCCCGGCGCACCGACCGCGCGGCTCAGGCGCTGGCCGATCTGGCCGACTCGGGGCCGCTCGCCCGGCTCGTCGCCAGGGCCCCGCGCCCGGGGGGCGGTCTCACCGCACCGCTGCTGGCCCTCGCCGGCTCGCTGGCGCTGGTAGCCGTCGCCCTCACCGCGCCGTTCGGCAGCGGCCTGACCGTCGGCGCGGCGGCCGTGTACGCGATCACCTCCGGCCTGGCGGTCGCCCGGCCCCTGAAGGGCGCGCTCGACTGGCTCGTACCCCCGATATTCAGGGCGGCGGAGTACAGCACCGTACTGATCCTGGCCGCCCGCAGCGAGGTCGACGGGGCCCTTCCCGCGGCCTTCGGGCTGGTCTCGGCCGTCGCCTACCATCACTACGACACGGTGTACCGCATCCGCGGCGGCACCGGCGCGCCGCCCCAGTGGCTGGTGCGGACGATCGGTGGGCACGAGGGGCGGACCCTGGTGGTGGCCGTACTCGCCGCCGTGCTCACCGGGCGCACCGACCTCACCGTGGCGCTCACCGTTCTGGCGAGTGCCGTGGCGCTGGTCGTGCTCGTGGAGTCCATCCGCTTCTGGGTGTCCTCCGGGGCACCCGCCGTACACGACGAAGGAGAACCCGCATGATCGGCCTCGTACTGGCAGCCGGTGCCGGACGGCGACTGCGCCCCTACACCGACACGCTTCCGAAGGCCCTCGTGCCGGTCGGCCCCGAGGGGGACGGCACCGCGAAGACGGTCCTCGACCTGACGCTGGCCAACTTCGCCGAGGTCGGACTCACCGAGGCCGCGATCGTCGTCGGCTACCGCAAGGAGGTCGTGTACGAACGCAGGGCCGCGCTGGAGGCCGCGTACGGCGTGAAGCTCACCCTCATCGACAACGACAAGGCCGAGGAGTGGAACAACGCCTACTCCCTGTGGTGCGCGCGTGAGGTGCTGAAGGAAGGCGTCATCCTTGCCAACGGCGACACCGTGCACCCGGTCTCCGTCGAGCGGACCCTCCTCGACGCCCGCGGCGGTGACCGCAGGATCATCCTGGCCCTCGACACGGTGAAGAACCTCGCCGACGAGGAGATGAAGGTCATCACCGAGGGCGACCGGGGCGTCCGGCGGATCACCAAGCTGATGGACCCGGCCACCGCGACCGGCGAGTACATCGGTGTCACGCTGATCGAGCCCCGGGCCGCCGAAGACCTCGCCGACGCCCTGCGCACCACCTTCGAGCGCGACCCCGACCTCTACTACGAGGACGGCTACCAGGAGCTGGTCAACAGGGGCTTCACCATCGACGTGGCCCCCATCGGCGACGTGCCGTGGGTGGAGATCGACAACCACGACGACCTCGCGAAGGGCCGTGGGATCGCGTGCCTGTACTGACCCGGCTCATCCCCTCCCCGGTCGTCGTCGACATCCGTCGCGGCGCCATGGGGGACCTGGCGGCGCTCCTCGCCGACCAGCGGATCTCCAACTCCGGCAAACTCGCCATCGCGATCAGCGGTGGCTCGGGACAGGCGCTGCGCGAAAAGCTCGCGCCGGTGCTGCCCGGCGCCGACTGGTACCCGGTCGCGGACGGCACCATCGACTCGGCGGTCAGTCTGGCCGACGGGATCAAGGGCAACCGGTACGACGCCGTGGTGGGCCTCGGCGGCGGCAAGATCATCGACGTGGCGAAGTACGCGGCGGCCCGGGTCGGACTGCCGATGGTGGCCGTCGCGACGAACCTCTCGCACGACGGGCTCTGCTCACCGGTCGCCACCCTGGACAACGACAACGGCCGGGGTTCCTACGGGGTCCCCACCCCGATCGCCGTCGTCATCGATCTGGACGTCGTCCGCGAGGCGCCCGCCCGCTACGTGCGCTCCGGGGTCGGCGACGCGGTCTCCAACATCTCCTGCGTGGCCGACTGGGAGCTGGCCCACGCGGTCAACGGCGAGGAGATCGACGGACTCGCCGCCGCCATGGCCCGGCAGGCGGGCGAGGCGGTGCTGCGGCACCCCGGCGGGGTCGGCGACGACGCCTTCCTCAAGGTGCTCGCCGAAGGTCTCGTACTGACCGGCATCTCCATGTCGGTGGCCGGGGACTCCCGGCCCGCGTCGGGCGCCTGCCACGAGATCAACCACGCCTTCGACCTGCTCTTCCCCCGGCGCGCGGCGAGCCACGGCGAACAGGTCGGCCTCGGCGCCTGCTTCGCGATGCATCTGCGCGGCGCCGCGCAGGAATCGGTCCTCATGGCCCGAACGCTCCGCAGGCACCGGCTGCCGGTGCTGCCGAGCGAGATCGGCTTCACCGTCGACGAGTTCGTACAGGCCGTCGCATACGCCCCCCAGACACGGCCGGGGCGCTTCACGATCCTGGAACACCTCAACCTCTCCACCGACCAGATCAGGGACGCGTACGCCGACTATGCCAAGACCATCAGTAGCTGAACTCCGGCCGGTCGTTCACCCGGAGGGAGTGAAGGACCGGCGCAGCGGTGAGCACTGGGCCGGGCGCATGTACATGCGGGAGATCTCGCTGCACATCGACCCGTACCTGGTGAACACCAAGATCACCCCGAACCAGCTGACGTACCTCATGGTGGTCGTCGGGGTCCTGGGCGGCGCCGCTCTGCTGATTCCCGGCCTCACGGGCGCGATCCTCGCGGTCGTGCTGTTCCAGATCTACCTGCTCCTCGACTGCGTCGACGGCGAGGTCGCCCGCTGGCGCAAGCAGACCTCGATCACCGGCGTCTATCTGGACCGGATCGGCCACTACCTCTGCGAGGCGGCCCTGTTGGTCGGGTTCGGCGTCCGCGGCGCGGACGTCTTCCACGACAACGGCGCCACGACGAACTGGCTCTGGGCGTTCCTCGGCACACTCGCCGCACTCGGCGCGATCCTGATCAAGGCCGAGACCGATCTGGTCGACGTCGCCCGTCAGCGCAGCGGACTGCCCGCCGTCAAGGACGAGGCGTCCGTGCCGCGTTCCTCGGGTCTGGCGCTGGCCCGCCGGGCCGCGGCCGCGCTGAAGTTCCACCGTCTGGTCGGCGGCATCGAGGCGAGCCTGTTCATCCTGGTCGCCGCGATCCTCGACGTCGTCCACGGCGACCTGTTCTTCAGCCGCCTCGGCATCGCGATCCTGGCCGGCATCGCGATCGTCCAGACACTGCTGCACCTCGTGTCGATCCTGGCGTCGAGCAGGCTGAAGTGAGCACCCCCATGAAACTCGGCGCGGTCATCATCACCATGGGCAACCGCCCGGACGAACTGCGTGCCCTCCTCGCGTCGGTCGCCGCGCAGGACGGCGACCGGATCGAGGTGGTGGTGGTCGGCAACGGCTCCCCGGTCCCCGACGTCCCCCCGGGGGTACGGACCGTCGAGCTGCCGGAGAACCTCGGCATCCCCGGCGGCCGCAACGTCGGCATCGAGGCCTTCGGCCCGTCCGGCGCCGAGGTCGACGCGCTGCTCTTCCTCGACGACGACGGCCTGCTGCCGAGGACCGACACCGCCGAGCTGTGCCGGCGGGCGTTCGAGGCCGACCCGAAGCTGGGCATCATCAGCTTCCGCATCGCGGACCCGGACACCGGTGTCACCCAGCGCCGCCACGTGCCCCGGCTGCGCGCGTCCGATCCGATGCGCTCGTCCCGGGTGACGACCTTCCTCGGCGGCGCCAACGCCGTACGCACCAGGGTCATCGCCGAGGTCGGGCCGCTGCCGGGCGACTTCTTCTACGCGCACGAGGAGACCGATCTCGCCTGGCGGGCACTGGACGCCGGCTGGCTCATCGACTACCGCGCGGACATGGTCCTCGACCACCCGGCCACCGCGCCCTCCCGGCACGCCGTCTACCACCGGATGGTGGCACGCAACCGGGTCTGGCTCGCGCGCCGTAACCTGCCCGCCCCGCTGGTCCCCGTCTACCTCGGTGTGTGGATGCTGCTGACCCTGCTCCGCAAGCCGTCAGGGCCGGCGCTCAAGGCATGGTTCGGCGGCTTCAAGGAGGGCTGGGCCAAGCCCTGCGGGCCCCGCCGTCCCATGAAGTGGCGGACGGTGTGGCGGCTGACCAGGCTGGGCCGCCCTCCTGTGATCTGACAGGCTCCCCTCTGAGAACATGAGGCTTGATTTCCTTCCGGCACCTGTCCGCCTGAGCCGCGCCCGCGACTGGCTGCGCATCTTGAAGACGAAAGTTTCAACTTGTGAGTGACACAACCCACGATGGTGCGATCGCGTACAGCACGTCACCATCCGCCGACGAGGGGCTGAGCGCGGCCGATCTCGCCGCGAAGTACGGCCTCACGGTGAGCGGTGCCCGACCGGGGCTCGGCGAGTACGTCCGTGAACTCTGGAACCGGCGCCACTTCATCGCGGCCTTCTCCCGGGCCAAGCTGACCGCCCAGTACAGCCAGGCAAAGCTGGGCCAGCTCTGGCAGGTGGCCACTCCGCTGCTGAACGCCGCGGTGTACTTCCTGATCTTCGGTCTGATCCTGGGAACCAAGAGGGGGATGTCGCCCTCGGTCTTCATCCCCTTCCTCGTGACCGGTGTCTTCGTCTTCACCTTCACGCAGAGTTCGGTGATGGCCGGGGTCCGGGCCATCTCCGGCAACCTCGGCCTGGTGCGGGCGCTGCACTTCCCACGGGCCTCGCTGCCCATCTCGTTCTCGCTCCAGCAGCTCCAGCAACTGCTGTACTCGATGATCGTGCTGCTCGCCATCGTGATCGGCTTCGGCAGCTACCCGAAGCTGTCCTGGCTGCTGATCGTCCCCGCGCTGGTCATGCAGTTCTTCTTCAACACCGGTCTCGCGATGGTGATGGCCCGGCTCGGCGCCAAGACGCCCGACCTGGCGCAGCTGATGCCGTTCGTGATGCGTACCTGGATGTACGCGTCGGGCGTCATGTTCTCCATCCCGGTGATGCTCGCGGACAAGCCGTCCTGGATCGCCGACGTGCTCCAGTACAACCCGGCGGCCATCTACATGGACCTGATCCGCTTCGCCCTGATCGACGGATACGGCTCCGACAACCTGCCTCAGCACGTCTGGATCGCCGGGCTCGCCTGGGCCGTGCTCGTGGGTGCCTGGGGCTTTGTGTATTTCTGGAAGGCAGAGGAACGGTACGGCCGTGGCTGAGCAGAACACTTCGGGGCGCGTCCCCACCGTCATCGCCGACGACGTGCACATCGTGTACCGCGTCAACGGCACGGGCGGAGGCAAGGGCAGCGCCACCGCGGCGCTGAACCGGATAATCCGCCGCGGCAAGGGCGAGCAGCGCGGAGTGCGGAAGGTGCACGCCGTGCGCGGCGTCTCCTTCACGGCGTACCGGGGCGAGGCCATCGGCCTCATCGGGACGAACGGCTCCGGCAAGTCGACCCTGCTGCGGGCCATCGCCGGTCTGTTGCCGACCGAGCGCGGCAAGGTGTACACGGACGGGCAGCCGTCGCTGCTCGGGGTGAACGCCGCGCTGATGAGCGATCTGACGGGGGAGCGGAACGTCATCCTCGGCGGGCTCGCGATGGGGATGACCCGGGAGGAGATCCGCGAGCGGTACCAGGGCATCGTCGACTTCTCCGGGATCAACGAGAAGGGCGACTTCATCACCCTTCCGATGCGGACGTACTCCTCCGGTATGGGGGCCAGGCTCCGCTTCGCCATCGCCGCCGCCAAGGACCACGACGTCCTCATGATCGACGAGGCGCTGGCCACGGGCGACGCCAAGTTCCGCATCCGGTCGGAGAAGCGCATCCGCGAACTCCGCAAGGAGGCGGGCACCGTCTTCCTGGTCAGCCACAGCAACGGCTCGATCAGGGACACCTGCGACCGTGTGCTCTGGCTGGAGAAGGGCGAGCTGCTGATGGACGGCCCGACCGACGAGGTCATCAAGGCGTACGAGCGCGAGACGGGCAAATAGCCGGCCCCGCTCCCGCCGCGGCCCGCACCGGATTCCTCCGGTGCGGGCCGCGGTCGTCCCCGCCGAAGATCTCCTACCGGCGGATGACGTCAATCTCGGTGGAAGCGGGGAAGGTTGGCGGTGCTCGAACTGTTCTTGCAACCCATGGATCACCCCGGCGCCCGGCCCGACGTTGTACAACGTAAGCTGTACCGGTGCTGATTCATGGCAGGCGGGGCGACGCCCTCCGGGCAGGCCGCCCCCTGGGGGCCGTCGTACTCGGCAGAGCGGGCGGCGTGTCCGAAAAGGGATGTTTTGGGTCGGCAGTGTAGAACGGGAGATGTGACGGCAATGACGGATGATCTCCAGCTCCGAGGTGCCCCCGCCGTCCCCCACCCGGGCGGTTCGCGGTGACGCTCTCCCGGCAGACACGTCCGGGCGACCCGGTGACCGGCACGCTCGACAAGGCCGCGGACGAGAACTTTCCCGTGGCCCCCTTCTTCCTGCCCCGCGCGTGGCGCGACGACCTGATGGCCGTGTACGGCTACGCCCGGCTCGTCGACGACATCGGTGACGGCGATCTGGCCCCCGGCGGCGCGGACGCCCGCCACCTCGGTCTCGGCCCCGGGAGCGGCGACGACCGCCTCGCGATGCTCGACGCCTTCGAGGCCGATCTGCACCGGGTCTTCGACACCACAGGCGAAGGCCCGCACCACCCGCTGTTGCGGGCCCTGCTCCCCACCGTCCGGCGACGCGCGCTCACCCCCGAACCCTTCCTCGGGCTCATCGAGGCCAACCGGCAGGACCAGAAGGTCCGCCGCTACGGGACGTACGAAGAACTCCTCGCCTACTGCGAGCTGTCCGCCAACCCGGTCGGCCGTCTCGTCCTCCAGATCACCGGCACCGCGAGCCCGGAACGCGTCCGCAGGTCCGACGCCGTCTGCACCGCGCTCCAGATCGTCGAACACCTCCAGGACGTGTCCGAGGACCTCGGCCGCGACCGGATCTATCTGCCCGCCGACGACATGGCCCGGTTCCACGTGGGCGAGTCCGACCTGGCCGCGCCCTCCGGCGGAGCGGCGATGCGCTCCCTGATCGCGTACGAGGCACAGCGCGCCCAGGACCTGCTGGACGAGGGCACCGCCCTGGTGGGCAGCGTGCACGGCAGGCTGAGGCTGCTGCTCGCCGGATTCGTGGCCGGGGGACGCGCCGCGCTCACCGCCGTCACGGCCGCCGGATTCGACGTACTGCCCGGACCGCCCAAGCCCACCAAGCCCAGCCTGCTGCGCGAGGTGGGAGTTGTTTTGCGAAGAGCGCGTAGAGAGAGGTGAGCCGGACAGTGGAGGGACAGACGACCTTCATGTCGGCGCCGGTACAGGCCGCATACAGTTACTGCGAAGCGGTCACCGGACAGCAGGCGCGCAATTTCGCCTACGGGATCAGACTGCTGCCCGCCGAGAAGCGGCAGGCCATGTCGGCGTTGTACGCGTTCTCGCGGCGCGTCGACGACATCGGCGACGGAGAGCTGCCGCAGGAGACCAAACGGACCCGGTTGGAGAGCACCCGTGCGCTCCTCGGACGGGTGCGCGACGGCGCGGTCGAGGAGGACGACACCGACCCGGTGGCCGTCGCGCTCGCCGACGCCGCCCGCCGCTTCCGGCTGCCGCTCGGCGGACTCGACGAACTCATCGACGGGGTCCTGATGGACGTCCGTGAGGAGACGTACGAGACCTGGGACGACCTCAAGGTCTACTGCCGGTGCGTCGCGGGAGCCATCGGCAGGCTCTCGCTGGGGGTCTTCGGTACGGAACCGGGCGCGCCCGGCGCCGACCGCGCCGCCGAGTACGCCGACACCCTGGGGCTCGCCCTCCAGCTGACCAACATCCTCAGGGACGTCCGTGAGGACGCGGGCAACGGACGCACCTATCTGCCCGCCGACGACCTCGCGAAGTTCGGCTGCTCCGCGGGCTTCCACCGGGCCACCCCGCCGCCCGGGTCGGACTTCGCGGGTCTCGTCCACTTCGAGGTCCGCCGCGCCCGCGCCCTGTTCGCCGAGGGCTACCGGCTGCTGCCCATGCTCGACCGGCGCAGCGGCGCCTGTGTGGCGGCCATGGCAGGCATCTACCGCCGCCTCCTCGACCGGATCGAACGCGACCCCGAGGCCGTCCTGCGCGGCCGGGTGTCGCTGCCCGGACACGAAAAGGCGTACGTGGCGGTGCGCGGTCTGTCGGGCCTCGACGCCCGGCACGTCTCGCGCCGGACCACCGGAAGGCGGGTCTGACGCGGATGCGGAACACCACGCGACCCGCGTTCACCGGGTACAACGGGTCCAAACGGTGGACAACCCTCCGTGGATCTCTCGCGTCCCTGACGGGGGAGAGCAGGACCGTGATGATCAGGATCACCAGTACGACGGCTCAGGGCCGCCCAGGGAGGGACGCATGACGGACGAACCGGCACGGTCCTCGCGCGCGGTCGTCGTCGGGGGCGGACTCGCCGGCGTCACCGCCGCGCTCCGTCTCGCCGACACCGGGCTTGACGTGACCCTGCTCGAAGGACGACCCCGGCTCGGCGGCCTCGTCTTCTCGTTCCGGCGCGGTGAGCTGACCGTCGACAACGGCCAGCACGTGTACCTCCGCTGCTGCACCGGCTACCGCTGGCTCCTCGACCGCGTCGGCGGCGCACGTCTCGCACCCCTTCAGGACCGGCTGGACGTACCGGTCCTCGACATCGGCCGTCCGGGCCGGCCCAGGCTCGGACGGCTACGCCGCACCGGCCTGCCGGTTCCGTTCCACCTCGCCGCCGGCCTCGCCACCTACCCGCACCTCTCGCTCGCCGAACGCGCGGGCGTCGGACGCGCCGCGCTGGCCCTGCGACGTCTGGACCCGGCCGACCCCGCGCTCGACGGCATCGACTTCGCGACCTGGCTCGGCCGGCACGGACAGTCGCGGCGCACCGTCGAAGCCCTCTGGGACCTCGTCGGCGTGGCCACCCTCAACGCCACCGCTGCCCACGCCTCCATGGCGCTCGCCGCGACGGTGTTCAAGACCGGGCTGCTCTCCGATCCCGGCGCCGCCGACATCGGATGGGCGAGCGTGCCGCTCGGCGACCTGCACGACACCCTCAGCCGCCAGGCTCTCGACGCGGCGGGGGTACGGACCGTCACGCGGGCCAAGGCAGACGCGGTCACCCGCACGGCGGACGGCCGCTGGAGCGTGGCGACCGGCGGCGAGCAGATCGAGGCGGACACCGTCGTGCTCGCCGTGCCCCAGCGCGAGGCCCACGGACTGCTGCCCGACGGCGCTCTCGACGAACCGGGACGACTGCTCGACCTCGGTACCGCGCCCATCCTCAACGTGCACGTCGTGTACGACCGCAAGGTGCTGCGCCGGCCCTTCTTCGCCGCGCTCGGGTCCCCGGTCCAGTGGGTCTTCGACCGTACCGACGCCTCCGGGCTCGCGCGTACGGGCGGGCGCGGCGGCCAGTACCTCGCGGTCTCCCAGTCCGCCGCCCAGGACGAGATCGACCTGCCCGTCGCCGAGCTGCGCGAACGCTATCTGCCGGAGCTGGAGCGGCTGCTCCCGGCCGCCCGCGGGGCCGGTGTCCGCGATTTCTTCGTCACCCGTGAGCGCACCGCGACGTTCGCTCCCTCCCCCGGCGTCGGACGGCTGCGGCCCGGGGCCCGTACCCGCGTACCGGGCCTGTACCTGGCCGGGGCGTGGACCGACACCGGGTGGCCCGCGACGATGGAGGGCGCGGTCCGCAGTGGCTTCGCCGCCGCGTCGGCGGCCCTCTCGGAACTCGGCCGACCGCACGAACATCCGCTGCAGGAGGCGGCATGAGCAGTACCACCGGAACAAGAGGAGAGTCAGTGACCCCGGCGAATCCGGCTTTCGACACCGTGACGGACACCGCGGATGTCACCGCGCTTCTGGAGCGCGGACGGGATCTGTCCGCGCCGGTGCTCCGGGCCGCCGTCGGCCGGCTCGCACCGCCCATGGACACCGTCGCCGCCTACCACTTCGGCTGGATCGACGCCCATGGCCGCCCCGCCGACGGGGACGGCGGCAAGGCCGTGCGCCCGGCGCTCGCGCTGCTCTCGGCGGAGGCCGCGGGCGCGAGCGCCGAAACCGGCATCCCGGGCGCGGTGGCCGTCGAACTCGTGCACAACTTCTCGCTGCTGCACGACGACCTGATGGACGGCGACGAACAGCGCCGTCACCGCGACACCGTGTGGAAGGTGCACGGCCCCGCGCAGGCCATCCTCGTCGGTGACGCGCTGTTCGCGCTGGCCAACGAGGTCCTGCTGGAACTGGACACCGTCGAGGCGGGCCGGGCGGCCCGCCGGCTGACCACCGCCACCCGCAAGCTCATCGACGGCCAGGCCCAGGACATCTCCTACGAGCACCGCGAGCGGGTCACCGTCGAGGAGTGCCTGGAGATGGAGGGCAACAAGACCGGAGCCCTCCTCGCCTGCGCCGTCTCCATCGGCGCGGTGCTCGGCGGCGCGGACGAACGCACGGCGGACACCCTGGAGGCGTACGGCCACCACCTCGGCCTCGCCTTCCAGGCCGTCGACGATCTGCTCGGCATCTGGGGCGACCCGGAGGCCACCGGCAAGCAGACCTGGAGCGATCTGCGCCAGCGCAAGAAGTCCCTGCCGGTCGTCGCGGCGCTCGCCGCGGGCGGACCCGCGTCGGAGCGGCTGGGCGAACTGCTCGCCGCCGACGCCAAGAGCAGCGATTTCGACAGCTTCTCCGAAGAGGAGTTCGCCGCACGCGCGGCACTCATCGAGGAGGCGGGCGGCCGTGACTGGACCGCCCAGGAGGCCCGTCGTCAGCATGCGGTCGCCATCGAGGCGTTGCATGGTGTCGATATGCCGGAACAGGTGCGGGCGCAGCTCACCGCGCTCGCGGACTTCGTCGTCGTACGAAAGAGATGATCACCATCTGTATATGACTCGCAGTCGCCGGCCGGTGCCCCAGGGGCGTCGGCCGACGGAGACCCCAGCACAGCAGAGGACCTACTGCACGAAGGGGAAGCCATGACAGCGACGACCGATGGAAGCACTGGGGCTGTGAGCCCCCGAGTAACCTCGGCCAGTGAACCGACCAGGACGACAACCGCCGCGGACGACGTGCTCGCCGTCGCGCGGCGGGCCGCGGAACGCTCGGTGGAGCACATCCTCGGCAGACAGGACGAGCAGGGCTGGTGGAAGGGCGACCTCGCCACCAACGTCACCATGGACGCCGAGGACCTGCTGCTGCGGCAGTTCCTCGGGATTCAGGACCCGGTCCTCGTACGGGCCGCTGGACAGTTCATCCGTGGTGAGCAACTGGGCGACGGCACCTGGGCCACCTTCCACGGTGGACCGGGCGACCTCTCCGCCACCATCGAGGCGTACGTGGCGCTCCGGCTGGCCGGAGACCGGCCGGAGGACCCGCACATGGCGCGGGCGTCGAGGTGCATCAGGGAACAGGGGGGCATCGCGGCCGCCCGGGTCTTCACCCGGATCTGGCTCGCCCTCTTCGGCTGGTGGAAATGGGACGACCTGCCGGAACTCCCGCCCGAACTGATGTTTTTTCCCAAGTGGCTCCCACTCAATATCTATGACTTCGGCTGCTGGGCGCGGCAGACCATCGTTCCGCTGACCATTGTCTCCGCCAAGCGGCCGGTACGGCCCGCACCCTTCCCGCTCGACGAGTTGCATACCGATCCCGAATATCCCAATCCCTCCAAGCATCTTGCACCCGCAGCCAGTTGGGACGGCATCTTTCAGCGCCTCGACAAGGCGATGCACCTTTATCACAAGGTCGCACCCCGCTCGGTGCGCCGGGCGGCCATGAACGCGGCGGCCCGCTGGATCGTCGAACGCCAGGAGAACGACGGCTGTTGGGGCGGCATCCAGCCTCCGGCCGTGTACTCCGTGATCGCCCTGCATCTGCTCGGGTACGACCTCGACCACCCGGTGATGCGGGCCGGGCTCGAATCGCTCGACCGGTTCACGGTCTGGCGCGACGACGGCGCCCGCATGATCGAGGCGTGCCAGTCGCCGGTCTGGGACACCTGCCTTGTCACGATCGCCCTCGCGGACGCCGGGCTCGACGCCGACCACCCGGCGCTCGTGAAGGCCGCCGACTGGATGCTCGGCGAGGAGATCGCGCGGCCCGGGGACTGGTCCGTACGAAGGCCCCAACTCGCTCCCGGGGGATGGGCGTTCGAATTTCATAACGACAACTACCCCGACATCGACGACACCGCCGAGGTGGTGCTCGCGCTGCGCAGGGTCCGTCATCCGGAGCCCGCCCGGGTCGAGGCCGCCATCGAGCGCGGGGTCCGCTGGAACCTCGGCATGCAGTCCCGCAACGGGGCGTGGGGCGCCTTCGACGCGGACAACACCAGCCCCTTCCCCAACCGGTTGCCGTTCTGCGACTTCGGAGAGGTCATCGACCCTCCGTCGGCGGACGTCACCGGGCACGTGGTGGAGATGCTCGCCTTCGAGGGCCGCTCGAACCACCCCGCCACCCGGCGGGGCATCGAATGGCTCCTCGCCGAACAGGAGTTGAACGGCGCGTGGTTCGGCCGCTGGGGCGTCAACTACATCTACGGAACGGGCTCGGTGGTGCCCGCGCTGATCGCCGCCGGACTCCCCGCAGCCCATCCGTCGGTCCGGCGCGCCGTCCACTGGCTGGAGTCCGTCCAGAACGACGACGGCGGCTGGGGCGAGGACCTGCGGTCCTACCGTGAGGAGAAGTGGATCGGCCACGGCGCGTCGACCGCGTCCCAGACCGGCTGGGCGCTCCTCGCACTCCTCGCCGCGGGGGAGCGCGACAGCAGCGCCGTACGGCGGGGCGTCAGCTGGCTCGCCGAGACCCAGTTGCCCGACGGCTCCTGGGACGAGCCGTATTTCACCGGCACCGGCTTCCCGTGGGACTTCTCCATCAACTACCACCTCTACCGGCAGGTCTTCCCGCTCACCGCACTCGGGCGGTACGTCCACGGCGACCCCCTCGCCGCGCGCGCGGACGTCCGTGAGGCGATCTGATGGGAGACGCCCCTGGACCGCACACCCCCGGCACACCGCTGCTGATCGCCTGCGCGCTCGGCATCGAACACCTCGCCCTGCGCAGCAGCAGGGGCCGGGGCAGGGGCGGCGGCGCACCGGGGCCCGTGACCGTGATCCGTACGGGCATGGGACCGCAGGCCGCACAGGAGGCGGTCGGCCGCGTGCTCGGCCAGGACCGGGCGCGCGGCGCCGCGGTCATCGCCTCCGGATTCTGCGCCGGCCTGGCCCCCGGCATGCACCCAGGGGACCTGGTGGTCGCCGACGAGACCCGGGACTCCGGCGGATCGACGGCGACCACCGGCACGGGCCTGCTCGTCGAGGCCCTGGCCAGGGCGGTGCCCGGACGCACCGTCCACACCGGCCCGCTGACCGGGTCCGACCATGTCGTACGCGGACATGAGCGGACCGAGCTCCGGGCCACCGGGGCGATCGCGGTGGACATGGAGTCCGCCGCCACTCTTCGAACAGCCCTGCGGTCCGGGCCACGCCCGGTTGCGGCCGTACGGGTGATCGTGGACGCTCCAGAACATGAGCTCGTCCGAATCGGCACGGTGCGCGGAGGAATATCAGCCTTCCGGGTACTCCGTGCTGTCCTGCCGGCTTTCTATGAATGGCACCGATCTTTGCTGCTCCCCAGGAGGTGAGCTAGATGGCCATGCCGCTCCGTCAGTCCATCAAGGTTGCGACGTACCTCTTTGAACAGAAGCTCCGCAAGCGTGAGAAGTTCCCGCTCATCGTCGAGCTGGAGCCCTTGTTCGCCTGCAATCTGGCATGCGAAGGGTGCGGGAAGATCCAGCATCCGGCCGGAGTCCTCAAGCAGCGCATGCCGGTCGCCCAGGCCGTGGGCGCCGTGCTCGAATCCGGTGCCCCGATGGTCTCCATCGCGGGTGGTGAGCCACTGATGCACCCTCAGATCCATGAGATCGTGCGCCAGTTGGTGGCGAAGAAGAAGTACGTCTTCCTGTGCACCAACGCGATGCTGATGCGGAAGAAGATGGACAAGTTCACCCCGTCCCCCTACTTCGCGTTCGCCGTGCACATCGACGGCCTGCGCGAGCGGCACGACGAGTCGGTCGCCAAGGAGGGCGTGTTCGACGAAGCGGTGGCGGCGATGAAGGAGGCCAAGCGGCGCGGCTTCCGCGTCACCACCAACTCCACCTTCTTCAACACCGACACCCCGCAGACCATCATCGAGGTCCTCAACTACCTCAACGACGACCTCAAGGTCGACGAGATGATGATCTCGCCCGCCTACGCCTACGAGAAGGCACCCGACCAGGAGCACTTCCTCGGGGTCGAGCAGACCCGCGAACTCTTCAAGAAGACCTTCGCGGGCGGCAACCGGGCGCGCTGGCGCCTGAACCACTCACCGCTCTTCCTCGACTTCCTGGAGGGCAAGGCGGACTTCCCGTGCACCGCCTGGGCGATCCCGAACTACTCGCTCTTCGGCTGGCAGCGCCCCTGCTATCTGATGAGCGACGGATACGTCCCCACGTACCGGGAACTCATCGAGGAGACCGACTGGGACAAGTACGGCCGGGGCAAGGACCCGCGCTGCGCCAACTGCATGGCGCACTGCGGTTACGAGCCCACCGCCGTCCTCGCCACCATGGGGTCGCTCAAGGAGTCCCTGCGCGCCGCACGGGAGACCATCGGCGGAAACCGGTGACGTGACGAACGCCGGAGACCCCGCCGCGCCGGGTCTCCCCGCGCCGCCGGCCCGGCCATCGGAGGCGCGCCGCACCTCGCGGCGTGTACCAGGCCGGGCCGGCGGCGGTCGGCACGCTGACGCCGGGGAGGGCCGGGACGCGGTCCGGGGGCCGTCGCCGGCGCGGCCCGCGGAGGAGGAGGGCCTCGGGCCGCGGATTCCGCAGGCGCAACAGATGACGGACATCGGGACAGCACCGGGGGCCCCGGCCGTCACCGTCAGCTGAGAACCGGACCAGAGAGGGGGCCCGTACGTGACGATTCTGGAGCACATCCGGGGGCCGCACGACCTCAAGGAGCTGAGCGAAGCCGAACTCGGCGAACTCACCGAAGACATAAGGACGTTCCTGGTCCAGGAGGTCGCCGGGACAGGCGGTCATCTCGGACCCGACCTCGGCGTGGTGGAGCTTTCCGTGGCCCTGCACCGGGCCTTCGACTCGCCCGCGGACCGCATCCTGTGGGACACCGGCCACCAGAGCTACGTGCACAAGCTCCTCACCGGGCGTCAGGACTTCTCGAAGCTGCGCCGCAGGGGCGGCCTCTTCGGCTACCCCTCCCGCGAGGAGTCCGAGCACGACGTCATCGAGAACTCGCACGCCTCGACCGTGCTCGGGTGGGCCGACGGCCTCGCCAAGGCCAACGAGGTGCTGAAGCGGGACGACCACGTCGTCGCGGTCATCGGCGACGGCGCGCTCACCGGGGGCATGGCCTGGGAGGCGCTGAACAACATCGCGGCGGCGGGCGACCGTCCGCTGATCATCGTGGTGAACGACAACGGGCGCTCGTACGCGCCGACCATCGGCGGCCTCGCGAACCACCTCGCCACCCCGCGTACCACCGACGGCTACGAGCGCTTCCTGTCCCGGGCCAAGGGCGTCCTCCAGCAGACCCCCGTCGTCGGACAGCCGCTGTACGGATCGCTGCACGGTGCGAAGAAGGGCCTCAAGGACGCCTTCGCACCGCAGGGCATGTTCGAGGACCTGGGGCTGAAGTACGTCGGTCCGGTCGACGGCCACGACATCGCCGCCGTCGAGTCGGCGCTCCACCGCGCGAAACGTTTCCACGGCCCGGTGCTGGTGCACTGCCTCACCGAGAAGGGCCGGGGCCACCGGCCGGCACTGGAGGACGAGGCCGACCGCTTCCACACGGTCGGCGCGATGGACCCGCGGACCTGCGCCCCGCTCGCGCCGCCCCCCGCCGCGTCCTGGACCTCGGTGTTCGGCTCGGAGATCGCCGCGCCGCGCGACGCCGACCGGCTCCGCGCCGAACTGCGCGAGGCGGTCGGCATCGACGTCGCGCCGACCGTGATCCGCTTCCCCGAGGAGTCGGTGGGGGAGCCGGTTCCCGCCGTCGACCGGATCGGCGGCATGGACGTGCTGCACCGCGCACCGGACCCGGACGTCCTGCTCGTCGCGGTCGGTGTCCTCGCCCCCGCCTGTCCGGGGGCCGCCGAACTGCTCGCGGAACGCGGTATCCGCTGCACCGTCGTCGATCCACGCTGGGTCAAACCCGTCGACGAACAGCTCGCCCCGCTTGCCGCCCGGCACCGCCTGGTGACGGTGGCCGAGGACAACAGCCGTTCGGGCGGGGTGGGCCGGGCGATCGCTCAGGCGCTGCGCGACGCCGGGGTCGACGTACCGCTGCGGACCCTGGGAATCCCCGAGCAGTTCATCGGGCACGCGAAACGCACTGAGATACTGGCCGACACAGGTCTCACCCCGGTCGAGATCGCCGGCCGGATCGGCGAGGCCCTGGCCGCCGGCCGGTCCACCGGGCGGTCCACCGGGCGGGACGGGTCCGCCGCTGTGAACACGGGTAAGGAGAGCGGGGAATGAAGGACGACGAGCCCAAGGGCTTCGATCTGGCGCAGCTCCTCGCGGAGCGCGGCGCCGAGCGCTACGAACTGCACACGAAGCATCTCAACCACCAACTCCCGCGCATGCTCCGCACGATCGGCTTCGACAAGTTCTACGAGCGCGCCGAGGGCGCACACTTCTGGGACGCCGACGGCAACGACTACCTCGACATGCTCGCGGGCTTCGGCGTGATGGGGCTCGGCCGCCACCACCCCGTCGTACGCAAGGCGCTGCACGACGTGCTCGACGCCTCACTCGCCGATCTCACCCGGTTCGACTGCCAGCCGCTGCCGGGACTGCTGGCGGAACGGCTGCTCACCCACAGTCCGCATCTGGACCGGGTGTTCTTCGGGAACAGCGGTACGGAAGCCGTCGAGACCGCGCTGAAATTCGCCCGGTACGCCACCGGAAAGCCCAGAATCCTCTACTGCGAGCACGCCTTCCACGGCCTGACGACCGGCTCGCTCTCGGTCAACGGGGAGGACGGGTTCCGGGACGGCTTCGCCCCGCTGCTGCCGGACACGGCGATCGCGCTCGGTGACCTGGACGCGCTGCGGCGCGAGTTGGCGCGCGGTGACGTGGCGGCCCTGGTCGTCGAGCCGATCCAGGGCAAGGGCGTGCACGCGGCGCCGCCCGGCTTTCTGCTCGCCGCCCAGGAACTGCTGCGCCGGCACAAGGCGTTGCTCATCGCCGACGAGGTGCAGACCGGCCTCGGCAGGACCGGCGACTTCTACGCGTACCAGCACGACGAGGGCGTCGAACCGGACCTGATCTGTGTCGCCAAGGCGCTCTCCGGCGGCTACGTTCCGGTCGGGGCGACGCTCGGCAAGGACTGGATCTTCAAGAAGGTCTACTCGTCGATGGACCGCGTGCTGGTCCACTCCGCGAGCTTCGGCTCCAACGCACAGGCCATGGCGGCCGGGCTCGCGGTGCTCGCCGTGATGGAGGACGAGGAGACCGTCGCCAACGCCAGGCGGACCGGTGATCTGCTGCGCGAACGGCTGGCCGCGCTCGTCGACCGCTATGAGCTGCTGCACGAGGTCCGGGGCCGTGGACTGATGATCGGCATCGAGTTCGGCCGCCCCACCTCGCTCAAGCTCCGCGGCCGCTGGGCCATGCTCCAGGCCGCCCGCAAGGGGCTCTTCGCGCAGATGGTCGTCGTACCGCTGCTCCAGCGGCACCGCATCCTGACCCAGGTGTCCGGGGACCATCTGGAAGTGATCAAGCTGATTCCGCCGCTGGTCATCGGGGAGCCGGAGGTGGACAGGTTCGTCACCGCGTTCACCGCTGTGATGGACGACGCGCACAGTGGTGGCGGCCTGATGTGGGACTTCGGCCGGACACTGGTGAAGCAGGCGGTCGCCAACCGCTGACCGGTCCGTCCGGTGCGGACAGGGAGGCGCGCGGAAGGGGCCCGTCTCCCGGGGATTCGTCCTTCCGGAATTCGCCTCCCGGGTTTGCCTCTCGGGCAAGAAATTTGCCTGAGAGGAAAGTTCCTGGCCCAATGGGGGCATGAACCCTCCGGACACGGCGACCGCCGACGAGCTTCCCGGAATCGCGCCACGCCTGCGCGATCTGCGCCGCGGCCGTGGTCTCACCCTGGAGACCGCGGCGCAGTGGGCCGGGCTCTCACCCGCCCATCTCTCCCGGCTCGAAACGGGCCATCGGCAGCCCTCGCTTCCGATGCTGCTCGGGCTTGCCAGGATCTACGGTACGACGGTCTCCGAACTGCTCGGTGAGATGCCCCCCGAACGTGACGCGATCGTCCGGGGCCGCCGGATGGAGAGGGCCGAGGCCGACGGCTGGACGTACCAGCAGGCCGGTGGTTCCGGACGGGCGATGCAGGCGCTGCGCGTCCGGGTTCCCTACGGGACGCAGGGCGATCTGGTGCGTGTCCACCCCGGTGAGGAGTGGCTGTACGTGCTGGAAGGGCCGCTCCGGGTGATCCTCGGGGACACCGTGCACGATCTGACCGCGGGTGACAGTGCGCACTTCGACTCACTGACCCCGCACCGGATCGCGGCGGTCGACCGCGGTGGTGCGGAACTGCTCTTCGTCCACACCCTGCTGCAGAGCCCCGCTGCCGAGCTGTGTCTCGGCAGCGGGGCACATCCTCGCTGAAGTCGCTGAAGCGTGGCGGGCATCCCCGTCGCCGCAGCCGTCGAGAGAGAAGGCCGCCATGTCCGAGGAGCACGACCCGCTCACCCCGAAGTCCCTGAAGTACGACCCCATCGAGCGGAAGATGCCGCGCGGGCTCGTCATCCGGCTGGTCGCCTATCTGGTGGCCGGACACGTCATCGCGGGGTTCATCTATCTGCTGTTCACCGTGGGAATGCACAACCAGTAGGGGCTGCCTCGTCGTCCCTGGTGGAAGAGCGCGGCGGTCGTCACGCCGCGTCGAGAAGGTGCTCGCGCAGCCGCTCACGAATGCGTGGAGTGATCTTCAGCCCCTCGGAGAGATAACGGTCGGTGCCGCCCCACGTCTCGTCGATCGCGCCGAAGGCCGCGGAGAGGTACGCGGCGCGGGCGTCGAGAAGCGGACCGAGCAGTTCCATCACCTCGGCGGACGTCCCGGCCGCCGAGGTGCGGCGCACCCGGTAGCGGTGGTGCGCGTCGTTGGACTTCAGATAGTCGGTCTCGATCGCGTCCCGCTCGACACCCACGGCGAGCAGTGTGACGGCTGTCGAGAGCCCCGCCCGGTCCTTGCCCGCCGCGCAGTGCAGCAACGCGGGCACGCCGTCCTCGGCCAGCGTGCGCAGGACGCGGCCGTGCTCGGTGGTGCGGGTGCGGATCATCTCGCGGTACGAGGCGGTCATCCGGTCCACCGCCCTCCCACCGCTCAGGAGCGAACGCAGCTGTTCGAGGCTGCCGCTGCGCACCATCCGCCAGAACTCGGCGCCGTCGGCGGGGTCGGAGAGCGGGATGTTCAGATGCCGTACGCCGGGCAGCGCCACGTCATGACCGTCGAGCCGCTGATCCGCGGCGTTGCGGAAGTCGAAGACCGTGTGCAGGCCGAGCCCGCTCAGGAACGCCGTGTCGTCGGCGGTGGCACCGGCCAGATGCCCGCTGCGGAAGAGACGCCCGTACCGCACCTTCCGCCCGTCGGCTGTCGGCAGTCCACCCACGTCACGGAAATTGCGGACACCCGCCAGTCGGGGTTCCGCCGACGGGATCTGCGGCGACTGCTGTGTCACAGGGGCCTCCTGGAATGTCGGCTCGGGCGGGCTCGTCGATGCGGGGCCGCCCGCGACCCTACGACACCGGTCCGGCGGGCGGCCATGGTGCGGCCGTCGTCTTGCCGGAGCCGTCCTGGACTCGTTCCCGCACCCGTTCGCGCACTGCCCCTGAGCCGTTTCGCCCTATTTGGAGATGAATTGACCGGGGTCACACGGTCCGAGTCGCGGGGGTCGGCTGTCTTCATGATCGCGACATGTCCATATTGGGTTATTTGAAGCGCCATGAGGTATTTGCGGCAGTAATAGCCTCGGGCGGGTGAGCGGGATCATATCCGTGACGGTGTGTGGCGGGTGGGCCGAGGGGGAATCCGGGCGCCGCGCGGAAATTCAAGATCGGTAATCCACGGAGTGTGACGGCGCTTCCGTAACGAAATAGAAGTGCGGATTCCGGAACGCAACCGATGGCTTGTTCCTGTCGTCCTCACTCGCTTACGGTCACCCTCAATCCGGTCGGACCGCCTAATCCTGCCGCCGTCCGGAATTCCCATCTACTCGTACGTGGCAGGAGCGGGGGACCCAGGTAAGCCGCTGTCCGGAGAAGTCCGGACGGCTCGGGGTGAAGTCGCGCAGCAACGCGGCCGGGCATCTCCAGCCCGAACCCGACAGCTCACCTCGCAGGCGTCGGAGAGGAACGCACCATGCCCTCAACGGGTAAGCACCGTCGTATCAAGACCGGCCCCATCTCCCGTGGCGTCATCGCCGCGGGGACCGGCGGCGCGGTCATCGCGCTTCCGCTGATCGGCGCCACCGGCGCGCACGCCGCCGAGAAGGCCGCGCCCGCCACCGCGACGCCCGCCGCGGCCTCGCACGCGGCCCCGGTCGCCCCGGTGGCGAAGAAGCAGTCCTCGACGAAGACCTACTCCGTGGTCTCCGGCGACTATCTGTCGAAGATCGCCGCCGAGCACAAGGTCAAGGGCGGCTGGCAGAAGCTGTACCAGGACAACCGCCAGGTCGTCGGCGAGAACCCGAGCCTGATCTTCCCCGGCATGAAGCTGACCCTCGGTGCCAAGTCGGCCGGGTCCGCGGCGTCCACCGGATCGAAGACCCACTCGGCGCCCTCGCACTCGCACTCCTCGAAGCCGTCCTCCTCTCCGGCGAAGAAGCCGTCGTCGGCGGGCACCTCGGCCTCGAACTCGTCGACCTCCGCCTCGACCTCCTCGTCGACCTCCTCGTCGTCCAACGGGACCGGCACCTCGAAGCCGGCCGACCAGGGCAGCGCCACCGGTTACATCGCCCCCGTCAACGCCCCCGTGACCACGTCCTACCGGGCCTCCGGCTCCAGCTGGTCCAGCGGCAGCCACACCGGGATCGACTTCTCGGCCGCCTCCGGCACGAGCGTGAAGGCGATCGCCTCCGGCACCGTCGTCACGGCCGGCTGGGGTGGCGCCTACGGCAACCAGGTCGTCATCAAGCACGCCGACGGCCACTACTCGCAGTACGGCCACATGTCCTCGCTCTCCGTCTCCGCGGGCCAGAGCGTGAGCGTCGGCCAGCAGATCGGGCTCTCGGGTGCCACCGGCAACGCCACCGGACCGCACCTCCACTTCGAGGTCCGCACCGGCCCGGAGTACGGCTCGGACATCGACCCGCTCGGCTACCTGCGCTCCCACGGTGTCTCCGTCTGATCCGGCCGGAGCCCGTGACCGGTGACC
This sequence comes from Streptomyces sp. AM 4-1-1, assembly GCF_029167625.1. Lineage (NCBI taxonomy): Bacteria > Bacillati > Actinomycetota > Actinomycetes > Kitasatosporales > Streptomycetaceae > Streptomyces > Streptomyces sp. AM 4-1-1. The sequence goes on from NZ_CP119145.1 coordinate 6,594,543, forward strand.
CGGTGAACGGAACCTGAGCGAAGAGGGGCGAAGCGCCACGGCGCTTCGCCCCTCTTCGCTTATTCCGGCTTTACCAAAAACTGACCGGGTGGCCTTTCTCACCCCCCGTCAACCCCGTATTACGGTCGCGTAGGTCACATTCGGCGGTGCAAGATATGCCCTTGTGGCAAACGATTCGAGAAACAGGCAGCGTGGCGTCATCGGGTCGTACGCGGCGATTGGCGACAGCTTCACCGAAGGCGTCGGAGATCCGGGCCCGGACGGCTCCTTCGTCGGCTGGGCGGACCGTTTCGCGGTCCTGCTGGCGGACCAACTCCCGGCCTCCGGCCCGCCGGAGAGTTCGGACGGCGACGGGCACGGCGATTTCCGGTACGCCAATCTCGCCGTACGCGGACGCCTCCTCGACCAGATAGTCGAGGAGCAGGTACCGCGCGCCAAGGAGCTCGCCCCCGACCTGGTGAGCTTCTGCGCGGGCGGCAACGACATCATCCGGCCCGGCACCGACCCCGACGACGTGGCCGAGCGGTTCGAACGCGCGGTCGCCGAGCTGACCCGGTCGGTCGGTACCGTCCTGGTCACCACCGGTTTCGACACCCGTGGCGTCCCCGTGCTGCGTCATCTGCGCGGCAAGGTCGCCACGTACACCGCCCATGTGCGGTCCATCGCCGACCGCTACGACTGCCCGGTGCTCGATCTGTGGTCGCTGCGGTCCGTGCAGGACCGGCGGGCCTGGGACACCGACCGGCTCCACCTGTCGCCGGAGGGGCACACCCGGGTCGCCCTTCGCGCCGCCCAGGTCCTCGGCCTCGATGTGCCGGCCGACCCCGACCAGGAGTGGCCGCCGCAGGCGCAGCGCGGCACGCTGGAGGTCCGCCGCGACGACATCCACTGGGCGCGCGAGCACCTGGTGCCCTGGATCGGGCGCCGACTGCGCGGCGAGTCCTCCGGTGACCACGTCGAGGCGAAGCGCCCGGACCTGCTGCCGCTGTGAGCCGCGTCGTCATCGGTGGGCCGGGTTCCGGCGGCATCGGTGACGAGAGCGCCCCTGGCTCTCCGCTCACACGCGGATCACCGGCAGCGCAGGCCGGGGCGGAACGGTCGCGGGCACGCGCTCCAGTACACCGCCGGCGAACACGTCGTACAGCGGCAGCCTCTCCAGATGCACATAGCCGATGTGGCAGTCGCAGACGGAGAGCGGGCAGGCACGCGGGCCGAGCGCCCGCCGGTAGCTGCCGTCGTACAGATTGCCCAGCTCGGTCCGGACGAAGTGGCAGCGGCGCACCGTGCCGTCGCCGTCCACCGAGACGACCGACTCACCGGTCCGGCAGGCCGCTCCCGCCGACGGATGCGGGTGGCGGCTGTACGGGAAGAGAGGATCGAGGGCCGTCCAGCGTTCCGCCTCCTCGTCCGTGTACGAGTGCCCCTCGGCCGCGTTGACCCAGAGGTACACCTCGTCCGGAAGGGCGGCGCGCAGCCGCCTCGCCTCGCCGAGGTGGCTGTCGAGGCCCACGACACCCACGCTGTGGCGCACCCCGAGCGCGGTCAGTTCCCGGCATGTGCCGAGGAAGCGCTCGTACGGTGTCTCATCCGGGTGATACGTGCACCACAGGGCGATCTTCGCGCGGGCGGGGTTCTCGGCCGCGGCCAGCCAGCCGGTGCGGCCGCTGAGGTTGGTCTGTATCGCCACCCGGCGCACCTGCGGCAGCCGCGCCAGATCGACCATCGCGCGCCGGTACCACGACCGGACCAGTCCCTCACCCCACGGTGTGAACAGAACCGACAGCCGGTCGCCGGTCTGCGCGGCGGCCCACCCGGTGAACCGCTCCAGCGCGGCCCGGTCGGCGCGCAGTTGCTCCCGGCTGTCACGCCGCTTGGCGAACGGGCAGTACGGACAGGAGTAGTCGCAGGACGCGAGTGGGCCGCGGTAGAGGATCGTCAGGTCCATCGGCGGGCTCACTTCGTCTCGTACGTGGCCATCGCGGCCCGTACGGCGGGGGAGAACAGCTCGGGGCCCAGTGCGTCGGAGTGCGCCAGACCTTCGGGCGAGAGCCGCAGCAGCCCGGAGGCCGGGGCGGACGGGTCGAGCCAGCCGCGTGCCTCGAAACGCTCCAGCTCGGCCGGGAAGTCGTCGGCGGGCGCCGCGCCGAACCGCTCCCGGTACTCGGCCACCGGCAGGCCCCGGGCCTGGAGGACCGATTGCAGGAAGTGGCGTCTGCGCGCCTCGCCCCCGTCGACGACACGGCCCACCTCGGCGTGCGAGAAGTCCTCGGTGGTGGTGTAGGCGTCGATGATCCCGCGCACCTCGCGCGTCTCCACCGCGTAGTCGAAGGAGTAGTGCAGCGTGGAGGTGTACGAGCGGGCGCCGCAGCCGAGACCGATCATGCCGTCGGTCTGGCAGGCGTGATCGTCCGGTCCCTCCTGCGGGGCGCCGATCCGGCGGAACATCCGCATCGACACCTGCTCGTAGCCGTGGGCGAGGAGATGATCGCGGCCCGCGCGGTACAGAAGCAGCCGCTGCCGGTCCCAGGCCGCGTCGGTGTCCGCCGTCGAACCGGCGCCGCCCGCGCCCTGCCGGCCGAGACCGGTCAGCGGACGTACGTACAGCGGGTAGAGGTACAACTCCTCCGGCCGCCAGACCAGTGCGGCGTCCAGCGAGGTGCGCCAGGTGTCCTCGGTCTGTCCTTCGATGCCGTAGATCAGATCGATGTTGAGGACCGGTACGGAGGTGTCACGGATGCGGCCGAGCGCCGCCTCGACGTCCGTGCGGCGCTGCGGGCGCACCGCCGCACGCGCCTCCGCGTCGACGAAACTCTGCACACCGATGCTGATCCGGGTGGCTCCCCGGTCGGCCAGCACGGTCAGCCGGTCGGCGCTGGCGGTCGACGGCGAGGTCTCGACGGACAGCGGCACCGACCGCAGCTCGGCGCCCATCCGCTTCTCCGCGATGTCGCAGAGCCGGTCGAGCTCACCCGCCGAGAGGTAGGTGGGCGTGCCACCACCGAACGCGGCGGCGGCGAACCGCACCGGCCCGTCGTCGCCGAGTGCGTCCCGGACGGCGGTCGCCTGCCGGTCGAGGGCGTCGAGGTAGCGGGTGGTCAGCTCGTCGGGCGCGCCGATCCGGGTGAAGAGATTGCAGAAGCCGCAGCGCACCTCGCAGAAGGGGATGTGCAGATAGAGCGAGAGCGGGTCCTTGCGCTCCGCCGCCCACAGCTCGCGCAGCGCGGGCCGGCCCCCGGGGAGAGCGCTCAGCTCCCGGTACGACGTCTTGTGCGGATAGGCGTATACGTAGCTCTGATACGGGCCGGTGGTGCGTGCGCTGTGCTGTGCGGTCATCGGTGTTCCTCCGGCTCCAGGAAGAAATGGGCGTACGGAACGGTCCAGACGGCCTCGTGACCGAGCCGGTGACCGGTGTAGCCGTCGTCTCCGTACGCCGTGCCGTGGTCGGAACAGACGATGGCGAAGCAACGGCCGCGGGAGGCGGCGGCTTCGAAGAGCCGGCCGATGTGCCGGTCGACGTACTCCAGCGCGGCGGCGTGCGTGGCGCGCGTGTCACCTGCCTCGGGTGTGGCGCCGGGCCCGTGGAACCAGTTGGGCTGGTGCAGCGCGGACACGTTGACGAAGAGGAACAGCCGTTGTCCGGCCGGGAGCCGGCCGACGATCTGCTCTGCGCGGGCCACCTGCTCCTCGAAGGAGGTCGGTGACGTGACTCCGAATCCGGGCTCCCAGTGGCTCTCCCGGAACATGCCGGGCAGCACGGACCCGAGCGGGCCCCGCCGGTTGAAGAATCCGACGCCGCCGACGCACACCGTGTGGTATCCGGCGTCGGCGAGACCCGACGGCAGATCGGGCGCGTCGAACACGAAGGTGCCGTCGGCGGTCGTCTCGCTGCCGGCGAAGCGCGCGGCGAACAGCCGGGGATGCGGGCCCGGTTCGGCGGGCGTGGGGAGGAAGCCCGCGAAGATCGCCTGGTGCGAGGCATAGGTGAAGCTGCCGGGCGCGTGCCGCTTCTCCCAGGCCCCGCCCGGCAGATGGCGGGCCAGGTTCGGGATGGCCCCGGCGGCGGCGAGCTCCGCCGCCACGTCGTACCGAAGGGTGTCCAGCGTGATCATCAGCAGGTCATGGCTGCCCACGACGGCACTCATGTCAGGGCCGTGCGGTTCCGTGGTGCTGGTGCTGGTGCTGGTGCTGGTGCTGGTGCTGGTGTCAGGCGTTGGCACGGTGGGTCCTCGCTGCGTTCGGCACGGTTCACTCCGCCACGGTCGTGTACCGGCCCTCGGGCCCACCGCTGCCCCAGGGCTCCTCACGCTGCGTCAGGTCGACCCGCACGCCGTACGGCTCCAGGGCCTCGGTGACGCGGCGCTCCATCGGTTCGGTGAGGAAGTGATGGTGCAGGTCGAGCAGTTCGAGATGGGTCAGCGGCTGGCCCTCCAACAGCGCGGCGGCGCCCTCGTCACCCAGCGTGCCGTGCGACAGGTCGAGGACACGGAGCTGGGCGACGACCGGGGCCGAGGCCATGGCCGCGGCGATCTCGTTCTCCAACTCGCTGTTGCGCAACCCGAGATGGCGCAGAGTGGGAAAACGGGCGCCGGACAGGAGAGGAGCCAGGTCACCGACTCCGGTGCCCCCGCCGTACGCCGACACACCGAGCCAGAGATCGAGCCGTTCCAGCGCCGGGAACTCGCTCGCCAGCACTCCCCGTACCGCTTCGGCCGGAAGCCCGCCCGACTCGATGGTGAGCGACCGCAGCCGATCGTGCCGTACGGGCGGGAAGACCAGGCCCGACCCGCCGCGCACCCCCAGTTCGACGAGAGCGGGGAACGTGTCGAGCAGGGCCGTGACGTCGGACTGCTCGATCCAGGAGATCTCGCTCTGCTCCTGTTCGATGTCCCCCACGAAAATCGCCTCCAGGGAGGTCAGCCGGTCGGCCGCGGCGATGATCTCGCTGATCGGGTACGACGAATTCCGGTCGTACGCCTCGCCCCACTGACCGATGATCAGCGCGCGTACCTCCGCCGGGTCCACGGTGCCGAGGAACGACCGGAACTCCTCGTCCCAGGTCCGTTCGTCCTTCTCGTCGCCGTACGGGTCGACCCAGATCCGCCACGCGACATCGCCCGCGGCGGGCACCGGGACATCGCCGGACGGGGGTGGGAAGTCGACGACGGGAAGACCGGAGAACTCGGTCAGATGGGCGACACCGTACATGGCCCTGGACTCCTGGAACTCGGGAACGGCTGATGCCCGCAAGGTCTATCAAGCGGCACTGACAACGCCTCGGGCGGGACCGCGATTGTCAGACCCCCGCCGTAGCGTTTTCGTCGTGGGCGGCACAGCGGGTGCGGCCGATGAAGGGGGACGTCTGTGTACCGGCAGGGCGATGTACTGATCATGGCGCTGGAGGAGTCGGCGGTACCCGCGCACGTCGTGGACGCGCCGGGGGAACCACGGGACGGCCGGGGGCGTTTGGTGCTCGCTCTGGGCGAGGTCACCGGTCATGCGCACGCGATCCCCGGCCCCGGCGGACTGACGCGCGAGGCAGGTCCGTCCGGGCCGATGCTGCTCCATCTCCCCGAGGGAGGACGGGTGGTGCACGAGGAGCACGCGAGCATAGCGCTGCCCGCCGGATGGTTCCGGGTGGTCCGGCAGCGGGAGTACGCGCCGGGGGCGGTCAGGATCGTCGCCGACTGACACCGCCGGGTGCGGTGCGCGGCGACGCGGTCGGGAGGGACGGGACCGTCGGAGCCGGGACGCGGGGATCAGGGACACGACGATCAGAGATCAGGGGACGGGGACAACCGATGCAGTACACCACCGAATGGCGTGCCGTGGCAGCGGCGACCGGCGCGGCGGACCGCGCCGCGGCGGAGGACGGGGTGCGGCTCGCCTACCGCACCGCGGGGCTCGCGGAACCGGAACGGATCATCTGGGCGGACTCGCCCAGGTCGGCCGTGGAGGCCGTGGAGAAGCTCGTCGACGCGGGAAGCCCGGTGCGCGAGCGGGTACGCACCGTGCCCTGGGCCGAGGAGCGCCGCCGGTTGCACGACGAGCTGGGGCCGGCGGGCTGGTCGGCCCTGTGGGCGGCGACCGGGGCCCAGCTCTGGGAGACCACGGCCGCGCTCGCCGAGCGGATACGGGCCGGAGTGGTCGAGGCGCTCACCCTGCGCCCGGAGGACGCGGCGGACGTCCGGCTGGTGCTGCTGGACGCGGTGCTCGGCCAGCACGACGCGGCCTGGCTCGCGGCGTTCGACGGCCGGGGCGATCGGCTGACCGGTCTCGCCGATGTCGCCAGGAACGCCGGCTGGTGGTGGCCGTACGAGCGTGCCGTGGTGATCAGCGAGCGGCCCGTCATCCTGCACCGCGACGAGGCGGGCCGGCTCGACCGTGGTGACGGCCCGGCGCTCGTGTATCGCGACGGTTTCGTCCTGCACGCCTGGCACGGTATGCCCGTGGCCTCCGAGTTCCTGGCCGGACTGCCGTCCCTGACTCCCGAGCGCATACGCGCCGAGGAGAACGCGGAACTGCGTCGCGTGATGTTGGAGCACTACGGCTACGACCGCTACCTCGCCGAGTCGGGCGCCGAGCCGGTGCACCGGGACGAGACGGGCGTTCTCTGGCGGATCGCGCTGGACGGCGACGAGGACGTGGTGATGGTCGAGGTAGTCAACTCCACCCCGGAACCGGACGGTACGCACCGCGTCTACTGGCTGAGGGTTCCGCCGTCGACCAGGACGGCGAAGGACGGTGTCGCCTGGACCTTCGGGCTCGACGGCCAGGCGTACGCCCCACTGCGTCAGACGTGACCCGCGCTGACCGGCACCGGCACGCGCGCTGACGCGTGCCGGACCGACCCGGACCGACCCGGTCCCCTCCGGTGGACACGGCGCTTCCTGACCCGGCGCTGGAGAAGAGGGAGCGCGGGGAAGCGGTGGAGGCGAGGAACTGCGGGAAACGGGGAAAGGAAGAGGACAGCGGCGGGCTCACGCCGCGGACCGTGCGGCGGAGCCGTCCTGGTCGCGGCCTGGTGGCGGGCCGGTGCCGCCGACCGGGAGACACCGGCCCGCCACGGCGGGAGGGACGAGTGGAATGTCGGAGGAGCCCGTGTTCGCGTCGGCGGCCTCGCGACGGTCGTCGGCCGGAGGTGAGACACCGAAGATCGTCCGGACCCGGAATCCTGCGGTGTGCACGTACGTTGGATTCGGCATGACGGAATTCGACACGCACTCCGGGTCCGGCAACGGCACGCCTTCCGGCACGCGGCCCGGGACGGGCTCCGCGGCGGGGGCCGACGACCGACGGGAGACGCTGCTGCGGCTCCTGACCGAGCACGACGGAGGAGTTCTGACCACACTCAAACGGGACGGCCGGCCCCAGCTCTCCAACGTCAATCACATGTACTACCCGGGCGAAGGCGTCATCCGGGTGTCCCTCACGGACAGCCGCGCGAAGACCCGCAACCTGAGGCGGGACCCGAGGGCGAGCTATCACGTCACCAGCGAGGACCGCTGGGCCTGGACGGTCGCGGACTGCGTGGCCGAGCTGTCGCCGGTCGCCGCCGATCCGCACGACGCGGCGGTGGAGGCGTTGATCAGGCTCTACCGGGACGTCCGGGGCGAGCACCCCGACTGGGACGACTTCCGCCGCGCGATGGTCCAGGACCGCCGGCTCGTCCTGAGCCTGCGCGTCGAGCACGTGTACGGCCGGCCACGTGGCTGAGCCCGCCCCGATCGCGCCGGACGCCCCATTGGCCGCTCCCCTCTCGCACCGCCGTACGACCCGCCCGACAATGAGACGACACCGACGCCCCCAGGAGTTCTTGTGACCGGTGCTGACCCCCTGCTCCCGCTCCGCGCCCGGCTGCGGGCGATACGACCCGCGGCGTTCGGAGCCGATCCCGCGGACGCCCGGATGGAGCGCATCCGGCGCTCACCCAACTTCGTCGACGGCGCGTTCCGGAATCCGGTCGGGGCCCGGATCCGTCCGTCCGCGTCGATGAGGGAGTTCGCGAAGGTCTACTTCAACAAGGAGGAGCGCGCCCTCCGGGAACCCGCCGGAACCGTGCCGGTGCACACCACCACCCTCGCCGACCTCGGAGAACCGCCGGCCGACGGACTGCGCCTCACCTGGATGGGCCATTCGAGCGTGCTCGCGGAGATCGACGGCCGACGGGTGCTCTTCGACCCGGTATGGGGTGAGCGCTGTTCACCGTTCCCCTTCGCCGGTCCCAAGAGGGTGCACCCGACACCGCTGCCGCTGGCCGCGCTCGGCCCCGTGGACGTGGTGGTCATCTCCCACGACCACTACGACCATCTCGATCTGCCGACCATCCGCGCCCTGGCACGCACGGAGACGGCCTTCGCGGTGCCGCTGGGGGTCGGCGCGCATCTGGAACGGTGGGGCGTACCCGCCGACCGGCTGTACGAGTTGGACTGGAACGAGACCGCGCGGATCGCCGGGATCAGCCTGACCGCCACCCCCGCCCGTCACTTCTGCGGGCGCGGACTGCGCAACCAGCAGCACACCCTGTGGGCCTCCTGGGCCGTGGCCGGGCCCGAACACCGGATCTACCACAGTGGTGACACGGGCTATTTCCCGGGTTTCGAGGAGATCGGGTCCGCGCACGGCCCCTTCGACGCGACGATGATCCAGATCGGCGCGTACAGCGACTTCTGGCCGGACATCCACATGACCCCCGAGGAGGGCGTCCGCGCCCATCTGGACCTCCAGGGCGGGAAGCCGGACGGCGTCCTGCTGCCGATCCACTGGGGGACGTTCAACCTGGCCTTCCACCCGTGGGCGGAGCCGGCCGAACGGACCATGTTCGCCGCGCACGAGGCACGTGTCGCCGTCGCGGTGCCCCGGCCGGGCGAACCGTTCGAGCCGGCCGACAGACCAGTGGTGGTCCCCTGGTGGCGACCGGTGGCCGGCCCCGCCGAGGGCGGCTGGTCCGTCTGGCCGCCCGTCGAGTCGGCCCAGCTGCGTCTCGCGGCCGACTGACGGGAGGGGTCAGGCCCGCTCGCGCAGACTGCGGGGACGCAGGTCGGTCCAGACCTCTTCGATGTGGCCGAGGCAGTCGGCCCGGGGGCCGGAGAATCCGGTGGCGGTCCAGCCGTCGGGAGGATCGCCGGCGGCGGACTCCCAGATCGAGTACTGGTCCTCGTCGTTGCGTACGACGTGGCACAGCTCCTGGGACGGTGTCGTGGTCATGATGTCTCCTTCAGGGACATGGCGTCGGGATCGGGCAGGGGCGGCAGGCGGTGGTCCGGGGTCGTCGCCAAGGACGCGAGGGCCCGGGTCATCAGCGTGACCGTGCGCGTAGCGGTGAGGGGAGAGGTCCGTGCCGGGTGGGCGCGGGTCGTCAGCGTGGCGTGGTCCGCGCTGGGGGCCCGCTGGATCTCCGTGTAGAGGGGGAACGAGGTGTGGTTGACGAAGAGCCAGTCCCCGCACTCCCGTACCGGACCCCGGTTCCTCCGGTCCAGCACCCGGAAGTCCGTGTAGGTGAGGACCGTGTGGAACAGTGGCCCCCCGTGCCATGAGGTCAATCGGGACAGTGGCACCCGACGATGAGGCATCACGGCGCGTTCCTGCTCGAAGACCAGGCGGACCAGATCGGGCCAGCCGAGGTCGTCCGTCAACTCGGCGGTGACCGGGAAGAGGTTCAGGAACATGCCCATCACCCGGTCGCCCGCACTGTTTTCGGGGCGTACGTGCGACACGAGTCCGACGACCGGCGTGCGGTGCCCGGTGAGCGCGGCCGACGACCACAGTTGGGCGGCCATGAAGAGCGACCGCACCGGTACCGAGAGGTCATGAGCGGTCCGCCGCAACGTCTCGAAGGTGTCCGGGGCCAGGAGAGCCGTGACCGGTTCGCCCGCCGTGAGACGTCCTGGGCCGTCGTCGGCGACGGGGGCCGGGAGCGGCCCCGGATCGAGACCGTGGAGCCGGGCACGCCAGAACTTCTCGCTGAGCGGATCGGTCGCGGCCGACCGTTCGCGCTCCAGATGCCCCCAGGTGTCGTCCCACGCGTGTGCCGGGCTTCGCGGCTGTGGCTCGTCGCGGATGTCCGCCCGGTAGGCGGCCAGGAGTTCCGCGCAGAGCAGAGCGAAGCTCCAGCCGTCGAGGAGCGCGTGGTGGACGACGAGCGCGAGGTGGTAGGAGCCGTCGGCGTACGGGAGCAGACGCGCGAGGAGAGGCGGTGCGGTGGTCGTGTCGATCTCGTACACCCACTCCTCACGCCACGCCCGCCGTACGTTCTCGTCCGGATCGGCCGGTAAGGGCGCCACCTCGGCGACGGAGAGAGGTATCCGCACATGTGGCCGGATGCGCTGGGCGGGTCCCCCGATCGCGTCGAGGTCGAACGAACCGCGCAGCACCTCGTGGTGCGAGGCCAGTAGGGCGAGTGCCCGCCGCCAGGCGTCCGGGACGAGAGGACCGGTGAGCCGGACCGCCGCGAGGACCCGGTAGAGAGTGGGGTCGGTGTCGACCTCGCAGTCGTAGATGATCCCCGCCTGCGTACCGGACACCGGGTGGACGTCCGCCCCCGCTCCGCCGGGTCCCGCCCCGGCCCCGCCGGACCCCGCTCCCTCCGGCGCCGGTCCCGACGATCCCGTCGACCGGGCCATCTCCCGCACGGTCGGCGTCTCGTACAACTGCGCCACGCCGAACTCGACCCCGTGTTCGCGGGCACGGGCGACGACTCGGGTGGCCCGGATGGAATCACCGCCGAGGGCGAAGAAGTCGTCGTCGGGCCCGACCCGGGGGAGTCCCAGGACATCGGCCCAGACCGCCGCGATCGTCTCCGCGAGCGAGAACGGCGGCGTGCCGTCCGCCGCCGGGGCGACGGCTGTGGCGGTGGCGGGGGAGGAGAGGGGGGACGCGGTCTCCGGCTTCTCGGACCACGGGTCGGGGAGCGCGGACATGTCCAGCTTGCCCTGATGGGTCGTCGGCAGGACCTTCACCCCCACCACCGCCGCGGGGAGCAGATGGCGTGGCAGACGCAGGGCGAGTGCGGCCCGTACCGCCGCGGGCTCGGACGCCCCTTCGACGCCTTCGACGACGTACGCGACGAGCGCGGGTTCGCCGTCCTCGTCCTCGCGCACCACCACGGCGGCCTCGGCGATGCCGGGCAGCGCCAGCAGGGCCACCTCCACCTCGCCCGGCTCGATCCGGAAGCCGCGCAACTGCACCTGCCGGTCCGCGCGTCCCCGGAACATGAGTTCGCCGTCCGGCGTCATCTCGGCGAGGTCGCCGGTCCGGTAGAGCCGGCCGCCGGGGACCGGTCCGTACGGGTCGGGCACGAACCGCTCCGCGGTGAGAGCGGGACGGCCCAGATAGCCGTCGGCCAACCCCGCCCCGGCGACGTGCAGTTCACCGATCTCTCCGGGCGGCACCGGCGCCAGTCGGTCGTCCAGGACGTGCAGCCGGAGATCCGGGAGCGCCACCCCCATGGGGCTGCCCGGACGGTCGGCGTCAACGGCGGTCAGCGGCCGAAGAGTGACGTGAACGGTGGTTTCGGTGATGCCGTACATGTTGACCATCAGCGGTGAGACATCCCCGTAGGCGTCGAACCAGGGCAGCAGACGGGCCGGCCGCAGCTCCTCGCCGCCGAAGACGACCAGGCGCAGTGAGGTCGGGGGGAACGCGACGCGCCGGGCATGGGCCATGAGGTACTGGAACGCCGACGGTGTCTGGTTGAGGACGGTGACGCGTTCCCCGGTCAGCAGTCGCCAGAACGCCTCGGGGTCGCGGGCCGTCCGGTACGGGACGATCACCAGCCGGCCACCGTGCAGCAACGCGCCCCAGATCTCCCACACGGAGAAGTCGAAGGCGAAGGAATGGAACGCGCTCCACACGTCGTCGGCGGTGATGCCCAGGGGCTCACGGGTCTGCTCGAAGAGCCGTACGGCGTTCGCGTGGGTGATCACCACGCCCTTGGGCGGCCCCGTGGAGCCCGAGGTGTGGATCACATACATCGTGTCCCGCGGATCGGGTGTCACGTCGAGATCGTGCGTGGGGGCGTCGGCGACCGACGCCCGGCCCATGTCGACGAACTCGGTGCCGGGCGCCGCGACCGACGAGCCGTACCGGGGGTCCCCGACGACGAGGGACAGCGCGCAGTCGTCGATGATGTGGTGGAGTCGGCTCGTGGGGTAGTCGGGGTCCAGCGGTACGTATCCGCTGCCCGTCTTGAGCACCGCGAGCAGAGCGATGACGAAGTCGGCGCCGCGGCCGGCCATGACGCCGACCAGGGAACCGGGACGAGCGCCCCGTTCCCGCAGATGGTGCGCCAGCCGATTCGCGGCCTGGTTGAGCTCGCCGTAGGAGAGGGTGCGACCGCCGTCGGTCAGGGCGCCCCGGTCGCCGTCCTCGGCGGCCCGGTGTTCGAATCCGCGGTGCAGGAACTCCGGTTGTGGGTCCGTCATGCTGTTTCCTTTCGGCGCTGGGCCGGTCGTCCTCAGACGGCGCAGGCGGACAGGAACTGAGCCATGCTGTCGGCGGCCAGTCGGACGGCGACCATGGTCTGATCGGTCGAGGAGGACCGGCTCAGCCCTTCCTCGGCCATCCGCAGGCACTGGTCGAGCAGTTCGGTGGGCCGCTGCTGCCAGCGCCGGAAGACGAAGACGTACTCCTCGGGCAGCTGTATCGAGAGGCGGTCGATCTCCTCGACCAGCGCGACGCAGAATTCGTGCCACGACACGAGACCGACGTACAGCCCGAGTCCCGACGCCGCCCGGTCGGCCGTGGACCCGAGCCACAGGTAGTACCACGGCATACTGCAGGCCGAGGCCGTGAGGTCCAGGGCGGTGACGGGCGGTCCGTCGTAGCGGAGGGCGGTCTCGGCCTCCCGCATCAGACGGCGCGCGTCGAGCTTCACCTGGGCGAACGCCAGATACGCGTCGGCGTCCGGCCGGGCGGAGAAGCGGGCGACGCCGGTGGCGTATCCGGTGACCTGGGCGTCCAGTGAGAGGTCGATCAGCCGGAGCAGACGCATCCAGTGCCGGGGTGTCGCCGCGTTCTTCTCGACCAGACGCATGAATTCGTTGTCACGTCCGTGAGGTGTCTCCGAACAGCGCTCCAGCAGGACTTTCACCTGCGGGAACTCCTCGGGGACGCCGCTGTGCAACCGGTCGGTATTCATCCTCGACTCCTCGTCCGTGTGAAAACCGGGACGCGTTCTTCGCGTCCCTCCGTTCTCACCGTAGGAGCGTCGGCCGACAGGCGTGGAGCACGAGTACCACTTGGTGGAACACCCCCGCATCGGCATGCGACGGCGGCTGCGAGGGTGGGGTCGGGAATACACCCCCGGAAAGGAAAGTGACGCATCATGAATTCGACGACCGATGCATTCCGCTCCCTCGACGCGCGGCGCCGGGAACTTCTCCATGAACTCGTGGCGGAACAGGCCCGGCGCACCCCGGACGCGGTGGCCGTCACCATGGCCGACCGGCCGGACCTGACCTACGGCGAACTCGTCGGGCGTGCCAGGGCACTCGGCCGACAACTGACGGCCGCGGGCGTCGGTCCCGAAGTGCTGGTCGGTGTCAGCATGCGGCGCGGCCCCGAACTGCTGGTGGCGCTGCTCGCGGTGGCCTTCGCGGGTGGCGCGTACGTCCCGCTCGATCCGGCGCAGCCGGCGGACCGGCTGGCCATGACGGTCGACGACGCGCACCTACGGATTCTGCTGCTCGGGCCCGGCGGATGGGCGGGAGGTGACGCCGCCGCCGGCCCGGAGTCCCTGACGGTCCTGGACGTGAGTCACGGCGAAGCGGCGGACGGGCCGTGCGGGGTGTCCGCCGCACCGGGGAACACCCTCTACGTCATGTACACGTCCGGTTCCACCGGCCGCCCGAAAGGAGTGTCCAACAGTCACGCGGGCGTGACCGAATTCCTGCGATGGATGGTCGAAAATTATCCGCTCGACGCCGATTCCCGTGTTCTCGTGAAGACTCCGTTCGGCTTCGACGTGTCGGTCATGGAGATTTTCTGGCCGCTGATCTGCGGTGCCCGCCTGGTGCTGGCCCATCCGGAAGGACATCACGATCCCGCGTATCTGGCCGAAGTCGTCGTCACGGCGGGAATCACCGAAGCGCTGTTCGTGCCGACGCAATTGAGCGATTTTCTCGCGGAGCCCGCGGCAGCGGGGAGCGGCGCCTTACGGCGGCTGTTCTCGATCGGCGAAGAACTGACGCCCAGCGTCGTGGAGCGTTTCACCCGGATGCTGCCGGACACCGAACTCGTCAACGCCTACGGTCCCACCGAAGCGGCGATCGTCACGCTGACGCACACGTGCGTCCCCCCGGACACCTCGACCGCACACGTACCGATCGGCCGCCCGGTCGGTCGAAACCGAGCCCATGTCCTGGCGCCCCGCGACCTGACTCCACGGGCGGACGGCGCTCCGGGCGAACTCTTCCTGTCGGGCCCCCAGGTCGCGCGCGGGTACCACCGAGGTCCGGGGCTGACGGCGGAGCGCTTCCTTCCCAATCCCCGTTCCTGCGGCGACCCGGAACACGCGAGGCTCTACCGGACCGGTGACGTGGTCCGGGCACGTGCCGACGGCGAACTGGAATTCCTCGGCCGTGAGGACCGCCAGGTGAAGGTGCGCGGGAACCGGATCGAACTCGGTGACGTGGAAGCCGCCCTCCTGCGACTGGCCGGGGTACGAGGCGCGGAGGCCGCGCGGCGTACCGATCCGGAGGACGGCACCCCCACGCTCGTCGCCTGGGTGGCGGGGGAGGACAGCGGGACCGGTGGCGCGGGCGGGTTGCGCAAGCAGCTCCTGGATCTGTTGCCCCGTGCCATGGTGCCCGCCCGGATCGTGACTCTGGACAGCTTCCCGGTCCTGAACAACGGCAAGCTCGACCGTAAGGCGCTCCCCGACCCCTTCGCGACGGCCGGCCGGCCGGCCATGGCCCGGACCGCGGCGGACCCGTCCGAGGACGACCGTCCGGGAAAACACCGGGACGCGGTCATGAGGGTCTGGGGCGAACTCCTGGGCGGTGTCGCCGTCGGTCCGGACGACGCCTTCTTCGAACTGGGCGGGGACTCCGCACTGCTCCTGAGGGTTCGCGCGGAGCTCCGACGGCTGGGCTACACCGGTGTGCGCACGCTCGACCTCATCGAGTACGCCACCCCGGCCCGGCTCGGAGCCTTCCTGGCCGGGCGGACGGACCCGCGACCACCGGACGACGTCCCCTCGTGGGAGGGCGACGACCCGGACGGGAGGCCGGCCCGATGAACGACGCCGTACTCCCCGACGGTCCGGCGGGGGAGTCCCCGGCCGGAGACATAGCGGTCATCGGCCTAGCGGGACGCTTTCCCGGCGCTGCCGACCCCGAGCGATTGTGGGAGGCGATACGGAACGGTTCGGAGCTGATCAGCCGGCCGACCGACGAGGAGGCGCGTGAGGAGGGCGTCGGCACCGAACTGACGAGTTCCCCCGGATACGTGCCGGCCGCCGGTGTCCTCGGCGCGGTCGGGCTGTTCGACGCGCGGTTCTTCGGTATCGGCAACCGTGAGGCGGACCTGATGGACCCCCAGCACCGGCTGCTGCTGGAGTGCTGCTGGGAGGCGCTGGAGGACGCCGGCTGCGTGCCGGACTCCTTCCCCGGGCCCATCGGTGTCTTCGCCGGAACCGGCGCCTCGGACTACCGACTGCTCGACGGCGGAACCCGCACACCCGACCTGGGAGGCGCGACCGACTTCGTCCGGCTCATCGCCAACGACCGGGACTTCGCCGTCACTCGCGTCGCCTACCGGCTGAATCTGCGCGGCCCGGCCATGACGGTGCAGACCGCCTGCTCCACGTCACTGGTCGCGGTCCACCTCGCCGCCCGTAGTCTGCTCTCCGGCGAGTGCGAGGCCGCCCTCGCCGGCGGGGTGTCGATCCGGCTTCCCCAGCGGGCCGGATACCTGCACGAACCGGGAGGCATCCTGTCGCCCGACGGCCACTGCCGACCGTTCTCGGCGGACGCCGCAGGCACCGTCCCCGGCAGCGGGGCGGGCATCGTCCTCCTCAAGCGGCTCGAAGACGCCAGGGCGAACCTCGATCACATCTACGCGGTCCTCAAGGGCTCCGCCGTCAACAACGACGGCTCTGACAAGCTGTCCTACAGCGCCCCGGGCCCCGCCGGGCAGCGTGCCGTCATCACCGCCGCCCACACATCCGCCGGGGTGTCGCCACGCACGATCGGGTACGTGGAGACGCACGGTACCGGCACCGCGCTGGGCGACCCGTCCGAACTGTCCGCTCTCGGCTCGGCATTCGGCACGGAGCCGGGCAACTGCCCGATCGGTTCCGTGAAGGCGAACATCGGACACCTGGACGTCGCGGCCGGAGTCACCGGGTTCATCAAGGCGGCCCTCGCACTGCACCACCGTACGGTTCCACCCGCCCTGTACTGCGATCCGCCGAACCCGGACCTCGATCTGAAGGCGTCCCCCTTCCGGCTTCCGCGCACCGCCGAGGACTGGCCCGCGTCCGACCATCCCCGCAGGGCCGCCGTCAGCTCCTTCGGCGTCGGAGGCACCAACGCCCACGCCGTCCTGGAGGAAGCCCCCGCTCCCCGGCCGGGCCGTCCCGCGCGTTCCCCCCAGCTGATCCTGCTGTCCGCACGCGGCCCCGAGGCGCTGACCCGGATGACGCGCACCATGGCCGACACGGCGCGCGCCGTCGCGCTGCCGGCACTCGCCGGTACGCTGCTGACCGGACGCGCGGCGTTCCCGCACCGCTGGAGCGGGGTCGCCGAGAACGGGGACGAGGCCGCCGAACTGCTCTCGCGCGCGGAACCCGCCCCGGCGGCGCCCCCGGAGCCTCCCCCCGTGACCTTCCTGCTCCCCGGATTCGGAGAGCAATGGGCAGGGATGACCCGGGAGATCTACGCCTACGAGCCCGTCTTCCGCCGGGCGCTGGACTTCTGCGCGGAGACGCTTCTCCCCGGCCTCGGCCTGGACGTCCGCGAACTCCTCAACTCGCCGCCGGAGGAGAGCGACGAGGCCGCGCACGAGATCCGCCGCACCCAGGTGGCCATGCCGGTGGTGTTCGCCGTGGAGTACTCCCTCGGCCGGCTGCTGGAACACTGGGGCGTCCGTCCCGACGCGATGCTGGGACACAGCCTCGGTGAATGCGTCGCCGCGTGCCTCGCGGGCGTCCTGTCACCGGCCGACGGACTGCGCCTGGCGATGCTGCGCGGCCGACTCGTCGGCGGTCTTCCGCCCGGACGGATGCTCAGCGTCCCCCTGCCGGGTGCGGAACTGGCCGAACTCCTGGACGGGTCGCTGGGATTGGCGGCCGTCGTGGCACCGGACCGCAGCGTCGCCTCGGGAACGGACGACGACATCGCCCGCCTGGAGTCGCGACTGCGACGACGCGGTGTCGAGCACCGCCCGATCCCCGTCGACCGTGCGGCCCACTCCCCGGCGCTCGACCCGATACTCGGCGACTTCCGGGCGGCCGTAGCGGATCTCCGCCTCTCCCGCCCCCGTGTGCCGTTCCTCTCCAATGTCACGGGCACCTGGATCACGGACGAGCAGGCGGTCGATCCGGACTACTGGGTGCGGCAACTGCGGGGGACCGGACGTCTCGTGGACGCCTTCGCGACACTGACCGTGGCCGGCCCCCGGCTCCTGCTGGAGATCGGACCCGGCCGGACGCTCGGAGGGTGGGCCGCCCGCAACGGGGTGGTCGGCCGGGGGACGCGGGCATTCGCCGGTTACGGGAGGGCCCGTGACCGGGGGAGCGCCTACCGCCGCCTCCTCGTGTCGGTGGGCCGGCTCTGGGAGGCGGGAGTCGCCGTCGACCGGAACGCGCTCGACGAGGACCACCGGCAGCCCCGGCTGCCCCTGCCCACGTATCCCTTCGAACGCACACAGCACTGGATCACGGACGCGACGGCCGACGGGACACCCACGGGCCGCCGTACCGAACCGGAAGCGGCGTCCTCCCCGGCCGGGACGACCGAACCGGACGGCCCCGGCGACCGGGGTGCGCCCTCCGTCCCCGACGCTTCCGACGCCCCCGCCGGACCCGGCCTGGAGAAGGCCCTCGCCACGTTGTGGGGCACGACGCTCGGCTCTCCCGGGACCGGCCCCGACGACGACTTCTTCGATCTCGGCGGAGACTCGTTGACCGCCGTCCAGCTGGCGGCGGACATCGGACGGACCGTCGGACATCACGTCACGCCCCAGGACCTCCTGGCGGCTCCGACGCCACGAGCCCTGTCCGCGACCATCCGGGAGAAGGCGGACGACGGCGCGGGTGAAGGCGACGGACGGTACCGCGCCCTGACCCGCCTCCTCGGCCCGGAGCGACGGAAGAGCCCGGGACCGCCGCTCTACCTCGTGCACCCGATAGGCGGCGGAGCCCTGGTCTACCGGCCCCTCGCCGCGGCGCTCGCGGAGAGCTGTCCGACCCACGGCTTCACCGCGAGGGGCTTCGACGGCCAGGGCGGTGCGCCACGGAAGGATCTGTGCGAGATGGCGGCCGCCTACGCCGAGGAACTCCTCGCCGACCGTCCCGAAGGGGAGTTCTGGCTCGGCGGTTCGTCCTTCGGAGGCGTGGTGGCCCTCGAAATGGCACGCGTACTGCGCCTGCGCGGACGGCGACCGGCACTGACCGTCCTGCTCGACTCACCATGGCCGGGGTCGGTCCCCGCGGACGAGCGCACGTACGAGGCCCAGCGGGAGACACTGCGCGGCACGGCGTCCGAGGACGTGCTCGCCACGCTCGTCCCGCTGCGCCTCGCGCACTACGCGGCACTGTGCGGCCACCGACCGGGCGCCGCTTCCTACGACGGCCCGGTGCTGTACGTACGGGCCGGCGATCCCGAACCGGACGAGTCCGATCCGCGGTCGGAGGAATGGCGCGCGGTGGTCCCCGGCATCGACATGACCACCTCGCCGGGCGGCCACGAGTCCATGCTGCGCGAGCCCCATGTCCGTTCTCTGGCGGCGCTGCTCGCCGACCGCGCTCCGCGCACCGGGTGATCCCGGCGGGGTCGGGAAGGAAAAGTGCCTTTCCGTCACACGTGTCACAGGAATGGTCTATTTCCTCAAGCCGACCACATGAACGCGCATCGGTGTCGAATGGGATACGGTACGGTAATATCGGCCGGATACCATTCTCGCGAAAGCGAAAGAACGGATGAAGAGTGGATCACTTCTCGCATCCTTCGCAGTCCTAGGGGCTCGTGGCCATGATGATCGAAAAATGGAAGCTCAGTGGTGGGAGAAAGCGCTTCGCCCATGGAATCGCCTGCCGGGAAAGAGGGCGGGACCGGTTATATCGCACGGAAGGAATCTGGAGGTGCCGGAACGCGGACGATTGACAAAGTCGCACGGATTCTGTTGTTCGTGGCGGAGAACGGACCGGTGAGTGCGAACGAGGCCGCGCGGCGACTCGAAATGCCGAAAACCACGGTCCATCGCATACTCAAGCGCATGGACGACCGCGGCGTGCTCTCTCACGCGGACGAGGGGCTGGTCATCGCCGGGCTGTTGAGCAGGGCCGCCGACCGGCTGCTCGTGCCCGAGGGCGACAGGCTACGGCGTATCGTGACCCCCTATCTGGTGGATCTCTACATGGCGATGAGAATGCCCGTGGGCATGGCGGTGGCGCGCGGTGACAGGGTGGTTTTCGACGAGGTCATCCGTTCCCGGAGCCAGCAACTGCTCGCGCGCTCGGCGGAGCGGATGCTCCCCCACGCGGAGGGTGCCGCCGGCCTCCTGCTGACGGCTTATCTGGCTGAAGCGCAATCGGCGAAGGCTGATCCGGCACGCCTCGTCCAGTTCGCGGAAATACGGCGGGAATCGATGGCGGTCTCGATGGACGAGAAGAATTTCAGCTGTGCCGTCCCTGTCTACGGGAAGGGGCCACTGCCTCTCGCCGCGATCAGTATCACGGGACCGCGGAGTCCGGGAAGATCGGAAAAGGCGCGACAAGGTGTTCAGCATGTGTCCGCTCTGATCTCGGCCGATCTTCGTTCCCGAGGCGTCGGCTGACGTCCGGTACGGCCCCCGCCGCGTGCCCGGCCCGATGCCGAGGAGCCGGGTGATGTGGGCCGTGCCGCGGCCGCGTCGGCCCGCGTGACCCCGCCGGCTCCTTGGGGCCAGCCGTAATCGGCCGTGCGTACGAGTCGCCATACCGGCGTGGGACGGATGGTGGGTAAGTTCCGGAACAGCCCACCAAGCGTCGCCCGTTCGCGACTACCGTGTGTGTCCGGAGATCAACGCTGGGCTCATCTTTCCGCGGTCGGCCCGCCGTTGACCCGTACCGGACCGACCACCGCAGGTGTCACCGCCGAACGCCGATTCCTGGTGCCCCATGTACCGAGGACGCTGAAATGTCACAACTACGCGCGCCCGAAGCGCGCACGGAACGCCGGGAGGGCGGGCGTCACGGCCGACCGGGCGCCCGTGCCCTCGCACCGGCTCCCCCCACGCCGGGTGCCGCTCGGACATCGCCCGAATCGCGGATACGCCCCCGGCTGCTGCGAAGCGCGCTGCTGCCGACCGTCGCCGCGGCGCTGAGCGGCGCCGTCGCCGTCGCCGTCACCGTCCGGGCCACCGAGATCCGCCCCTCCGAGGAACTGTGGATCACCCTCGGCGCGTGCGGGGCGTCGGCGGTCGCCGCCGTGGTCGCGGCCTTCCTCGGTGCCAACCGGACGGCGACCGCCGTCTTCGGACGCTGCCTGGCGCTTCGTCGCTCCAGTGCCCACGGACAGGCCGAAGTGGGGCGTCTCATGGAGCGGTTGCGCAAGGGAGAGACGGTGCCCGCCCGGCCGCCGGCCGAGCCCGCGGCCCCCGGTGGAGACGCCTTCGACCTGCTCGCACACGAAATGGCGCGCTCGCACGAGACGGCCCTGGCGGCGATCACCGAGGCGTCCCTGCCGTCCGGTGGTGACGCGGCACGGGGCGACGGGGACGCGCACCGGGTCGAGGTCTTCGTCAACCTCGCCCGACGTCTGCAGTCGCTCGTGCACCGCGAGATCCAGCTGCTCGACGAGCTGGAGCACGAGGTGGAGGATCCCGATCTGCTCAAGGGCCTCTTCCACGTCGACCACCTGGCCACCCGCATCCGCAGGCACGCGGAGAACCTCGCGGTCCTCGGCGGAGCGGTCTCCCGGCGGCAGTGGAGCAATCCGGTCAGCACGACGGAGATCCTGCGCTCGGCGATCGCGGAGGTCGAGCAGTACCCCAGGGTCAAGCTGGTGCCGCCGATCGACGGCACGCTGCGTGGACACGCCGTCGCCGACGTGATCCACCTGCTGGCCGAACTGGTGGAGAACGCGACCGTGTTCTCCTCGCCGCACACCCAGGTGCTGCTGCGCGCCCAGCGCGTCACGGCCGGGCTGGCCCTGGAGGTCGAGGACCGCGGCCTCGGTCTGCCGGTCCATGAGCAGAAGCGGATGAACGCCCTGCTCGCCGATCCCGACCAGGTCGACGTCGCGCATCTGCTCCAGGACGGCCGGATCGGTCTCTTCGTCGTCGCGTCACTGGCACACCGCCATGGCATCGCGGTCCGGTTGCAGAGCAACATCTACGGCGGTACGCAGGCCGTGCTGGTCCTGCCACAGGCCCTGCTCGGCCCGGACGAGGACATCGCACCCACCCCTCAGCCACCGCAGCGGACGCATCAGTCACCCGCTCATCAGCAACAAGCACCGACACAGCAGGCGCACCGCCAAGAGGGCCGTCAGGCACCAGCACCGTCGCGACAACAGCAGCCGACGCCGGAAGCGGAAGTACCAACCGCGAACCCACGGCAGCGGCTCGACCATCCCCCGCGGCAGCGGAGCGCCGAGGACCGGCCCCCTCCGTCGGTCCGGCCGCCCGAAGACACACCGACCACGGCCCTCGCCGAGACCGGGGGCGCGGGCGGCGACCCGACGAGACCGCTGCTTCCCCGGCGCACCACCCAGGAGCACCTGGCCCCACAGCTCCGGGTACCCCCAGTCCCGCGCACGGAGGACGCCTACGCCCCGCACGACCCCGGGCTGATGGCCGCGTTCCAGCGAGGCGTCGGACTCGCCGAGTCGCAGATCGACGGGCCGGACCAGCCGGACCGCGGCCCCGGCTCCGACCGGAGCCCTGGGCTGGACGCCCCGGACCGGACGTCATGGCCGGACCGGGGCATCGAGGGGGACCGGGACGGTCAGGAGGCGCGGCACCGTCGGCAGGCTCGGCCCGTCCCTACCGAGTGGACCGGCCGCACGGCCCAGGACGGCCTGGACGACCGGTCCGTCCCCGCGGCACCCATCGGTCCGGCCGCCCCGACGGCGTCGGCCGTCCCCGCCGCGCCCGGTGGGGACCTGCCTCCCGCCCCGCTGCCGGTGCGCGGCCGGACCCCCGGCTCCACCTGGCCCCTGCCGCTCACGGACCCCCACCAAGACCCCCGCGACGAAGACCCCTTCAAGGAGTAGACGCACCATGGCGAGCGATATGTCACCCAGTCAGGTACCTGACCTCGACTGGCTGTTGAGCGGACTGGTCCAGCGCGTGCCGTTCACCCGCAGCGCGGTCCTGCTCTCCGCCGACGGGCTGGTCAAGTCGGTGCACGGCATGGACGCCGACAGCGCCGACCACATGGCGGCCCTGGCAGCCGGTCTGTACTCGCTGGGCCGCAGTGCCGGTGCGAGGTTCGGCGACAACGGGGAGGTCCGCCAGGTCGTGGTCGAGCTGGCCTCGACCCTGCTGTTCGTCTCCACCGCCGGCTCCGGCACCTGTCTCGCGGTCCTGGCGGGCCGTGACGCCGACGCCGCGGTGCTCGGCTACGAGATGGCCATGCTGGTCAAGAGCGTCCGGCCCTACCTGATGACCCCCGCCAGACAGGCGGCGGGCATGCCGGGCGGCACAGGACTGTGAAGGTGCCGGCCCCGCAGGACGGGCCGTTGCTCGACGACGCGGCCGGCCGGCTCATCCGTCCGTACACCGTGAGCGACGGCCGCACCCGGCCGACCACCGTCCTCGATCTGCTCTCGCTGGTCCTGGCCACGGGAAGTGAGCCGCGGGCTCACCCCCGTATCCACTTCGGCCCCGAACACACCGTGGCTCTCGAACTGTGCGACGACCCCGTGTCGGTGGCCGAGATCGCCGCCCATCTGCGACTGCCCGCCGCCGTGACCAAGGTCCTCCTCTCCGACCTGGTGGACTGCGGGGCGGTCACCGCGCACCCGCCGGCCTTCCACGACATGCCCACCGACCGTTCCCTGCTGGAGGCAGTGCTCGATGGTCTACGACGACAGCTCTGACAGCCCCGGAAGCTCCGAGATCTTTCCCGTCGCGCTCAAGATCCTGATCGCGGGCGGGTTCGGCGTCGGCAAGACCACCTTCGTCGGCGCGGTCAGCGACATCGCGCCCCTCAGCACCGAGGAACTGCTGACCCAGGTCAGTGTCGCGACCGACAGCCTCGAAGGCATCGAGTCCAAGACGGCGACCACCGTCGCCATGGACTTCGGCCGGATCACCCTCGACGAGCGGCACGTGCTGTACCTGTTCGGCACCCCCGGGCAGGAGCGCTTCTGGTTCATGTGGGACGAACTCTCGCGGGGCGCGCTCGGCGCGGTCGTCCTGGCCGACACCCGGCGCCTCGCGGAATGCTTCCCCGCCGTCGACTTCTTCGAGCGGCGCGGCATCGGATTCATCGTCGCGGTCAACGAGTTCGACGGCGCCCACCGCTACGAACCCGATGAGGTACGGGCTGCCCTCGATCTCGGACCGGCGGTCCCGGTGGTGCTCTGCGACGCCAGGACCGCCAGCTCGTCGACCCGGGCGCTCGTCACCCTCGTACAGCACCTCATCAACGCCACCTCCGTACCGGCCGCCTCCTCCGCGAGCCACGGAGTCCGCCCATGACCCGCTACACGACCGGCCGGCTGCTGCTCACCCCCGCCGATCCCGACGCCGGGGTCCGGGCCCGACGGCTGCGCGCACTGGGGCTCGTCGAGCGGTCCGACGCCTCGTTCGACAACTTCGACGCCTTCGCGGACAAGGTGGCCGAAGTGACGAAGACGCCCTTCTCGATGGTCAACTTCATCGACGAGAACCGCCAGTTCTTCGCCGGGCTGCACACCCCGGACGGCGCGCACTCCGGAGCCGACCTCGGCGCGGCGGCCGCGGGCAGCAGCCGTCGCAGCGGCCGGTATCTGACCCGCGACCGCGGCTACTGCCCGCACGTGGTCGTACGGCGCAAGGCGCTCGTTCTGGAGGACGTCTGCGACTACCCCCGGTTCGCGGGCAACGCGGTCGTCGACGACATAGGCATCCGCTCGTACCTGGGGGCGCCGCTCATCGACCGTACGGGCATCGCCCTCGGCACGGTCTGCGCCGTCGACACCGTGCCGCGCCCCTGGGGGCGTGACGGGCTGGCCACGATCAAATCGCTGGCGAGAGAACTCCTCGGACACATCGACGGACGTGTGCCGGGGGAGGGGCACGGCTGACCCCTGTCGGGTGCCGCGCCCGTCAGTGGTCCCGCCCCACTCGTACACGGCCCACCGCTCCCGGTCCGCCGGTCCGCGGCTGGTTCGTCCGCCCTGGCCCGTGCGTCCTCCCGGCCCGCTCGCCCCGGGTCAGTCGAGCGCGAACGCGTCCGCCAGCATGTCCGTCTGCGCCGCGAGCAGGGTCTCCCCGCTGTGGCCCATCCCCGCGAACTGGCCCGTAACCTCCAGGCTGACGGCGCCGTGCAGTTGCGTCCACGCCAGTACGGCCCCGCCCGCGGCCCGGCCCGACGCCTCCGGATCACCGGCCGCTCCGGGCGCGTAGGTGGCGACCCACTCCGCCACCGCGGTGTCCGTCCTCAGCCAGTCGGTCAGCTGACGCACCACCGGGAGCACCCCGGCCCCCGGGGTTCCCGCCACGAACAGCGGAAGGAACGGGCCGAGCACCGCGCGGGCCCGGACGAGTGTGTCCTGCGGGGCGGTGTATCCGGGCACCGGAGCGCCCTGGACCAGCAGATAGCGATGTGGTTCGGCCACGGCCCACGCGCGGTACGCGCCGGCCAGCGCGTGCAACCGCGCCCGCGGCCCGGGCGCCGCCGCGGCGGACGCCTCCGTCGGCCCCGTCGCGGTGTCGGCCGCCGCGGCGATGGCCGCCGCCGCATCGTCGTACGCGTCCCTGATCAGCGCGCTCAGCAGATCGTCACGCCCCGCGAAGTAGCGGTACAGCGCCGGGCCGGAGAGCCCCATCTCCTTGGCGACCCGGGTGAGCGCGAGTGCTCCCGCACCGTCCTCGGCGAGTTGCCGGAGCGCCGTTTCCTTGATCTCGGACCGCGTCTGCTCCCGGTACCGGGCACGTGGCCCTTGCTGTGTCTGGACCATCGCGGAAACTCCTCGTTACTGGACATCGCGTGCGTTATGCACAGTAACACAAGAGCTTGCGGTCGGCCCGACGGGAAGTTATGGTCCATAACGAAAGCGACGGTGAATAACTATCCGTCGTTGTCCCTGACCCGAGGAGCGCATTCATGACCGCCGCACATGATCTCCAGGCAGTGCTCGGTGCCGGACCCGCAGGTACCGCTCTCGCCGTCGAACTGGCCCGCCGCGGCCACCGCGTCCGGCTCGTCGACCGGGCGGGCACCGGACCGGCGATCGAGGGGGTCGAGCGGTTCTCCGCCGACGTCTCCACGGCCGAGGGCGCCCGGGCCGCCGTGGACGGAGCGGCCGTCGTCCATCACTGCGTCAACGTCGGCTACCACCTCCAGACCGAGGTCATGCCACGGATACAGGTGGCCGTCCTCGCCGCTGCCGAAGCGGTCGGCGCCCGGCTCGTCGTGCTCGACACGCTCTACCCGTACGGGGAGACGCACGGCGTGGTCATGACCGAGGACACTCCGTGGAACGCCACCACCCGCAAGGGCCGGATGCGCGCCGAACTGGACGCCCGCTACCTCGCCGCACACCGCGAGGGTCGGCTGGGCGTCGTCCTGGGCCGGTCGGCCGACTTCGTCGGGCCCGGCGTCCTCAGCTCCACGCTGGGCGCCGCGGTCTTCCCGGCGGCGCTGACCGGGGGACAGGTGCCCGCGTTCGGCGACATCGACCTGCCGCACAGCTACACGTACATCGGTGATGTCGCCGCCGGTCTCGCCACGCTCGGCGAACATCCCGACGCCGACGGGCGCGTCTGGCACCTCCCGACGGCGCCGGCCCTCACCACCCGGGAGATCTTCACGATGATCGAGGACCGGACCGGCAGGCCGCTCGATCTCACCGCCGTCGAGGAAGCGCGACCGTTCGGGCCGTTCGACGAGACGTTCATGGACGAGTACGCCGAGATGTTCTACCAGCACACCGAGCCGCAGATCGTCGACTCCACCGCCGTCGAGGAGGCGTACGGACTCGTGCCGACCCCGCTCTCCGTCGCCCTGGACACCACTCTCGCCTGGTACGAGGAGTGGCTGACCGCCCGGTGACGACGGCCGGGGCGCG
Organism: Streptomyces sp. AM 4-1-1; assembly: GCF_029167625.1. NCBI lineage: Bacteria > Bacillati > Actinomycetota > Actinomycetes > Kitasatosporales > Streptomycetaceae > Streptomyces > Streptomyces sp. AM 4-1-1. The sequence goes on from NZ_CP119145.1 coordinate 6,620,963, forward strand.
GGGGTGCCCGGAACCGTCGTCGCGGGAGTCGTCGGCGCTCGACGGCCGTGGCCGGACCGGACGTTCCCGCCGGCGAGGACAGTGGACCCCGAGCCGGCCCGTCAGGGAGTGAGGAAGCGGGTGATCCGCTCCCGCAGTCCACTCGCGTCGAGACCGTGCGCCGTCAGATGCTCGTCCAGCTGCCCGTACCGGCGCAGCTCGGCCCGACCCACCCCGAGGCCCAGCACCCGGTGCGGCAGATCGGCGAGCGCGTCGTTGGCGGCGGCGGTCGACGTACCCGCGAGGTACGGCTCGACGAGCACCACGTCCACGCTCGCCCCGGTCCCGGCCGCCCGCCGCAGCGCCGCCGCGTCGAACGGCCGCACGGTTGTCGCGTACAGCACGGAGACGTCGAGCCCCTCGGTGGCCGCGAGGACGTCGTCGAGCATCGGCCCGATCGCGACCACCACCGCGGCGCTCCCTTCGCGCACCGTCAGAAAGCCGCTGCCGCTGCCGCTGCCGCTGCCGGTGACCGGCCGGGGCCGGGCGTTCGCCTGGAGGGAGAGGCGCACATAGTCCCGGCCGTCCCCGGCCGCCGCCCTGCGCAGCAGGGCCTCGGCCTCGTCGGGGTGGCCGGGGACGTGTACCGCCCAGCCGTCCAGGGTGTCCATCAACGCGACGTCACCCGGCGACATATGGGTGAAACCGCCGGCCGGCCAGTCGTACGACGCACCGGCGCTGACCAGCACACCGCCCACGCCCTGATGGCCGAAGTCCAGCTTCACCTGCTCGAACGGCCGCTCCACCAGGAAGCTGGCGAAGGTGTGCACGATCGGCCGCAGTCCGGTCAGCGCGATCCCCGCGCCCGCCCCGATGAGCAGCTGCTCCCGGATGCCGACGTTGATCACCCGCCGCGGATGGGCCCGCTCGGCGCTGTCGAAGCCGTCCCTGCTGATTTCGGCCAGCACCAGGGCGAGCCGGGGGTCCTCGTCGAGCAGTCGCGACGTGGTCGCGATGAATCGGTCACGCATCGTGTCCATGGGTCCTGGTCTCCGTCTGTGGTTCCGGTCGTTCAGTTCTTGGGGTCGACCTGGGCGATCACGGCCAGGGGCCGGCCCGGGTGCGGTGCGGTGAACGCCTCGTACAGCGCTTCGTGGTCCCGGCCGTCCACCGTCCTGGCCACCCATCCGGCGGCCTCGAACCGGGCCGCGCTCCCGCCGGGAGTGCCATGGGTCGCCGAGGCGTTGTCGATCACCACCGTGTGCAGTTGGTCGAGCCCGGCGGGGGCGGCGTAGGCGATGGCCTCGTGGTTGCTGCCCTCGTCCAGCTCCGCGTCACCGGTCAGCACCCACACCCGAGGACCGGTCAGCCCCTGGGCCCGCAGTCCGAGTACGGTCCCCACCGCCAGCGGGAGTCCGTGCCCCAGCGAACCGCTCCCGATCTCGGCGCCCGGTACGAGCGTCCGGTCCGGGTGATGACCGAGCGGCGAGTCGTACGAGCCGAAGCCCGGCAGCAGCTCCTGGTCGAAGAAGCCGCGCGCCGCCAGCACGGCGTAGTACGCCATAGGACCGTGTCCCTTCGACAGCAGGAACCGGTCCCGGTCCCGCGCGCCGAAGGTCTCGGGCGAGACCCGCAGGACCCGGTCGTACAGCACCCAGAGGACGTCCAGGGTGGAGGTGGCGGCGGGGCCGTGCTTCTCGTCGCCCGTCATGAGGCTCATCAGCCGGTTCAGATCGGCGTACCCCGGCACCGGGGCGGTGGTCGTGTTCGTCATGCCGTCAGCGTCCGACATCAACCGCACTTGAGGTCAAACGCCGAGGTGCAGGGGAAGGGATTCGTGATCACCCGGCCAGGTGCGGTATTCTTCTGGTGCGCGTCCGGCCGGGGAAACCCCAGGTCAGACGGGTATCGGGACGTGGCGCAGCTTGGTAGCGCACTTGACTGGGGGTCAAGGGGTCGCAGGTTCAAATCCTGTCGTCCCGACTGGAGACAGTCGCAGATCAGAGCCGGTTTCGGAGATGTCCGGAACCGGCTCTTGGTCGTTGCCGGGGACCGACGCCGTGGACCATCAGGCACATCTGTCCGTACGGTGACTTCGCCGACTTCGCCGCAAGCCCGGCCCTGCCCGCGGAGCAACCGTCCACTGCCCGCACGGCACGGGGCAGCTCAGCCGTTTGCCGGAGACGGTGTGACAGGGCCGGGGGCAGCCCCCAGTCTGGACGGGTGGGAGACAGCGGCGAGGCGTGCGCGGGGTCCGGTGGCGAAGTGGCGACGGTGGGGGTGGAGGAGGAGCACTTCCTGGTGCGGGCCGACACCCGTGCCGTGGTGCCGGCCGGGCCGCGGGTGGCGGACCGGGCCGCCGGGGAGCTGGGGGATCAGGTGTCCAGGGAGTTCACGGACCTCCAGGTCGAGGTGCGCACGACGCCGTGCGCGACGGTGGACGAACTGCACGCCCAGTTGATGCGGCTGCGCCGGGGGCTGGCCGCGTCCGCGGCGACGGAGGGAGTGCGGGTGTGCCCTTCCGGAACGCCTGTGATCGGGGGCGGTTCCGGGGTGCCCGTGGGGGATCATTCCCGGTATCGGGCCGGTGTGGATCTGTTCCGGTCGATGATGGACGACTTCGCGGTGTGCGCGCTGCACGTCCACGTGTTTCTGCCGGACCGGGACGTGGCGGTCCTGGCCGGCAACCATCTGCGGGTGTGGCTGCCGTTGCTGGTGGAGATGAGCGCGAATTCGCCGTTCCACGACGGCCGGGCCACCGGGTTCGTGAGCTGGCGGTCGGTGATGCGCCTGCGCTTTCCCGGTCTGGGGCCGCCGCCGTACGTCGAGTCCTTCGACGACTACCGGCGCACCGCCGTGGCCATGGCCGAGGTGGGCGGGATGTCCTTCGCCGAACTGCCTTTCTGGGACATCCGTCCGCACCCGCGCCTGCCGACCTTGGAGGTGCGGTGCATGGACGTCCCCGCTGACCCCGCCGACTCCGCGGCGATCGCGGCTGTCGTGCGTGCGCTGGTGGTGACCGCCGCCCGGCTGGTGGAGCGGGGCGACCCGGGCCCGCGGCGCAGCGGCGAACTGCTGCGTGCGGCCTACTGGTACGGCACGCGCGACGGCTGGAAGGGACGGGGCATGGACGCGCTTTCCGGACGGATGCTGCCCGCGACCGAACGCGCCCGGCGGCTTCTGGACCATACCGGCGCGGCGCTGGAGGAACTGGGCGACCTGGAGAGGGTCATCGCCTTCCTCGACCGGCTGGCCATCTGCGGGACCGGGGCGCACCGTCAGCGTGCCGCCCACCGGGCAGGCGGCCTCCACGCGGTGGTGGACGACCTGGTGGGATGGACGACGGACCCCGGCACCGGCCCCGCGCGGCATGGCGACGGCCCCGGCCCTGCGGCAGGTCAGGCGCGAGCCCCCGCCTGAGCCCGGCGTCCCGGCACCCCCTTCGGAACGCCCGCCGCCCCGGCGGGAACGGCACCGGTCGGTCCTCGCCGCGAAACGGAGCCGGTGTGCCCGGGCCCGCTGACCTGTTCTCATCTGTCCGGCCGACTCCACCGCGACGGCTCCCCGTAGCCGTGCCACCCTGAGGGACGAACACGGAACCGCCGTAGGGACCCCCGTCGACGGGCGCGGACGAACCGCCGCCGGGCCGCCCCGAAGCGTGCGGGCGATGGCGCCCGGACGCGGACGGTGCTTCAGGAGACAGGTGAGGAGCCGGAGTCCGGGGAGCCCGGCTGCCGGTCACGGACGCTGGAGACCCATGGACGACATCGCGAACCCGCACAGCCCGGCGGCCGCCACCACGGCCGCGCCCACGGACCGACCGGCCGGGGCCGTCCGCCCGGCGGACGGCACCCCCGATCCGGCCGCCGGAATCACGTCCCCGGGCAGTGGCACGAACGTGCGCCGCGACGGCTACGCCCGTCTGCGCGCCGCCGACCTGGGAGTGGACACCGAGGCCCTGGCCGGGGACTTCGCCCAGCTCGCCCATGCCTACCAGGGCCTGCCGGCTGACCCCTACGCACCTGACACCAACCGGTTCCGCCGTTACTCCCACGCGGTCCACCTCCCCTGGAACGGCGAGCTGTCCTTCATCCCCGGCACTCCCGACACCGAATTCGGCACCGTCACCGAGTACTGGCAGGACGAGCACAACCCCGAGTACCCCCGGGTCCGCCGCAGGCTGCCCGACATCCCGCCGGCGCTGCACGGCAACCGCCTGCTGAACGCCCTCATCCGCGCCGACCTCGACCAGGCACTGTGGCTGGAGGACCTCCGCCGTGTGCCCGTCTACATCGGCGTCCACATGATCACGCTGGCCGTCCGCAACCAGAAGCAGGTGGCGGTCTCCTCACCGAACTGCTTGCACCAGGACGGCGGCTCACCGGCCACCTTCACGTTCGCCCACCTCATCGGCTGCCACGACATCAACGGCGGTGAGAACGTCATCGCCACCCCGGAGAGCGCCGGCCGGCAACCTGACACGCTGCCCGCTCACGCCGTCCACGCCCGCTTCATGATGACCGAACCGCTGGACGGCTACGGCGTGCACGACCACCGCGTCAGCCACTACGTAGCCCCGGTCAGCCTCGCGAACGGCAAGGACAGCGGCCGACGCGACATCCTCATCATCGGCATCGCCCCCTACACACCCGGGCTGTAGCCCCACCGCGGAACTCCTCGGGCAACGGCACCGTGCCGGGCCCCGGCACGCGGAACTGTTCCGCGCTGCCTGGCTCGCCTCCGACGAGGCCGCCGCCACCCTGCGCGCCGCCGCCGACGAAGGCGTCCGGCACCGCGCCGCCACCCGTCCGGACCGCACCGAGGACACCCCCCTGGAGGGAAAGTGACACCGACCGCCCGCGAGACGGTACTGGGCCGGGTCCGCGACGCCCTCGCCCTCGCACCCGCCCCCAGGACCACCGTGCCCCGCGCGTACCGCACCGGCCGCACCCTCCCGGACGACGAACGCCTCGCTCTCCTCACCGACCGGCTCACCGACTACCGGGCCCAGGTCCACGTCTGCACCGCGGACCGCACCGCCGAGACCGTCGCCGCCGTGCTGCGCGGGCGCGGCGCCCGGCGGATCGGGGTGCCCGCCGGACTCGACGAGAGGTGGCTCACCGCCTACGAGGGCGAGGTCCAGCGGGACGCGGCGGACATCCCGGCGCCCCGGCTCGACGCCCTCGACGCAGTGGTGACGGCCTCCGCCGTGAGCTGCGCCGAGACCGGCACGATCTTCCTGGACGGCTCATCCGACCAGGGGCGACGGGCCCTGACGCTCGTGCCCGACCTGCATGTGTGTGTCGTCGACCTGTCGTCGGTCGAGGTCGGGGTGGCCGAGACGGTCGCCCGGCTGGTGCCCGGGCGGCCGACCACACTGATCAGCGGACCGTCGGCCACCTCCGACATCGAGCTGGAGCGGGTCGAGGGCGTGCACGGGCCACGCACCCTGGACGTCCTGATCCGCACCGACGTCTGAGGGGCGGGACGACGGGTGCCGGTCAGGGGATCAGCAGCCAGTCCGAACCGACCGCCGCGACCAGGCCCACCGCCAGCAGCCAACTCCCCAGCCGCGTCCGCCCGTTCCTGCTCAGCTCGATCACGACCCCGCACAGGATCAGCGCGAGTCCGTACACTCCGACGACCAGGACCGACGAACGGCTCGCTATCCGCAGCCCGAGCACGACCGCCATCGCCGCCATACCCACCGACGAGAGCGCCATCCGCAGCCGACGCGCCTGACGCGGCGTCAGCCGCCTCCCGTCGGTCGCGGATTCGGCTGTCTCGGCGTCCACGGTGCGGTCCGGGTCAGAAGTGCTCATGAGGCGCGATCGTAGTGGCTGGTCCCGGCCCGGTTCGCGGGCCCCGGGAACCCGGCCGCGACCGAGGTGCGGACATGTCATAGATTCGGGGCATGTCCGGTCACATCCTGATCCTCGGCGGTACGGCCGAAGCCCGCGAACTCGCCGTCGCGCTGGCCGGGAACACGGCCCTGCGCGTCACGACCTCGCTGGCCGGCCGTGTCGAGCGTCCCCGCCCGACCGCGGGCACCGTGCGCGTCGGCGGCTTCGGCGGCCCCCAGGGGCTCGCCGACTGGCTGCGTACGCACGCCGTCGACATCGTCGTCGACGCCACTCACCCCTTCGCCACCACCATCAGCGCCAACGCGGCCGAGGCGGCCGCCGCCACCGGAACCGCCCTGTTCGCCCTGCGCCGCCCCGGCTGGACCCCCGGCCCCGGCGACCTCTGGCACCTCGCCGACGACCTCACCGACGCCGCCGCCCGGCTTCCCGGCCTCGGCGAACGGGTCTTCCTCACCACCGGCCGGCTCGGTCTCGCCGTCTTCGCGACCGCCCCCGGAGCGGACCGGCTGCACTTCCTCGTACGGTCGGTGGACCCACCGCGGCCACCACTGCCCCCGCACACCGACGTACTCCTGGACCGGGGCCCGTACACCGTCCGGGGAGAGACCGAACTGCTCCGCGCCCACGCCGTCGACGTCCTCGTCACCAAGGACAGCGGCGGCGCCGCCACCGCGGCCAAGCTCACCGCGGCCCGGGACCTCGGACTGCCCGTCGTCGTGGTGCGCCGCCCACCGCCGCCCCCCGGTGTGCCGGTGGCGTCCGATGTGCCGGCGGCGCTGCGGCTGCTCGGCGCCGGCCAGGACCTGGGCGTCAGCCGCGACGCAACAGATAGGTGTCCATGATCCACCCCTTGCGGGCGCGCGCCTCGGCCCGCAGCTCCTCGATCCGCTCCGACACCTCCGCGAGCGGCCCCGAGACCAGGATCTCGTCCTCGGTGCCCACGTACGCGCCCCAGTAGATGTACAGATCCCGGTCCAGATGCCGGGTGAACGCCTGCCGCGCGTCGAGCATCACCACCACGTCGTCCACCCCCTCCGGCCAGCCCTCGGCGAGCCGCCGGCCGGTGGTGATCTGGACGGGCCGCGCCACCCGGTTCAGCCCGGTACGGTGCCTCGCCAGCAGCGCGGACACACTGCTGATGCCCGGAACCACCTCGTGTTCGAACGCCACCGTCCCCCGTTCGAGGATTTCCTCCAGGATGCCGAGCGTCGAGTCGTACAGCGCGGGGTCGCCCCACACCAGGAACGCCCCGCACTCGTCGGCACCGAGATCCTCGGCGATGAACCGCTCGTAGAGATCCGCCCGCCGCCGTCGCCAGTCGTCCACCGCGGGGGAGTAGTCCGCCGTCGCACGGTCCCGCTCGGGATCACGCGCCTCGACCAGCCGGTACGACGGGTCCTTCACATGTGCGTCGAGGATGTCCCGCCGCAGCCCGGTCAGATCCGACTTCTCCGCGCCCTTGTCCAGGATGAAGAAGGCGTCCGCCTCGTTCAGCGCCTTGACCGCCTGGAGCGTGAGCTGGTCGGGGTCGCCCGCGCCGATACCGATGACATATATCTTTCGCACGCCCGGAGTCTGCCTCATCCACCCGTGGGCCCGGACCGCCGGTCCCGCGGCCGCAGCCTCGGCGCCTCACCGGCCGCGTCCACCGGCCGCGCGTCCGGCGCCGACACCCGCCCGGCCAGCTCCTCGGCCCAGCCGACCAGCCCGCCGACCGCGATGCCGTGCGAGGCCCCCGGCCCGTCGGCCGGCCGCCCGCTCCGCGCCAGATACCCGGTGAGCGCCCCCGCCCCCCGCAGCAGCAGCCGCGCCCCGCCCCGGGTGTTGCCCCGGGCCGTGTGCGTCAGCCCCACCGCGAGCTGCGCCAGCCCCCGCCACAACTCCCGCTCCGCTTCCGGCCCCGACTTCCAGGCGTCCTCGAACACCTCGTGCGCGTGGAACGGCATCCCGGCGTCCAGCAGCCGCTGTGCCTCCCGCACCGTGCCGTCGGGGGTACGGACGACCCCCTCGGGCTGGCGCTCCACCCCGGCGGCCCCGTACGGCAAGGGGCGGCCCAGCCCGTCCCGGGGACGCGCGTTGCGCGCCCGGCCCTCGACGTCACGGTCCCTGCGAGTCTCGTCCACCCACCGATTGTGCCTCGTACCCGCGGTGAACCGTTCGAACGCTGTCCCCGGCACCTCGCGCACGACTATTCTCTTCAGTCATCCGCACGACTTTGGGGAGAGCAGGCATGAAGCCGTCCCGGCCGCTGTACGAGCGTGAACCGGCACTCGCCATCGCCGCACAAGCCGTGGACGACCTCTGCGGAGCACAGGCGGCCGGCGGACTGCTGATCTTCAGCGGCGAGGCGGGGATCGGCAAGACGGCACTGCTCGACGCGATCAGGACGATGGCGGCCGACCGCTGCACCGTCTGGTCGGCGCGGTGCGGCGAGACCGTCACGTCCGTGCCGTTCCACGTCGTACGCCAGTTGCTCCAGCCCGCACTCGACCGGTTCCCGTCCGATGAGATCCGCACCCTGTTCGGCGACTGGTACGAGATCGCCGCACCCGCGCTCGGCCTCGCGGTGCCGAGCGGCCCCCAGCCCGACCCGCAGGGTGTGCGGGACGGGCTCGACCACGTCGTGGGCCGGCTCGCCGCCCGGTTCAGCAACCGCCCGCTCGTCCTGGTCGTCGACGACGCGCACTGGGCGGACGGTGAATCCCTCGCCTGGCTGGCCTCGTTCACCGCACGGCTCGGCGAACTCCCCGTGCTGGTCGTGCGGACCCACCGGCCGCAGGAACTCGCCGAACGCCCGGTGGAGTCGAGGCGCCTCCACGACGGCCGGGAGACCGGCGAGCGGACACCGTCCGGCGGGGCCGGGCCCACCCATGTCGAACTGCGCGCCCTCACCCCGGACGCCACCGCCGAGCTGACCCGGGCGGCCCTCGGCGAGCACGCCGACGACCCGTTCTGCCGCGAGGTGTGGGCCGTCACCGGCGGCAACCCCTACGAGGCGGTCGAACTCGTCGCCAAGGTGCAGGACCGTGAGCTGCCCCCGATGGAGGAATCGGCCGGAAAACTGCGCGAGCTGGGCGCGTCCGCGCGGGGCAGCGGGCTCGTCGCCCGGCTCGAACGGCTCGGGACCAACGCCACCCGGTTCGCCTGGGCCGCGGCCGTCCTCGGTACCGACATCTCCCAGGAACTCGCCGCCACCCTCGCCGGAATGAGCCAGGCCGAAGCCGCCGACTGCACCGCCAGGCTCCGTGAGGACCGGATCGTCAGCGGCTTCGACCCGCTGGAGTTCGTCCACCCGCTGATCGCCACCGCCGTCTACCGCTCCATCCCGTCCGCCACCCGCACCGCCATGCACGGCCGGGCCGCCTGGGCCATCACCCGGGCCGGACTCGGCGCCGCTGCCGCCTCCCGGCACCTCCTGGAGGTCCACCCGGACGACGACCAGGAACTCGTCGCACAGCTCCGCGACGCCGCCCGCAGGCACCTCGCGGTCGGCGCCCCGGAAGCGGCCCGGCGCTGCCTGGAACGGGCCCTCGAAGAGCCGCCACGCCCCTCCGACCGCGCCACCGTCCTGTACGAACTCGGCTGCGCCACCCTGCTCAGCTCACCCGCCACCACCGTGCGGCACCTGCGCGCCGCGCTCGACCTGCCCGGACTCGGTGACGAACTGCGGGTGGACGCCACCTTCCGGCTCGCCGCCGCCCTGTCCCACAACAACCAGCTCAAGGAGGCGGCGCAGGCCCTGGCCGCCGAGTCCGCCCGCACGGCTCCGGGACCCGGTCTCATGCGGCTCCAGGCCGCCCACTTCCTCTGGGAGGGAATGCAGCAGGCCGAGGACGACGGCCCGGCCCGGTCCCGCCGGCTCTCCCTCAACGCGGACCATCTGACCGGCCGCGACAACGCCGAGCGCGCCATACTCACACTGCGCGCCTTCGACGCGATGCTGCGCGGCGAGAACGCCCAGCTCGTCGTCGACTTCTGCGAACGCGCCCTGGTCGACGGCCGCCCGGCACGCGGTCTCGGCTGGACCGACACCGAATGGGGCTTCGAGCTTCCCACCCTCGTCGGCATCACCTACGCCTTCACCGACCGGCCCGACCGCGCCGAGGAACTGTTCGGAGAAGCCGTACGCGCCTTCGAGATCTCCGGCTGGAGCGGCGCCCACCTCGCGTTCGCGCACACCCTCCTCGGCCTCGTCCACCGCCGTCGCGGACGCCTCGCCGAGGCGGAGGGCTTCCTCCGCGAAGGGCTGCGCCTCGCGGACCGTGCGGGCCGTGGACTGCCCGTCCACTGGGACGCCGCCTGCCTGCTGATCGACACCCTGCTCGCCCGGGGCCGCACCGACGAGGCCCGCGTCATCGCCGACCGGTACTCCTTCGGCCCGCCCTACCCCAGCGCGATGGTGCTGCCCGACGCACCGTGCGTACGGGGGCGCCTGCTGCTCGCCGAGGGCCGTACGAGGGAAGCGGTCGCCGAGCTGGAGGCGGCCGGGCGCGCGCTGGAGCCGCGCGGCAGGTTCAACGGTGTCTGGGCACCCTGGGCGGGGGACCTCGCCCGCGCGCTGGCCGACGAGGACCCGGTCCGCGCCGCCCGGCTGGCGGTCAGCGCCCGGGTGCACGCGGAACGCTTCGGCACGGAGACCGCGATCGGTGAAGCACTGCGCTGCGTCTCCTTCTTCGAGAACCCGAGGGAACGAGTCCGGCTGCTGGCGGAGTCCGTCCGCCATCTGGAGGCGTCGCCGTCGGCCTACGAACATGCCAGGGCCCGGATCGAGTACGGCACCGCGATCGGATCGCCGCGCGAACTCAGCCGGGGCGAGAAGCTGGCCAAGGCGTGCGGAGCGGAGACCCTGGTGCTCCGTGCCCAGCAGGCACGGGCGTCGATCCGGTCCGCGGAGTGAGGTAGTGTTGTCCTGCGCGGTCAGCCGGAACATACCGGGGGACACCGCGGCGGGACGTGGCGCAGCTTGGTAGCGCACTTGACTGGGGGTCAAGGGGTCGCAGGTTCAAATCCTGTCGTCCCGACTTGTGTTCGTACAGGTCAGAGGCGGTACCGGAGAAATCCGGTACCGCCTCTCCGCTGTCCGGGGCCGTGCCTGGACGGTCCTGAGCCGTGATCGGTGAGGGGCGGAGGCCGGTGAGCGCGGCACGCGGTCCGGACGCCGCCCGCGACGGACTCAGACGGACGGGCGCCGGGCCACCGGGTGCGGGTACACCGCCAGTGAGAACGAGTGCCCGGCCGGATCGGTGTACACGCGCTCGTCGCGCGGACCGCTGTTGTCCTTGGTGTCCACGGGCCGGGCACCCAGCCCGATCGCCTCGCGCTCGGCCTCGTCCATGTCGCCGGGGTCCACCAGGATGCGCAGATGGGCCTGCTGAGCGTCCTCCGGGCGCGGCCAGCTGGGCGGTGCGTAGCCGTGGTCCCGGTGGATCGCCAGCCGGACCCCGTTCGAGCCGGCGACCTCCACGTAGTCGGGGTCATCGTCGATCCGTACCTCGGCGTCGAGGAGACTCGCGTAGAACTGAGCCAGCTCGACGGGCTCGGAGCAGTCAAGGACAAGGACAGTCGTCTTCCGTACGGTCATGGAGATGCGCATACCCGGGAAGCGTCCGGCCACGCTGAGCGACCGCCCGGAACCTCGGGTCGTGTCCCGTCACGGCCTCCCGGTCAGGAACCGTCCCCGGCCCCCTCGTCCGTGACGTGCACCGCGGCCTCCTCGGCGGACGCGGCGCCGCCATCGATACCGACGTCCCGGGCCACCACGTCGATGTCCCGCCGCTGTCCGGGGTCGTCCAGCGGAGCCAGCCGTCCGGCACGGTCCTCACCGGCGATCTCGTCGTCCACCGGTTCACCCTCGCCGTCCGGCAGATCTCCCGTACCGTCCCCCTCCGGCGCCCGGACCTCAGGGGTCTCCTGGGCGAGCCGCTGGTCGAGCGACTCGCCCTCCTGCTGCTCCTCGCCGGTCGTGCCGTACTTCTCCACTCCCAGGGGGCGTTCCGGCGGCGAGTACCCCTCCTCCATGGTGTCGTCCAGGCTCCGCTCGCCGATCACGTTCTCCATGTCCAGATCATCGTCCGGACGGTTCTGGATGTCCGCGTGATCAGGCTGGTAGACGTCGTCGCCCCGCGCGTCCTCCGTCATGGTCCACTCCTTCCGCCGCGATCCGCCGGTCCTGCCGCCCGCATCACGGATATGGGATGAAAAGTTCCCTTTGTTCCTTCATTGTCCTCGCCATGCTCCTGCCCGCCCAATGACCGCCAAATCGACATTGGTCTGGACAACTGGCTGGAACAGTCGCTAGCGTCCTGCCGAGGCAGGTGGACGCCTCGCACCAACAGCCGGAAGGCAGCGGGCAGATGGCGGCAATCCTCTACGACGACCGGTCGGCCGACGCGTATCGACTCGCACGGGACATCCCGCCCGGCCGGCTCATCGCCTGGCGTGAGGCCATCGGGGCGGAAGCCGCCCTGGAACCGGGCATGACCGTGCTCGACGTGGGGGCCGGAACGGGGGCGTTCGCCTCGGCCCTCCACCAGTGGTTCGGCGTGCGGGTACTGGCCGTCGAACCCGCACGGGCGATGCGGGACCTCATCCCCGGGGCCGAGGGGATCGAGGCCCTGGACGGCACGGCGGAGGCCCTGCCGGTGCCGGACGGCTGCGCCGACGCGGCCTGGCTCGGGTCGGTCGTCCACCATGTGTCCGATCTGGCGGCGGCCGCGCGGGAGCTTCGCCGCGCGCTGAGGCCCGGGGCGCCGGTGCTCATCCGCAACAGCTTCCCGGGCCGCTGCTCACGCGATCTGCGGGTGCGGTTCTTCCCGGAGACCGCTCGCGTGGTAGCCGGTTACCCGAGCGTCGAGCAGGTCTGCGCCGCGTTCGCCCCGGCCGGATTCCGCCGGATCGCCCTCCACTCGCTTCCTCAGCAGAGTGCGGCGGACCTGGCCGACTTCGCCGGCAGGGTCCACCGGGACGCGGACGCCAAGCTCCGCGGACTCACCGACGAGGAGTTCGACCGCGGAATGGAACGGCTGCGGGCGGCGGTGGCGGACGAGCCGGCCCAGTCGGCCACCAGCTGGATGGACCTGCTCGTCCTTGTCTGACTCCGGTCGCCTGACGTCCGATCGCCTGGTGTCCGGTCGCCCGGCGTCCGGTCAGGAAACCGCCTCGGAAGCGGCCACCGACGCCAGTGCCTGCTCGGAGAGGATGCGGCCCCGGTCGGGCGAGAGATCGAGGGCGGCGATGACCGATGGGACCGCGATGGAGGGAAGCACGTGCCGCTGAAGGACCTGGATGCGCCGGCCGAGGTCCTGGTAGCCGCTGACGATGTGGGACATCGACTGGACACCGGCGAACGATCCGACGTACAGATCGGCCGTCTCCTGGGTGTCCACATGGGGAAGTAGTTCGCCCTGTTCCCTGGCCTGGTCGAGCAGTTCGCGGGTGGAACCACCCCAGCGAAGAAACGGTCCTGTGCGGTCCAGGCCCTCGGCCCGGGAGTCGAGCGTCAGCCGGACCCCCGCCCTGACCAGAAGGTCCGTCTGGACCCGGTAGGCATGGACCATTCCGATATCGACGAGTTCTTGGAGTTTGCTGGACTGTGACGGCAAATAGGGTTTCAGGTCCTGTTCGGCGACGATGCCGTGGGCGAGGTCTTCCTTGGACTGGAAATGGAAATACAGCGCACCCTTGGTGACGCCGGCCACGGTGAGTATCTCCGTGATCGTGGCTGCCTGGTAGCCGCGCCGGTCGAATACCCGAGCGGCTGCTTCCAGGATGGCCCGGCGGGTCCGGACCGCCCTTTCCTGCATGGCCACGCTGCTCCTTGCGCTTCTATGTCTTCCGGGCAAGAGTTCGAGGGACGGTCATCACAGTGACCTGTAAAGAACCGACCGCCTTGTATCTTATCGATCGCCAGCGGGGCCGAACGGCCGCCGATGGCCTTTGTCCTGGGGAAAGCATGCAACACGTTACGGTCGTGGACGACGCTCTTCGTGCGAATCACCTCGATACGGGGCACCCGGTGCCCATCGAGTTGGTGCACAGGGTACGGGAGGAGGACGCCTTCCCCGTCCGCTGGGCCGAGGCGGGGGAGGACCGGTTCCTCGTCCACGCGCGGTGGCCGCACGACCACCCCTTCTACGCGCCGCTGCGCGGACTCCACGATCCGCTGATGCTCGTCGAAACCATGCGGCAGTCGGCCGTCCTGGTCATCCACGCCGGGTACGGGGTCCCGGTCGGTCATCACTTCCTGCTGGCGGAGCTGGAGTTCACCTGCCGGCCGGAAGGACTCGAAGTGGGGGACGGGCCCACCGACGTCGAGGTGGAGGTACGGTGCGAACAGCTGCGCAGGCGCGGTGGGCATCCGAGCCAGATCCGCTCCCGCTGGGTGATCCGCGCCGGCGGGACCGTACTGGCGACGGGTGAGGGTCTGGGCCGGATGACGAGCCCGCAGGCGTACCGCAGACTGCGCGGCGCCGGAATCGTGCCCGTCGTGCCGGGACCCGCGCCCCGGCCCATCGACCCCGCGCGGGCCGGCCGCGGCCGGGCCCATGACGTGGTGCTCTCCGCCACCTCCCGGCCGGACACCTGGCGGCTGCGCGTGGACACCGGTCACGCCACCCTCTTCCAGCGGGCGAACGACCACATACCGGGGATGCTCCTGCTGGAGGCGGCACGGCAGGCGGCGGCCGCGCTGACCGCTCCCGCGCCGTTCTTCCCGCACGGGGGGAGCATCGTCTTCGACCGGTACGCGGAGTTCGCCGACGCCTGCTGGATCGAGGCCCGGACGACACCCCCGCCCCCGGACAGTCCGGACGCCGTCGCCGTGCGCGTCACCGGCAGTCAGGACGGCCACCAGGTGTTCGGCGCCACCCTGCTGGCGTCGGCCCCGGCCCGTGAGGCGGCGACATGCTCCTCGTGACGGGTGCCACGGGCACCATCGGCGCAGAGGTGGCCCGTGGGCTGGCGTCCCTCGGGGCGGTGCGCATCCTGGCCCGACGGCCCGAGGCGGTCACGGCCGACGGGCCGCACGTGGAGATCGTCGAGGGCGACTACGCGGACCCGAGGGCACTGGAGCGGGCCTTCGAAGGGGTGCGGGCGGCCTTCCTGGTGACGAACCGCCCTGGCGAACCGGACGACGAACGGCTCATCGGCGCCGCCCGCGTCGCCGGCACCCGGCACCTCGTCAAGCTGTCCGCGGCGGCCGTCGGGGACGCGACGGCGGACGACCTCATCACCGGCTGGCAACGCGGTAACGAGCGGCTGATCCAGGCGGGCGGACCGGACTGGACGCTGCTCAGGCCGCGTTCCTTCATGTCCAACACACTGTCCTGGGCGGGGTCCGTCAGGTCCGAAGGAGTGGTCCGGGCCCTGTACGGGACCTCCTCCAACGCCTGTGTCGACCCACGGGACGTGGCCGAGGTGGCCGTACGGGTCATGACCGAACCCGGTCACGCGGGGCAGACGTACACCCTGTCGGGTCCCGAGGCGATCAGCGCACGCCAACAGACCGAGCAACTGGCGGACGTGCTCGGACGGGCCCTGCGCTTCGAGGAGCTGACGGAGGGGCAGGTGCGGACGCACCTCGCGCGCCGCTATCCGCCGGAGGTGGCCGACGCCCTCCTGGCCAGCTCGCGGCGGCAGCTCGACGGAGCGAAGACCGGCGTCTCGCAGACGGTCCGGCAGCTGACAGGACGGCCCGCCCGCACCTTCCGGGCCTGGGCCGCCGACCACGCCGACGCCTTCGCCTGACCGGCCCCGCCGCGCGGACGGCCGCACCGGGCGCGGCCGGATCAGCTCCGGACGGCCGTGCCGGCGGTGTGCCCCGGCACGGCCGTCCGCGCGGCCGGCGCCGCCGCCCCGGGGCCGGGAGGAGGTCCCGGCCCGGGACCGCGTACCCGAGGGGGTCACTCCGGGGCGGGCTCCCCGAACCACAGGCGCAGCGCGTCGGCCAGATCGCCGCCGTCGGACGCCCAGCCGACATACCCGTCGGGGCGCACCAGCACGGACGTGCCCGCCAGGACCGGTTCCGGGGCCGCGGTGACCGTCCGTACCACCCCCGCCCAGGGGGCGGCGGCCTTCCGGTGCGTCGCCCCGTCCCCGTCGAAGACCAGCAGCAGCGGCCGGTCCGCGCCGAGCAGGCCGATGACGTCCCGCGCCCCCTCCGGTGTGGTCAGCCGGAGGTTGGGCAGGAACGTCCCCTCCCAGACGGATTCGGCGCCGGTCCGCCGGGGGTACACGGTCTCCTGGTCGCTCACCATGTCACCGATCAGCGTGCTCACCTGATCGAGCGTCATCAGTTCCGTGAACAGTTCGCGCAGCGGGTCCAGCGCGGGGTCGGGCCGCATCAGCACCAGTTGGGCGCGGGTGTTGTCGATGACGCGCTGGGCGGCCGGACGCCGTTCGGCGTCGTACGTGTCGAGGAGACCGGGTCCCGCGGTGCCGTGCAGGGTGTGGGCCAGTTTCCAGGACAGGTTGAACGCGTCCTGGATTCCCACGCTCAACCCCTGTCCGCCGACCGGGAAGTGGACGTGCGCGGAGTCCCCGGCGAGGAACACCCGGCCCTTCCGGTAGTGCCGTACGAGACGGCTGAAATCGCTGAACCGGGACATGAACCGCGCCTCGCTCATCGGGATGTCGTACCCGGCGATCCTGGACGCCTCCGCACGCAGTTCGTCCAGGGTGAGCGGGGTGTTCCGGTCGGCGCGGGGACCGGAGCAGTCGAGGGTGAGGCAGCGGCCGTACCCGTCGGGGGAGACCTTGCAGACGGTCCAGCCGCGCTCGGTGCGCTGCCAGCCGACGGGGACGTCCCCGGGCGCGTCGAACCGGACGAGGCCCATCAGCGCGGAGACCGTCGCGGGATGGGTGTCGGCGTCGAAACCCGCGCTCTCTCGGACCGTGCTGCGCGCCCCGTCGGCCCCGACGGCATAGTCGGCCGTGCAGGTGACGGGGCCGTCCGGTCCCTCCGCGGTCACCTCGACCGAGTCCGCCGTCTGCCGGACGCCGCGCACCTGATGACCGCGCAGCACGGTCACCCCGCGCTCGCGGGCCCGGGTCTCGAAGTCGGCCTCCAGGGCTGCCTGGGTGCGCTTGAGCAACGGCTCGGGCTCGTCGGCCGGACCCGTGATGGTCAGCCCCGGCATGCCGGCGAAGTGGAACGGCACGCTCACCGGGCCGGACCCGACCGGCCCGGGCATCGGGTAACCGCGTCTGGCCAGCTGCTGCACGCTGCGCGCGTGCAGGGTGCCCGCCTTCGGCAGCTCGACGGTGGCGGCGCCCGTCTCGAACACCACGGTGCCGACACCGTGGGCCCCCAGTTCCGCGGCCAGCAGCATGCCCACCGGGCCGCCTCCGACGACGACGACCTGGGTGCGGGGTATGTGTCGCATGTCCGATCCTCTTCCTCGACGTGGTCCGCCGATCATGGACCGGGCGGCCAGCCCGACTTTACGACGACCGGATCGCGGCGTGCGGGCGGGCGGGTGTCATACGACCAGCCGCAGAGCGGTCCCGGCGATGCCGAGCCGTACCGACTGACCCCATGTCAGCTCCAGTGCGTCACTCTCCATGCCGTCACCGAAGGCGACGACCCGGTCGGACTCCACGGTGATGCGCAGGTGCTGACCGATCGTCAACTCGCCGGCGATCAGGGAGGTTCCGGTGGTCGGTGACGGCCACGCCTCCCGTACGAACCAGAGCAGCCGTGGATCGACCGGACCCGGCAGGGCCGGTACGCCGGAGCGTTCCCGCCAGAGGGAACGTATCCAGCCGGTGGCGCCGGTGCCCGTACCGATCAGTACCCCGGAGGACGCCTGGGGTTCGGGTGCGGTGCCCGCGTCGTCCGGGCCGATGCGGTAGCGGACGGTCCGGTGGTCCGGCGGGCCGACGCAGATCTCGTTGAGGGCGAGCAGCCGTTGGGTGTCGTCGGCCACCGCCTCGACCATCGTGAGCCGGTCCGCCACGCAACGCGGGGAGACCGCCGCCCGGAGCAGGGCCGCCGCGTCGGCGGTGCGGTGGCGCACCAGCACACCGGGGTTGCGGCCGGGGTCGGTGTCGATGCCCACCACGGGCTGTCCCGCCAGGTATTTCGCGGCGTTGGCGACCAGCCCGTCCTGACCGACCACGACCACCACGTCCTCGGGCGCGAAGAGGAACCGGTCCAGATCGGTCCGCTCCACCCGGGACCGCCGCCACTGGAGCGGTACGGCCGCGGCGACCTCGTCGAGCGCCCGGCGCGTGCGGTGGTGGCGGGCCGCGATCTCGTCGATCGATCGGCCGCGTGAGCCGAGGAAGAACGCGGCCTGTCCGTGGGTGCCGTGCCGGGCGAGCAGTTCCTCGTACTCCGTGGTGCGGTGCACGAGCACCGCGCGCGGGGCGAGGCTCACGCCTGTTCCCGTGGGCCCGGCCGGCCGAGCGTGGTGAGCAGGCCGGTCAGGACGTCGGGGGAGACGGTGAGGCTGTCGATGCGCGGCAGGTTCTCGGCGAGCCGTGTCGCGGCCAGCGCGTGCAGGGTCGGCGGGTCCACCTCGGCGTGCACCCGCAGCCAGGCGGCCTGGGACTCCGCGCGGGCGGCCCCGACCTCCCGGGCCGCCTCGGCCTCGGCGCGGGCCAGCCGCACCGTGCGGAGCGCCTCCGTCTCGGCGCGTACACCGTCCGCGGCCGCGTGTTCCTCGGCCTCGCGACGGGTGTTGGTGCCGCGTTGCTCCACCAACTGCTCCTCACGCCGCGCGAGTTCGATCTGGCTCGCCAACTCGTTCTCTGCGATGGTCCGTTCGCGCTCGACCGCCACGGCCCGGCGCTCGTAGGTCGCCCGGTCGGCCTCCTGCTGGATCTGCTCCCGGGCCGGCGTGCGCAACGCGCGCTCCACCTCGGCCTCCGGGCGGATGGCGACGACCCGGACCGCGACCACGTCGATACCGGTGGCGGGCAGGCGTGACTCGGCGGCGAGTCCGGCCGCGACCCGTTCACGCACCGCGCCGACGCCGTCGGCGAGGGCGACGCCGAGCGGCGTGCGGGCCAGCACGTCCAGGGTGTGCTGCTGGGCGGTCCCGGTGAGGAGTGTGGCGATCTGCTCCAGTGGCGAGCCGCGCCAGACGCCCGTGTCCGGATCGACGGAGAAGTCCAGCCGGGCCGCCGCCTCGGCGGGGGCGGATATCCGGTAGGTGACGGTGGCCTGCACGGTGACGTCCTGGAAGTCGGCGGTACGGGCGTGGAAGGCCATGGCCAGTTCCCGGTCGTCGACGGGGACCTCGGAGAGCGCCGCGGTCAGCGACCGGTACCAGAAGCTCGCTCCCGGTCCGTCGTGGGTGAGCCTCCCGCGCTTGTGGTGGCGGATGTGGGCGGTGGGCGCCGAGCGCAGGTGGCGCCAGCCGAAGCGCTTGGTGATGTCGGCCATGTCGAAGACCTCCCGTTCTTTTCGTCATGGCGACGATAAAGGGATGGGGAAATATCGTCAAGGGGACGACAAGGGGTGAATGGGTGTCGCGATCGCCAACGGACCGTCGGCCGCCGCTTGTTCGGAGAAGGCGGGAGAACGCGGTCGGCCGACACCTGAAGAGGTGTCGGCCGACCGGACGGCGCGCCGCCCCCGTCCCCACGGTGCGGCGCGCGTGGGCGCCGCCTCCGCTGTGCGGCGGCCCACGTTCGGTGGGCCCGGACGCGGGCCCATGTGGGGGAGGCTTCCCGTGTGAGGTGCCCCGCCCTGGAGGGACGGTACGCCGCCTCCGGGTCTGTCAGGCCCCGGACGCCGCCTCCAGCCCCGTGAGACCCAGTGCCGGGAGGACGGAACTGTCCACGAACCGGGTGAGATACGTCTCGTCAGCCGTCCGCCGCTCCAGCAGCGGCCGGGCCCGCATCACGCCCAGCAGTTGCGCGGCGACGAACTCCGCGGCCGGGCAGTGCTCCGGGATCTCGCCCCGGTCCATGCCCCGCCGGACCATGGCGTCGATCGCCGCGATCTCCGGTTCGACCAGCGACTCGCGCAGCGCCCGCAGCAGCTCGGGGCTCTGCAGCGCCGCGTGGCCCAGGGCGTGCATCAGTGAGGTGTCACGCCCCGAGCCGGCGCCGATGGCCCGCGCGGCCGCCCGCAGGTCCTCCGCCAGGGTGCCCGTGTCGATGTGGGAGAGCGCCATCCGCCGGGTGCTGTGGAGCGCCGCCACCACCAGTTCGGGCTTGGACCCCCACTGGCGGTAGAGCGTGGACTTCCCGCACCGGGTGCGGGCCGCGACCCCCTCCATGGTGAGCGCGTCGTAACCGCTCTCGCGAAGCAGATCGAGCACGGCCGTGTAGAACTCCTGCGCCCGCTCGGGCGTGATCTTCGAGCGGCGTGACGCGGGGGCCGGTTCGGGTGCGGGATCGCGCGGTGACATGGGGCTCTCCCTCTCTGCCTCACTGTGACGGGGGCCTTCGATACGCCAGTGTACCGATACGGCCTCGTATCGGTACACTGGCGTATCGATACGGTGGTGGATCGCACGATCCGTACCGTGTCACCGTCGGCGGGGATCGGGTTCCGTCCACGATCGCCGCCCAGTTCTTCTGATCAGCGTCTGTTCCGTCAGCAAAGGGGCCACCGGGTGAGGTACGCCGGTAAAGAGTCGTCGGAGGGGCCGGAGCGGTCCGCCCCCCGGCCGCCCCTCGTCCGCGAACTTCTTCTCGTGGCGGGACTCTTTCTCGTCTACAAGGTGGGCCGACAGCTCGCGAACGGCCATACCGACGAGGCGTTCCGCAACGCGGGACACGTCTGGAGCGCCGAGCGGGCCGTACATCTGCCCGGCGAGGGCTCCGTACAGGGCCTGCTCCTGCACAGCGAGACGCTGGTCCACCTCGCGAACACGTACTACGCGACGGTGCACTTCCCCGCCACGCTGCTCTTCCTGTGCTGGCTGTACTGGCGCCGCCCCGGCCACTACCTGTGGTCCCGGCGGGTCCTCGCGGTCCTGACCGGCGCCGCGCTGGCACTGCATCTGCTGTTCCCGCTCGCCCCGCCCCGGATGCTGGGCACCGCCCGGCTCGTCGACACCGGCCAGGTGTACGGCCCCTCGGTGTACGGGGCGAAGCCCGCCACGGACTCGATGGCGAACCAGTTCGCCGCGATGCCCTCACTGCACTTCGGCTGGGCGGTGATGGTCGCCGTCGGTCTGATCGTCGCCACCCGGTCCCGGTGGCGCCGCCTGTGGCTGCTGCACCCGCTCGTCACCCTCCTGGTGATAGTGGGGACCGCCAACCACTACTGGCTGGACTCGCTCGTGGTCGTCGCGCTGCTCGGCGTGGCCCTCGCGGTGTTCGTACCGCCCCGCCCGGCCGGGGCACGAACTCGTAAGCACGAGGCGTGGCCGCCCGGGCCACCCGGTTCCGTCGTACCGGAACGGGAAGCCCCGGCCCGGCGTGCCGCACCGGGGCACGAGCGGCCCGACGAGGCCGGTGCCGAGGCGTTCGCCTCGTCCGGAGCACGGAGGTGAGCGCCACCCTCATAGCGGTGGCGCTCTCCCTCGTCTCCGCGGCCGCCTACGCGGCTGCCGCGGTGGCGCAGGCGAGGCTCGCCGGGCGCGCCGACCCCGCGGCCGGTCCGCTGCGACTGCTCGGCCGGGGTGCGTGGTGGGCGGCGGTGGGGCTGAACGCGGGCGGCGCCCTGCTGCACGTCGCCGCCCTGAACTACGGGCCGCTCACCCTCGTGCAACCACTCGGCGCCCTCACACTGGTGGCCGCGGTGCCGCTCGGGGCCCGCGCGGCGGGACGCCGGGTGAGCCGGACCGAGTGGCGCGGCACCCTCCTCACCCTGCTCGGGCTGGGCGCCCTGCTGCTCGCGGCGGGCGGCGCGACCCCGCACGACACGCTCAGTCTCCCGGAGGCGCTGATGGTCGGCGGCGCGACCATGGCGGTCGTCGCCGGTCTCAGCAGGCCGGGCGCCCGGCCCGGCCTGCGGCACGCCGCCGCCTCGGGCATCACCTCCGGAGTCGCGTCCGCACTCACCCAGACCCTGACGGTGGCCGTCACCGACCACACCACCGGGCCGCTGATCAGCTGGCGCCTGGTCATCGTGGCACTCCTGGTCTCGGCGTTCGCGATGGGTGGTCTGCTGCTCTCGCAGACCGCCTACCGGGGCGGGCTCGGGGCACCGCTCGCCGTGGTCACGCTCGCCAACCCGGTCGCCGCCGCGGCCATCGGCATGGCGCTGCTCGGTGAACGCCTCCAGGGCGGCCCGGTCGGACTGGTCCCGGCGCTTCTCGGAACGGCGGCCGCGGTGTGCGGGGTGCTGCTGCTCAGCAGGGCCCAGTCGGAGACCGCGGCCCTGCCGGTGCCCCCGGTCGGCGCCGCGTCCGGCCCGCTGCCCGAGAACGGTCCGCGCACGGTGCCCCGGTCCGGCGATGACGACGGCCTGCGCGCATCCGTCGTCATCGGCCGTGCTGCCCGTCCCGGGACGGGACGTCGTCCGGGCGCCGCTCCGGAGGCGGAGCCACGCCCGGAACTCACCGGCACCCCGGCCGGCGGACACTGAGGCGCACACCCACGATCGGCGTGCCGGGGCGCGCACAGGACGGGTGGTCCGGCGCCCGGCCCGGCACGCCGACGGCGCCCGACCTGGTGCCGTGACCGCCGATGCCCGTAACGGGATTCCGGTGTCGTGAGCGACGATGTCCGTCCGGAAGCCTGGTGTCGTGACCGGTCCTGTCCGTCCGGAAGGTGCGCACGCCGGGCGATGCGACGGCGCTGAGCCCACAGGGTGCGGCACCAGGACGTGCGGCGCCGACCGGCCGGCGCCCACCGGCCGACGACCTCGGCCCGTTGCTCGGCCGCCAGTCGCACGGCCGGAGGCCGGTCCGCCACGGCCGGCGGGACCGGTACGGGAGTGGCGTGTCGGCATGGCGCGATGGGACCCGAACGGCGTAGCACCGGCGCGCCCGCGGGCGCCGGCAGACGGACAGTGGACCCGTACCTCCCGCCCGATCGCCCCGAAGTCCCGGAGATTCCCATGGCCTGCTGCTTCGACCGACATGACGTCGGCCTTCTCGCCCTACGCGTCGGAACCGGCGCCGTCCTGTTCGCCCACGGGTCGCAGAAACTGGCGGGCTGGTTCGGCGGAGGGGGCGTCGAGGGAACCGCCACGGCGATGGAGGCCATGGGATTTCTGCCGGCCAAGCACAACGCGGTCGCCGCCGGTCTCGGTGAGGCGGGCGGTGGTCTGTTGCTGGCCCTCGGGCTCGCGACCCCGGCCGCCGGCGCGGCCGCCGCCGGGGCGATGGCGGCAGCCGTCTCGGTACAGGCGCCCGCCGGGTTCTTCAACCAGGACGGCGGATTCGAGTACCCGGCGTTCCTCGGCCTGACCGCCGTCTCCCTCGGCCTGATGGGACCGGGCCGGTTCTCCCTCGACCACGTCACCCGCCACACCCTCAACCAGCCGTGGACCATCGCCCTCGCCTTCGCGGGCAGCGCGCTGGCCGCCGCGGCCGTCGTCGGCAAGCGCGCCAGGGGGCGGGCGGCGGCCACGGACGGGAGCGACGACTGAACTGAACCGGCACACCGTCCGGGGCTCCGGGCCCGCGGCGCGGTGACCCCTTGGCGCCTGCCGCCCGCGGTCATGAGTCCGTGGCCACTGCTGTCCCGCGGCCATGAGTCCTGCTGCGGCGCCTACTTCCCGGGGCCGGGGCCGGGGCCGGGCACCGCCCCGCTCGGCCAGCGGCGGTCGGCGAGCACCGGGAACTCCGCCCGGACCCGGGGCACCACCGAGGGGTCCGCCTCGCAGAACGTCACACCCTCCTCCGTCCCCGCCTCGGCCAGCACCGTGCCCCAGGGGTCCACCACGCGGCTGTGCCCGCCGAGCCGTACGTCACCGTCCTGGACCCCGACCGCGTTGCAGGCGATCAGCAGGATCTGCTGCTCCACGGCCCGGGTGGTGGTGAACAGGCGCCAGTGCGCGAGCCGCGCGGCCGGCCAGGCCGCGGGAGTGATGACGGTCCGGGCACCACGGTCGACCAGCCCGCGCCACAGCTCCGGGAACCTCAGGTCGTAACAGGTGGTGCCGCCGACCAGGCTCCATCCGACATCGGCGACGTCGAGCCGGTCGCCCGGCGTCAGCAGTTCGGCCTCCCGCGAGGCGTACCCGAAGACGTGCACCTTCCGGTAGGTGTGCGCGAGCGTCCCGTCCGGGGCGAGGAGGACCGAGGTGTTGAACAGCCGTCCCCGCCCGTCCCGTTCCAGCACGCTGCCGAGGTGGACGTGGGCGCCGAGTTCGCGCGCCCAGGTGCGGGCGAGGCCGACGGTCGGACCCGTCAGGGTCTCGGCGCGCTCCTCGTAGCGGTCGAAGGCGAAGTATCCCGCCGCCCAGAGTTCCGGCAGCACGACGAGGTCGACTCCCCGCAGCCCGCCGACCATCCGGCCCACCCTGGCCCTGCGGTCCTCGGGTGACTCCTCGGGCGGACTGGCGACCTGGACCAGGGCGATCCTCATGACAACTCCTCGTCGGTCGGTGTGTCGGCCCAGCGGACGACTTCGGGCAACTGCAGTGCGGCCAGGGTGCTGGACAGATGGAGCGCCAGCGCCCGGCACGCCCGGTCGGACCGGCCCGACCGCATCGCCTCGACGATGGCGGTGTGTTCGGCGAGCACGGTGCGCGCCCGGTTCTCGTCGTTGGCCACCGCACGCAGGCCCATGCGAACCTGCCGCTCCCGCAGGGATTCGTAGAAGCCGGCGAGGACCGGATTGCCGGCCTGCCGGACGATGGTGCGGTGGAACACCCGGTCACGTTCGATGAAGGCCACCGGATCGTCGATCAGCTCCGCCTGTTCGGCGACGAGCCGGTCGAGTTCCGTGAGGAAGTCCCGCTTCGCCGGGGTCACGCTCTGGACGGACCAGTTCTCGATCACCTCGCGGGCCTGCATCACCGCCCGCACCTCGGAGTCGGTGATCGGCGGTACGAAGGCGCCCTTCTTCGGCATGATCTGGAGGAAGCCCTCCGCTTCGAGCCGCAGCAGCGCCTCGCGCACCGGGGTCCGCGAGGTACCCGCGGAGTGGGCCACCTGGGACTCGGTCAGAAACGTTCCCTCCTCCCTGGGCAGTCCCGCGATGTGCTGCTTGAGCCATCGGTAGGTCACGTCCTGGGCCGATCCCGTCTCACCGCTGGAGGTACGCGCATTGCTCATGAGCAACATGTATACAAGTTGCCGATGACGGTTGCAAGGGGGGAGCGGCAGGGGCGGGTACGGCGCGCGTGGTGACGAAGAGCTTCGTCCAGGGCGGAACGGGTCCGGGCGCCCGGACGCGACGCCGGCCGGGGCGGGACCGATCGTGGTCGCCCCCGCCCCGGCCGGCGGGCGGTCAGGCTGTGATGGCCCGGCGTACCTCGTCGACGTAACCACGGAAGGCCGACGCCATGTCGACGCTCTCCGGCTCGATCAGCCACTGGGTCTGGAGCCCGTCCATCATGGCGAACAGCCGCTGGGCGCACGCCCGTACGTCGAGGTCCTGCCGTAGTTCCCCGTCGTCCACGCCGCGCCGCAGAGCCCGCTCGGCGTGCGCGGTGAGGCGCCGGTATCGCGCGGCGGCCCACGGCCGGGCCGGATGCTCGTCCGTTACGGCCTCTCCCGTGACGACGGTGAACATCTGTACGAGACCGGGTGCCTTGGCGTTGTACTCCACCAGCGCCACCAGGTCGGAGAGCAGCACGTGCCAGGGGACATCGGCGTCGAGGTCGATGCCGAGCCGTTCGCTGTCGCGGCGGTCGCGCTCCTCAAGGACGGCGCGCAGCAGCGCCGTCTTGCTGGGGAAGTGGTGCAGAAGGCCCGGCTGGGTCAGGCCCGAACGCTCGGCGATGCGGGCCAGCGAGGCACCCCGGAATCCATTGGCCGTGAACTCCATGAACGCCACCGCGATGATCTGGTCGCGCCGGGCGGCACCCCGTGTCACCTGTCGTCGGCCGCGGGGCGGTCCCTCTTCGGGTGGCCGTCCGGCCTCGTTGGTCACCGCCTCAGCCTACCGTTCCCGGCCCGTCGGGCGGGGGCCGGGAACGGCGGGACGGAACACCGACGGGCGGTCAGGACAGGTGGTGGCCGAGGAAGTCGATCCCTTCGGTGACCACGGGGGTGATGTCGTCCAGGTCGAAGAAGCAGTGGTCGGCGCCGGCCACGGACCGGAGGGTCACCTCGCTCCCCGCCGCCCGGAGCGCTGCGGCGAGCCGTTCGCTGTGGTGGTGCGGCACCTCCCGGTCGTCGGTCCCGTGCTGGATGAGGAACGGGGGCGCCGGCCGGTCGGCATAGGTGAGGGGACTGGCCACGCGGGCGAGCAGCGGCCACTGTTCTGAGCGGTCGCCGAGCAGCGACTCGGCGGGATCCGGCACATGCGGTGTCCCCGGGGGCGCGATCCGGTGCAGGGTCGAGAGCAGACCGGTCACATCGGTGACGCCGTACCAGTCGACGACGGCCTGTACGGCGCTGCTGGTGCCCGTGACTCCGACATTTCCCTCCAGCGGGTGGGCCGGATCGTCGGTGGGGGTGAGGCCGAGCAGGGCGGCCAGGTGTCCTCCGGCGGACTCGCCCCACACCCCGATCCGCTCCGCGTCCACGCCGAGGGTGTCGGCGAAGTGACGGACGTACCGGACAGCGGCCTTGGCGTCGTGCAGCTGGGCGGGGAACGGGGCCTCCTTGCTGTGGCGGTAGTCGATCCTGACCAGTGCGAGACCGGCCGAGAGGATTCCGCCGAAGAGCGCTTCGGGGGTGACGGTCGGCGGTGGGAAGCGCCGGTCCCCGAAGAGCCAGGCGCCTCCGTGGAGCCAGATCACCACGGCGGGTGGTGTCTTCGCGGCGGGGACGGCGACGTCCAGGAGACAGGGGCGGTAGCCGGGAGTGGCCGCGTAGGTCAGGGAGTCGAACCGCCGGACCCCGGACTCGTCGGTCACGGGCGGGGTGGGTGCGATGAACACCGGCAGCGTCCATCCGGCGCCACGGGGATACTGCGGCTGATCGGTCATGACAGATGCCTTTCGTGCGGCGCGTGCCAGGGGGCGCGCGGGAGGGTGTGGCGACCGCCGGGGAAGGGGCGGCGCGCCCGGGGCGGGGTCCGGATCACCGGACGCCCCGGATGGGCAGGACGGCAAGGGCGCTGAGGGCGGCGACGGCGGCGGCGAATCCCAGCAGCACCGGGTAGCCGCCGAAGCCGCTGATCAGGAGCCCGCCGAGGGCGGGAGCGAGGGCCTGGGGGAGGTTGGTGGCCACGTTGAGCAGCCCGAGGTCCTTGCCCGCGCTCTCGCCGCTGGGCAGCACCTCCGTCATCAGGGCCAGATCGAGGGACTGGTATCCGCCGAAGCCGAGGCCGAGCAGGGCCGCGTAGCCGTACATGCCCGTGGTGGTAGGCGAGACCAGCGGGATGACCATGGCCGCCGCCATCAGCAGTGAGCAGACCGCGACAAAGGGTTTGCGGCGGTGTACGCGGTCCGACCACGGTCCGGTGACGGCGCTGGAGATGATGACGGCGACGAGCATCACCCCGGACAGCTTCGCGACAAAACCGTTGGAGTCGGCGTCCGACAGGCCGATGTGGTCCCGCAGCAGATAGAGCTGGAACGCCTGGAGAATCCAGAAGCCGAGAGTCAGCAGGACCCGGGCGACGAAAGCCCACGCGAAGTCGGGGTGCCGGCGCGGACTGATCCACATGCCCCGGGCGAACGCCGCCCAGGACCACGGCGGCCGGGGAGCGGCGACGGTGCCGGGCTCCCGGTTGAGCCGGACGAACAGCGCCACCGCGGCGAGCACCAGGGCGGAGAGGGTGAGATGCCCCAGCCCCGCGCGCCCGGCGAAGGCCGCGGCGACCACGGCTCCGACCGTGGTGCCCACCATCGTCGCGAGACCGATGAACATCGAGGTCACACCCCGGCGTTCGGAGGGGACCCGGTCGGGGAGCACCGCCGTCAGGGGTGACTGGACGATGTTCAGGGACGACTGCACGAGAACCCACAGCACCGCCAGCAGGCCGACCGAGCCGGCCAGAGGCATCGCCGCGAGGAAGACCGCGCCGAGCACGGCGCCGAGCAGCATCCACGGCGTCCGTCGTCCGAATCGGCTGCGGGTGCGGTCGGAGAGGGCTCCGACGATCGGCTGGACGAGGAGAGTGGCGACCGATGACAGCGTGGTCACCGCGGCCAGGTTGGAGATCTTGTGTGCCGGGTCGATGTCGCTGATCTGATTCGGCAGGAACACCGAGGTGAGGGCGGAGTAGCAGACGAACAGCGCGAAGTACGCGCTGGAGAGCGAGGCCACCAGCACCCAGGGCCGGTGCGGGGGCCCGGTGGTGGCGGGAGGTGCGGGGAGGAGTTCCGCAGGGGCGGATTCGGCGACCATCGGGGGCCTTTCTGCCTGGGGCTCCGCTTGCGGCGTATGCCCGGCATCCTAAGAAGCCTACCTATTGATCGGTAGGTTTGTGACCTGATAGTTATCCCTGTCGGCGGTGAGTCCGGCGGTGAGTGCGGGGCGGCAGGTCATCGGGCGAGGGGCGGCCGGTCCGCGTGACCGTTTCGTACAAGACCGGTGGGATGTCATCAGGCGAGGGGCGGAGATCTCGCCGCGTGAGCGGCCGGTGCCCGGCGGTCGGGGGCGGGGGCGCGGGTACCTCCGGTCAGAACGACCAGAGCGGTGCTTCCTCGTGCTGGAGAGCCACCTCGGTGAACCGGCCGCCGAAGAACGCGAGGGGCTCACCGGGCCGGTCGCACATCTCCCGGACCCGGCCGACGACCACGACATGGTCGCCCGCGACGAGATGGCGGTCGACGTCGCACACCAGATGGGCGAGGGCGCCCGGCACCACGGGCAGCGAGTGCTCCCCGTCGTCGGCCGGAAGACCCGCGAAGTGGTCCTCGCCCCGCCGGGCGAAACGCAGCGCGATGTGCTGCTGGCGGGCCGAGAGGAAGCTGACGGCGAAGCGGCCGGCCCCGGTGACCGCCTCGGTGCTGCGGGCGCCGGTCGTCAGACAGACCAGCAGCAGCGGAGGGTCGAGCGATACGGACGTGAACGAGTTGACCGTCATACCGTGCCGGGTGCCGTCGGGCGCACGGGCGGTGACCACCGCCACGCCGGTGGCGAAACGGCTCATGGTGCGCCGGATGGCCGGCGGATCGAAAGGGGGGTCGGTGACCAAGATGACTCCTCGGGTGTGCGGGAAGGCGTCAGCCGGGATAGCGGACTTCGAAGGTCACGACACCCTCGTCGGAGCGCCAGGGGCCATGGGGCATGCCCGGCGGACGGCAGGCGTACATTCCCGCGGTGAACGTCCGGTTCAACGTGAGGTCGGTGAAGGAGCCCTCCAGGATGTAGACCTCCTCCCAGAAGTCGTGGCGCTGGACTCCCATGGGGGTGGAGTCCGCGCCGGGCGCGTACCGCAGGACGCGGGTGGCCGTACCACTGGTCTCGTCGCGGGCCAGGACGCGTTCGGTGATCCTCGGGTCCCCGCCGGGACAGACGGTGAAGCCGATGTCGGTCACCGGGAAGAACTCGTGGGCGGGACGGTTCATGGCAGGTGTTCCTCTCGGTCGGGTAATCGTGCCGACTCGGCTCAGGCTTCGGACCCGACGCCGTAACCGGCCAGAAAGGTCTCCACGTCGGCCACGTGCGCGTCGAATCCGTAGTTGCGGAAGGCGTAGCCCCTGACGACGAACGGGGCGCCGGCGTAGAAGAGTTCGTACTGGTGGTGCCGGCCGGCGAACTCGCTGCCCACCGCGTCCCAGACCAGCTTGAACAGCTTCACCCGGTCCTCGGCGGAAGCGGTCGGTGTGGACAGGCAGCGGTCGATGTCCGGGCGGGTCCGCGGACTCGTCATGTCGCCCACACCGGCCGGCACCTGGAGGACCCCGCCGCCGGCGAGATCGCGCAGGATCGCCAGAACCCTGGGGTACAGCTCCGACTGGAGACCCATGGCGCCGTACACCGCACGGACACCGGGGCGCCACAGCCCCTGCTCGTCGGGGGCGGCGGTGTACTCGGCGGCGAGCACGGCGGACTCCACGAGCGAGACGAGGGAGGCGAGTTCGCCGAGCTTCTCCACCACGCCCGGAAACCTGTCCACCCCGTTGACCGCGGCGATCTTGCGGGCCAGCCCGGCCAGGAACTGAAGCTTCACGGTGAAGCGGATCTGCGCCTGCCAGTTGCCGAACAGATGGGCGCCCGTGTCGAAGAACTGCCTGCGCAGCCCCGCGATGTCACGGTGGACGAAGACCCGCTCCCACGGGATGAACACGTCGTCGAACACGAGCAGCGCGTCGGTCTCGTCGAAGCGGCTGGTCAGGGGATAGTCGTAGACGCTGCTCGCACCGGGCGCGTACGGCCTCCGGCAGAGCAGCCTCAGACCCGGGGCCCCGACCGGGACCGCGAAACTGACGGCGAAGTCGGTGTCCTCCGGGCCGAGCGGCTTGATGCACGAGACCAGGATCTCGTCCGCCACGGCGCCCCCGGTGGCCAGCATCTGGGCGCCCCGCACCACGATGCCGTCGTCCCGTTCGTCGACGATCCCGACCTGTACGAGATCCCCCGCCCACGCCTGGCCGGAATCCGCCCGGGAGACCTGCGGCGGAATGATCGCGTACGAGACGTGAAGACTCTCCTCGGCGACCCGCCGCCGGTAGGCCGCCACATGGGCGCCGAAGTCACGAGTGCCCGAGGCGAACGCCTCCGGATGCGCGGCGAACGCCGACAGGAACGCGCCGACATGATCAGGACTGCGGCCCACCCAGCCGTGGCTGCGCCGCGCCCACACGGTGGCCGCCTCCCGGAAGGCGGTGAGGTCCCGCGCGCTGCGGGGAGCGGTGAACAGCCGGTTCACCGTCCTGCCGGTGGCGGGGTCGACGCATGTCATGTCCGACGCCGGGTCGGCGGCGGTGTCGAAGAGACCGGCGATCACCGACGCGATGGGCGCGAAGCCGGGATGGGTCGTCACGTCGTCGACGGCCACGCCGTCGACGTACACCTGCCGGGAATCCTTGAGGGAGGCCAGATAGTCGCATCCGGTGCGCATCACGCGTCCTTCTTCCTGAGGTCGTAGCTGTGGGCCAGGGCCTGGCCCGAGGGGAGTTCCAGTTCGAGACGCCAGTGCGTGCCGTACACGAAGGCGCCCGTGAGGAGGGGGAGAGTCCCGCAGAACATCACGAGGTCTCCGTCGGACGGACCGAGAGCGGCGGTCACCTGTTCGATCAGATCCGCCGGGTGCCGCAGGGTGGACACCGGCCCCGACTGGTACGGACGGCCGTCCACCGAGGAGCGGACGACCAGCCGGTCCCAGTCGGCGGCGGGCGACCCGGCGACGAACTCGGCCACGTCACCGCCGATGGGCTTCGGGCAGGCGGCCTTCGACGAGCCGATATGCGCTCGTTCCAGTTCACGGTCGGTGTGGTCCGACCCCACCGCGACGAAACACCTCCCGGCATGCCGCACCAGGACCGGTTCGACCTCGCCGGAGGTGCGGGGGCCCGCCACCTCGACCACCGGTTCCGTGGTGAGCAGCGCCGGATCGAGGTCGTAGAAGGCGGGAACGGTGGCGGGCGGCGGTACGCCGATCGCGGCGAGCTCGGTGATGTGCCGGTCGACCGCGTCGCGGTCGCGGGCGGTGTATCCGGCGACGACGAGCCGCCGTGGCCGGATGTGCAACTGCTCGCCGGTGCCGATGACGCGCAAGCGCGTCGATGCCGGGCATTGAGCCATCGTCAGCTCCTCCTGGTTCGTCTCGGCTGTTCAGGCCGGTCTTGCCGACGCGTCACCCGATCGAGTGGGTGACGCCGGGCCCGGAAGCCGTGCGGCCTACCGGCGGCGACCTGATGAACGTGATGTATACAAGAAGCCGACAAGGCTCACAAGGGGGGAGTGGATGCGATCGCGGCGGCGAGGGTCTCGGGTGCGAAGCCCTGACCTGCTGAAATGTCACGATAGGCTGATCAAATAAAGAAACGGTAACGAACTGACTTGTTTATAGGTTTGAGGAGTGCGCCGGCTTCCGGCGCATGACCGGAGCGCGCCCCGTCGGCGCGGCCGTCAGGTGCGACGGGGGGTGGGAGTGGGTGTGGTGCAACCGGGTTCTCACGCGCACCGGACCAGTGGTCCGTACGGTCGTTCCCGTGTCGCGGGGTCGTGGGGCCTCGCCGGGGCGTACTCGCAGTGCGAGGCTGTTTTGCTGTACCGGTGTCCCGTCAACCGGGCCCCGGGGTTCTCTCTGTGACCGTGCCGGGCTGCGGTGCCGGGCGTCCGGTGCTCGTCCTGAGAGGCTGACTGCGCCAAGAAAGGCACTTTGTTTGCGCAAAATCCTATACGATTAATTGTCTTACCTATTATATTGACCGCATGTCCACTACCGACTCGGCCGCAGGCGCGGTTCCCGTCGCCGCGGCCTCGCAGGCACCGCGGGGAACGGTCGTCACGGTCACCGGCGCGCTCTCGCCGGACGCGCTCGGCGCGGTCCTTCCGTGCGAACACCTGCTGGGCGACTTCGCCCCGCCCGGCGCGGCGGCCGGGTGCCGGGCGACGGACCGCGACCAGCCCGGGGCCGTGAGCGGACCCCGGCCGCCTGGTGAACCACTCACGATGGAACTCCTCGGCGAGGTCGCCATGGGCGTCCCCAACCAGGACGACCGGCTGCTCGACGACATCGGGCGCGCCGAGGACGAGGCCGCCGCGTTCCGCCGGGCCGGCGGCGGCACGCTGGTGGACCTCACGAGCGTCGGGCTCGGCCGCCGGCCCGCCGCCCTGCGCGGGATCTCCGAGACGACCGGCGTACACATCGTGATGGGCGCCGGGTGGTACCACCCGGCGTGGGCCGGGGGGCTCACCGGCCGGGACGCGCGGAGTCTCACCGAAGAGCTCGTACGGGATCTCACCGAGGGCGTGGACGGCGTGCGCGCCGGCGTCATCGGGCGGATCGCGGCGCTCGACCCGGACGAGTCCGCCCAGCGCGCCGTTCTCGTCGCGGCCGCGAGGGCGTCGGCCGAGACCGGCGCCGCGATCTCGCTCGACCGGTCCGACGATCCGGCCGTCCAGCGGCGTGTGCTCGATCTGCTCGCCGACGAGGGCGCGGACCTCGCCCGGGTCGTCGTCGGGTGCTGCGACGCGCTCTCGCCCCGCCCCGACGACCTCGAACCGCTCCTGGAGCGCGGCGTGTTCGTACAGTTCGACCGCCTCGGGCGGCTCCCGTCGGTGCTCAGCGTCTCCGACGACCAGGACGTCGCCGCGGCCGTGCTCGAACTCGCCCGCCGTGGCCGTGTCGGCCAGGTTCTCCTGTCGCAGGGCGTTTGTGCCAAATCACAACTCCTCGCCTGGGGTGGCGGCGGCTACGGCTTCGTCCTCCAGCAGTTCGTCCCGTACCTGAAGATGCTCGGAGCCGACGACTCCCTCGTCGAGGCCGTCACCGTGCACAACCCCGGGCGGCTCCTGACCGTCCCGACCCCGAGGGCAGACTCGTGAGCCGCTACCCGTTCGAGATCCCGGACATCGCCGGCCAGGTCCTGACCGTCGCCGGACCGGTGGACCCGGCCACGCTGGGACAGACGCTCATGCACGAGCACGTCTTCGTCGACCTGCGGCGTCCGGCGCGTTTCCGCCGACCCGGCGAGGACTCGCCCGAGGCCGCCGAACCGCTCACGCTCGCCAACCTCGCACGCACGCGGCACGGATGTCCGAACGCCGACAACGACGTGATGGACGACTTCGACGAGATGCTGTCGGAGGTGGGGGCCTTCACCCGGGCCGGCGGCGGCACCCTGGTCGAGGTGTCCCCCATCGGCCTGGGCCGGGACCCCGGCAAGCTCCTGCGACTCTCCGAGGCCGGCGGGCTCAACGTCGTCATGGGCGGCGGCTGGTACACCCCCGCCTTCCACCCGGCGGACATGGACGCGCGCGGCGTCGACGAACTCACCGACATCATCGTGCGCGATGTCGTGATCGGCGCCGACGGTACCGGCGTCCGTACCGGCGTCATCGGTGAGATCGGTGCGGAGACCGCGCCGCTCACCGACAACGAACTCAAGAGCGTGCGGGCCGGCGCACGCGCCGGCCGGATCACCGGGGCGCCCCTCACCTTCCATGTCGGCGGCGTCGGTGAGGAGAAGTTCCGGGTCCTCGACATCCTGGAGGAGGAGGGCGTCGCCCCCTCGAACGTCGTACTGGGACACGCCTCGGACGTCCTGGCGGACCCGTCGTTCGGCGAACGCCTGCTGGCCCGTGGCGTCTTCGTGGAGTTCGACTTCATGGCCTCACCCGGAAGCCCGTGGGGCCACCTGTTCCTGATGAGCGATCACAAGGTCGC
This sequence comes from Streptomyces sp. AM 4-1-1, assembly GCF_029167625.1. NCBI lineage: Bacteria > Bacillati > Actinomycetota > Actinomycetes > Kitasatosporales > Streptomycetaceae > Streptomyces > Streptomyces sp. AM 4-1-1. Next base: position 6,655,060 of record NZ_CP119145.1, read on the forward strand.
CCGGGGCGTCGCGGACCTGGTGGAACGGGGCTGGGCGGAGCGGATCGTGCTCGGCCACGACGTGTGCCAGAAGATCCAGCTCAAGAAGTACGGCGGCAAGGGCTTCGACTACATCCCGCGGTACTTCCTGCCGGCCCTGCGCCGTCTCGGGGTGGCGGAGGAGGCCATCCGGTCGATCATGGTCGACAACCCGGCGCGGGCACTCACCTTCGCGCCGCCGAGGTAGCGGGCCCCTACCGTCACGTCCTCCCGGCCCGGTGTGCCTGGCCGTGTCGGACCAGGACACGACACGGTCTTCCGCGCTGATCCGATCACCGGTCCGATCACGGGTCGGACCACCACAAGCAAACTGAAGCAAGGGGAGAGTCATGCCAGTCACCCCAGTTCCCTTCGACCCGGCCCTGAACGCGGTGCTGGAGAGCATGCCTTCGGGAGACGGGCCCGCACCGTCGCTGGAGACCGTCCCGCTGATGCGTGAGGCCGGGGTCTTCCCCCAGCTGACGGTCGCGGAGGTCATCGGCACGCGTGAGATCGACGCCGAGGAGCGTACGGTCCCCGGGCCGGACGGCGCTCCGGACCTCGAAATCACCGTGCTGCGTCCGCGGTACCTGGGCGCCCCGGTACCGGGGCTCTACAACATCCACGGCGGCGGCACCATCAGCGGCCACCGCCACCAGGACATCCCGAGGATCGCCGACCTCGTGGAACAGCTCGGCGTCGTCGCCGTCTGCGTCGGATACCGCCTCGCCCCGGAGAACCCCGATCCGGCACCGGTCGAGGACTGCTACGCCGGCCTGAAGTGGATGTCGGAGAACGCCGCCGAACTCGGCGTCGACCCTTGCCGTGTCGTCGTCATGGGCGGCAGCGCGGGGGGTGGCCTGTCGGCCGGGGTCTCTCTGCTGGCCCGCGACCGCAACGGGCCACCTCTGGCTGGGCAGTTGCTGCTGTGCCCGATGCTCGACGACACCAACACGACCGTCTCCAGCCACCAGTACGACGGCACCGGCACCTGGCAGCGTGGGATCAATGTGGTCGCCTGGCAGGCGCTGCTCGGCGAGAAGGCGGGCGACCCCACGGCCGACGTGTCGGTCTACGCCGCACCCGCCCGCGCGGCGGACCTGTCAGCTCTTCCGCCGGCGTTCATCGAGGCAGGCAGCGCCGAGCTGTTCCGCGACGAGGACGTGGCCTACGCGTCCCGCATCTGGGCCGCGGGCGGAGAGGCGGAGCTGCACATCTGGAACGGAGCCTTCCACGGCTTCGACGTCTTCGCCCCCGGCCACGAGACGAGCCGGGCCGCCCTCGCGGCGCGGCTGTCGTGGCTGCGCCGCGTGCTCGGCCTCTGACTTCCTCGGGGACGGTGCATCCGTCGCGAGGACGAACCGTGCTGTTCGCGGTCGTCGCCGGCGGCCGCGAACAGCACGGTCACCATGGGTCGGACGTCCGCCTGAGGGCATTCGACGATCCGGAAATGTCGAACTCGGGGACAACGACACGGCCGACGGCACGAGCGGGGTCCCGCTGTCCTTCACGGTCGACCCGGTGACGGCCGGCACACCCTGTACGCCGGAACGTGCCCGTTACGTGCAGTGAGTCCGAGGGACAAGGACCGGCGCGAATCCACGGCGCCGACCGGCCGTCATCAGTGAGTTCTGATCCGGTGGGTGCGGGCGGCGGCCAGGTCGTGGGTGCGGCCCGGCAGCGCGGGCGAGATCCACAGCAGTGCGCCGACGGGGTCGGTGACCCGCTGGGCGGTGGATGGGCGCGTGTCCAGGGCGGGATAGCGCCCCACTGTGCTTTCTCCGATGGAGAGGCGTAAGTCCGTGCCTATGCCGTGTCCGGGCCTCTGCCGTTCTTCTCAGGAACCGTCAGCGCCTTGGCGCAGGTACGTGCCGAGCCGCTCGATCGCTGAGGGGTTGCGCGGGCTCTCGACGAGATCGGCGTAGTCCAGCGTGTAGATCCGCTTGTGCTTGATCGCGGAGACGTTTCGCAGCGGCGGGTAAGAGAGCAGGAACTTCCTTTTCTGCTCCGCGCTCGTCGAGCCGTAGTTGTTGATGACGATGACGTCCGGGTTCCTCTTCACGACCGTCTCCCAGCCGACCGCTGTCCAGGAGTCCTTGAGGTCGTGCAGGAGGTTGACGCCCCCGGCCTCGCTGATGATCTGCTCGGGTGCGGCGTAGCGGCCCGAGGTGAAGGGCTGGTCCTGGCCGCTGTCGTAGAGGAACACCGAGGGCCGGTCCGCGCCCTGGGGGGCCTTCGCTCGAACGTCGGCAACCGTTGCCTTGTACTGCTTGATCAGCTTTTGTGCGCGCTCCTCGACGCCGAAGATCGTGCCGAGGTTCTCCAGATCCGTGTAGAGCGCGTCGAGTGGCGGCATGACTCCGCGCGAGGTGCTGGTGCGGGCGTTGCGGCAGGACTCGGTGAGCAGATACGTATCGATGCCCGCCTTGTGCAGCTCGTCCGGCGTCAACGCGTTCTCGTTGAAGCCGTAGTTCCAGCCGGCGAGGACGAGGTCGGCGCGTACGGAGAGCGCTGTCTCCTTGGTGATGCGGTCTTTGGAGAGCCACTTCACCTTGTCGTATGCGTCCTTGTACGGCAGGTCCTCGACGGAACGTTTGTCGCCGGGCATGACGTAGCCCGCCATGTGGCTCTCCAGGCCGAGAGCGAACATGAGCTCGGTGATGCCGACATCGTTGGTCACCACCCGCTCGGGTCGCTTGTCGTAAGTGACCTTCTTCCCGCAGTTGGTGACGGTCACGGCTTGCGGCTCGGTGTTCTTGTCGTCGGGTGAGACTTTCGCACCGCAGCCGGTCAGCGTGAGGGCGGCGGCGAGGCCGAGCGAGGCGGTGGTCACGAGCTTGTGCACAGGAGCCTTCCGGGGAGTCAGGGAGTCAGTGAATCGAAGAGGAACTGGGTGGCGCCGGTTTCGGGGTGGCGCACCCGGTGCGCCCTTACGCCGAAGACCTCGGCGAGCAGCGCGGGGGACAGGACCTCGTCCGGGGGGCCCGAGGCGACGACGCGGCCGCCGCACAGGACGTGCAGCCGGTCGCAGTGGGCGGCGGCGAGGTTCAGGTCATGCAGGGCAGCGAGCACGGTCGGGCCACTGGCACGGACCCGGCGCAGCACATCGAGCTGGTGGGCTATGTCGAGGTGGTTCGTGGGCTCGTCCAGGACGAGGACGCGCGGCTGCTGGGTGAGCGCACGGGCGATGAGTACCCGCTGTTTCTCCCCGCCGGAGAGCGACAGGAAGCTGCGCGTGGCGAGGTGCGCCACTCCTGCCTGTTCCAGGGCCTTCAGGACGATCTGCCGGTCACCCACGGAGGTGCGCTCGCGGTGCGGCAGGCGTCCCATCGTGACGACCTCGGTGACCGTGAAGTCGAAGTCCGCGGCCGACTCCTGCGGAAGCGCGGCGAGCAGGCGCGCCGCGGCCCGGGGCGTCATGCGGTGCACATCCTCGCTGCCGACCCTGACGACTCCCGTGTCGGGGCGTCGTGCCCGGTAGACGCACCGCAGCAGCGTCGACTTCCCGCTGCCGTTGGGCCCGATCAGTCCCACGAAGGTTCCGGTGGGCGCGTCGAGGGTGACCTCGTCGACGAGCCGCGTGCCGGCCACCTCGACCGAAACGCCTTCGACGTCGAGCCGCACGTCTCCTCCTTCATGATGAACATCGATACGGGTACGGATGGTGTTGCTGGACGCCTGAACTCAGCGTCCTGTGAGCGCGTGGCCGCCACGCCGCATGAGCAGCAGGAACGCGGGCACGCCGAGGGCGGCCGTGACCACGCCGACGGGCAGCTCGGTGGGCGCGAGCAGCGCCCGCGACAGGAGGTCGGCCCACACGAGCAGTACCGCTCCGGCGAGCGGCGCGACCGCGAGTACACGGGTGTGCGAGGCGCCCACGAGCATCCGCACGAGGTGCGGAACCATCAGCCCGACGAAACCGATCGCCCCGCTCACGGCGACCACCGTGCCCGTCACAGCCGCCGTAACGACGAACAGCTCACGCCGCAGCCGCTGGGGCGGCACGCCCAGCACCGACGACGTCTCGTCACCCATCGAGAGCGCGTCCAGCGCGCCTGCCCGCAGTTTGAGCCACAGCCAGCCCGCCAGCACCGTCGCAGCCGCCAGCGGCACCTTCGGCCACGTCGCGCCGCCCAGGCTGCCGAGCAGCCACATCATCGCTGCGCGAGCCGCCTCGCCTCGCTCGGCGCTGAAGACCATGACGGTGGTGACCGCCTGGAAACCGTATGCGAGCGCCGTGCCGGTCAGGACGAGCCGCAGCGGGCTGAGCCCGAGCGGGGAGCGGGCCACCGCGTAGACGATGAGGGTCGCGGCGAGCGCCGACACGAAGGCGGAGAAGGAGAGTGCCCATACGCCGAGACCGGCGAGCGCGCCGAACAGGATGACCGCGTTGGCGCCGACAGCGGCGCCCGAGGAGATACCGAGCACGAAGGGATCGGCCAGAGCGTTCCGAACCAGCGCCTGCACCGCGACACCGACCGCGGCGAGCCCCGCGCCGACCACGGCCGCGAGTACGACGCGCGGGAAGCGGATCTCCCACACGATGGTGTACGCCCCCGCGTCGCCGGTATCAATACTCCCGCCGCTGAGGCCGGCCCACATGAGCCGCAGCACCTGGCCCCAGCCCATTCCGGTCGCTCCGAGCCCGACCCCGCACGCGAGTGAGACGACCAACACGAGTGCGAGTCCGACGACCAGCGGCGCAGTCGGTATTCGTCCGCGCGAGACTTCCGCGGGGACAGAGAGAGCGGCGGTGCGGGGCAAAACGGGCGCACATCCTCCGGGTTGGTGCCACCGGTGGAACGCGCAGGGCAGGCACCAGAAGAGCCCGGGGGCTCTGAGAGGTCCCTGCTCGCAGTCCGCGGCGAGCGGTTGACGGGTTGCTCACCTGCCGCGGGTCATCGGACTTGCGTGGCCGACGTGGGCCGCGCACACCGTTGCGGGTCAGCGCCGGATTCTCACCGGTCTTCCCCCGCGGGAGGCACAGGAAGCGTAACAAGACGGCAAGGGCGCGCCTTGACCTCCCCAGGCTTCGGCGCGCCCCTTTCACTCCTGCTCAGAAGAGTGATCGTTATGGTTCCTGCCCCGAGTCCCTCCAAGCACACCGGCTGCCCACGGCCGATCCTGGCCGGCTCCCGCCACGTAGAGGCAGCCGGACAGGGTGAGCAGGATCTTTCCGCCGGACCGGGCCTGCGCGAGCAGCACCGGGAGGACGGCGTGGAAGGAGCAGGCAGCCACGATCCGGTCGAACTTCACCTCGGAGGGGCTCTTGAGCAGGCCCTCGATGATGTGGACGGCCCTTCGGCGAACTCCGGATTCTCGGCCAGGTCGACCCCGGCGCCTCGTCGTCCAGGCCCTCCAAGGCGTGGCGGGCCGCGGCCGCGAAGACTCGCGGCCGCTCTGCGGATTCCGTTGGGTGCCGGTCAGGCGGTGTACTGGTACGTCAAATAGGTGATGTACCCGCTGTCGCCGCCTTGGTAGAAGGTGTTCTCGTCGGCGGGGGCGACGGGCAGGCCGGCGCGCAGTCGTTCGGCGAGGTCGGGGTTGGCGAGGAAGGCGCGGCGGAAGGCGATCAGGTCGGCGCCGAGTCCCAGCCAGTGGTCGGCTTCGGACTTGCCGGTCTGCTTGGCTCCGCCGGGCATGGTGGGGCTGATGATCAGGGTGCCGGGCCAGGCGTTCCTCAGCTGGAGGAGGGTGTCCTCGTCGGTGGTGGCCTCCAGGTGCACGCAGGCGAGATCGAGGCGGGCCAGCTCGGTCAGCAGAGCGGTGTTCAGCTCGGCGGCGTCGTCCTCGATCGCGTCCCAGACGCCACCTCCGGGTGACAGAAGAATGCCGGTGCGGGCGACGCCCACGGTCTCGACGGTGTACGCGGCGAACCTCTCCAGCCGCACCATTGCCGGATGTGGCCCCGCGCGGCTCGCGCGTGTGCGCCGCCCGACGATGACGTCATGCATGGAGGTGTCCTCTTCTCAAAGCCCTGGCCGGGGCTGCCCGGCCGGGGGCGTCAGTGCAGACGGACGAGGCCGTCGAGGATGACGGTGATGCCCGTGAGGAACTGCTCGCGGTCGTCGTGGTCCCTCATCTGGCCGCCGATGGCGTGCATGAACGGATAGGTCCCGGGCGCGAGTGCTCGCCATCGCGCCGAGGCCGCGTCGAAGTACTCCCCGCGGTCGACTTCGCCGTCGGCGCCGGGACTGTCCCCTTCGACGCGGGCGTTCTGGCTGACCGCGCCGAGGATGTAGTGCACGAGTGTCGAAGCCGCGTCGAACCAGCGCTCCCGCGGCACACCGAGGGCCTGCACCTGCTGGCCGATCCGCTCGAAGATGCCGACTGTGACCGGACCCACCGGGTTGCGGACGATTTGCAGGGTCAGCCGTGTGGCCAGCCACCGGTGAGCTGTGATCGCGTCGAACAGGGCCAGTGCCGCCACGCGGATCTCCTCGGCCGGTGTGGACCGCGCCGGCGCGGGTGTCTCGGCCAGAGCCGCTGTCACGACCGTTTCGGTCGCCGCGTCCAGCAGATCATCCCGCTTTCCCACGTGATACGCGATGGCCCCGGCCCCCGTCGACAGGCGCTCACTGAGCGCCCGCACCGTCAGTGCGCCCTCGCCGCCCCCGTCCAGCAACTCGATGGCGGCGGTGAGGATCTGCTCCCTGGAGAGCACCTGATTGCGCCGCCCGGCACGGCGCGTTGGCATCGGCATACCTCCATGGTGACATTTTTTGGTGTGACATACCAACTTGGTGCGACGTACCAAATTGCTCAGGAGCCGACCTCGGTACGTCGCACGAAGTGCGTGGGTGGTTCCGGCGGCGGGCACGATGGTGTCGCTGGGGTGGACGTTGGCCCATACCGCTCCGTCGCTGGTGCGCTCCAGCTCGTTCAACCCGGGCGGCGGGCGACTGGCGTCGCTGACCTTCACCTGTCCTACGAGCCTATAGGTGGGGGTCCCGGAAGGTGAGCGTATCCGTTCCGTTGGGCGCCGGGCCTTGATCGCGCCAGGGTGAAGCGCACGTTCGTGCTGTTTCCGTATGCTCCGAACGCCCAGGTCGGTGGCGCTGTTTCAGGTAGGCGTCCTCTTCGGCGCGACGGCCGCGGCGCACGGCCGGCACCGGAAGTGGCGTGCGCCCTCACGGGAGGGCGTACGCCACGGACCGATGGTGCGAGTGCATCAACCGGTGAAACGGGCCGTGATGGAGGTGAACTGCCAGGCTGGGCGGTCGCGGTTGACCGCCCAGAAGGCGAGCCGGCCGAGATCGTGGCTGTTGGCCCAGTCACGGATCTGGGTCCAGATCTCGGGCGTGGTGACCTCACCGGCGTCGCTCGAGTCGTTCATGCCGGAGATGCCGACGTGGTTGTAGGCCTGTTGTTCGGTCCAGCCGAAGGTGGAGGCGAGCTTGGTCTTGAGGCCTTCGGTGGCCTTGACGGTGTTGCCGTACATGTCGGCCTGGCCGCCGAAGTTGAACGGCATGATGGTGAAGTTGTCGATGTCCGCCCCGAGGGTCCGGGCGCGTTCGATGAGGCGGTTGCCCCACGAGTTGGGCCCGGTGTTGAGGGTGGGGAAGGTGACGATGGTGCGGAGGCCGGGGTTGTTCTGCTTGACGGTCTTCAGGGCGCCGAGGATGCGGTCCTGGACAGCGGCGTTCTCGAACTCGTCGGTGTTCTCGATGTCGATGTCGATGGCCTTGAGGTCGTAGGCGTCAATGACCTTCTGATAGGCACTGGCGAGCGCTTCGGTCGTCGAGCAGTTGGGCCCGAGCTTGTTGCCGCTCCAGCCGCCGATGGACGGGACGACGTCGCCGCCCGCCGCCCGGATCGCCTTGATCGCCGCCTCGTCCGAGCCGCCGGTCAGCGGGCGCTGGCTGTCCCAGGTCGGGTTGCAGCCGTTCTGCGCGAGGACGAAGGCCATGGTGTACCACTTGATGCCGGTGGCCTTCATGACCTCGGCCGGGCTCGGCGGGTTGCCCCAGCCGAGGTAGAGGTACGGCGCGGCCTGGATGAAGCGGGCGCCGCTGCCGCCGCCCTCGCCGGTGGTCGCGGTGACGGCCGCGGAGTCCGGTGACGCGTTGCCCGCCCGGTCCTTCGCCCGGACCGTGAAGCGGTACGCGGTGCTGGGCGTCAGCCCGCCGACGGTCGCCGATGTGCCAGTCACCGAGGTCGCCAGGGTGCCGTCGCGGTACACGTCGTAACCGCTGACGCCGACGTTGTCGGAGGCCGCGTCCCAGGCCAGCGAGACGCTGGTGGCGGAGGTTCCGGTGGCACGCGGGTTGCCGGGCGCGGAGGGCGCGTCGGTGTCGTCGCTGCCGCCCGGACCGTCCAGGCTGATGTCGTCCGCGTAATACGTGCCCTGCCCGTACCAGCCCTGCAGATAGATCTCGGCGCTCTGCTGGGAGGACTCGGTCGTGAAGGAGACCGTCAGCTGCTTCCAGTCAGAAGCGGAGGCCGTCCAGGTGGACGTGCCGCCCTGGACACCGAGGTACGTGTAAGAGCCGCGCACCCACGCCGAGAGGGTGTACTTCGTGCTGGGCCGCACGGACACCGTCTGCGCGCACCGCGCCGTGTCCGAGTTGCTCGCGGCCCCGGCCAGCGCGCGGGTGCCGCCGTGCACGGGGCTGCTCACGACCGAGCCGGTGTTCCCGGCGCAGGACCAGCCCGCGAGGTCACCGGCCTCGAAACCGGGGTTGGTCAGCAGGTTGGCCGCTTGCGCGGTGGCGGGGGTCATCAGCGCGCCGGCGCCGCCGAGCAGGGCAACAGTGGCGCAGGCGAGCAGGCGATGCCGACTTCTCACGCTGTCTCCTGGTGGCGGGGGGCGGTGCCCGGATGTGGGGAAGGTGTGGAAACGGCCGGCGCAGGTTCCTTCCGGGACCTGCGCCGGCCGGTCGTGATCGAGTGGTCGCGCTCGGGGTGCGGGTGGACCAGGCCGCTGCGGGACCAGGGCCACTGAGGGGCCTACGCTCCCGGGATCAGGGCCGCGGGGGTCAGGGCCGCTGGGGGATCACGACGGTTGCGGGCCGGCTCAGCAGGCGCCGAGGTCCTCCCAGACGCCCCACTCGCCGGTGGTACCGGGCTTGTCGCCGGCCACCCACCACTTGGCCCGCCAGTTGTGGCCGTTGTACGAGACGGTCTCGCCGCCGTTGTAGACGTTGCCGGCGTTCCAGGCCGCGGTCGTGCAGTCGCCGGGCTCCTCGCCGTTACCGCCGTCGTCACCGCCGCCGCCGTTGTTGCCACCGTCACCGCCGCCACCGTCACCGCCGCCGCCGTTGCCGCCGCCGATGTTCACGTCGATGCAGGCGTAGAACGCGTTGGCGGTGTCCGCGATGTTCCAGACGGCGAGCAGCTTCTGCTTACCGCTGAACCCGCTGAAGTTCAGCTGGTGGTTGACCGTGGCGGCGGGGATGCGGCCGTTGTCGTTGAACTGGGCGATCTTCTGGTTGCCGATGAAGTACTGCCAGTTACTCGTGGCGTGGCGCGCCTCGATCGTCCACGTCAGGTTCTGCGCGGTGCCGACCGGGGTGACTTTCCAGCCCTTGCTGTCGTTGTCCAGGTCCGCCCAGCGGGGGTCGCCTCCGCTACAGGTGCGCAGCCCCTTCGGACCCTCGACGCTCGCAGGCTCGTACTTGATATCACCGCACTGGACCACGCGGTTGGCGCACTGGTCCTGCCGGCTGGACGGCGAGACCACCCAGCCGTGGGCGCTCGCCGAGGGCGCCGGGAGGCCCAAGGCCACTGCGGGAGCGACCAGAGCACCCAAGGTTGCGGCCCACTTTTTCTTCATGTTCATGACATTCAATTCCCTTCGTGCATGCCGGGTCCGCCCACGTGAACGTACGACGTTGCCGATGTGGCAACTTCACATGCGAAGGTCTAGACCGACGCTTGCAGGTCTAGACCTTAGCGAAGGAGGGGAACCCGTCAAGAGGCTGAGCGCTGCCCTGTACCGCCCGTCGGCCCCCGAACTCCCGTTTACGCGTTCGGTCTTGCGCCGTACGGACGGACGTGCTGAGGCGACCGGTGAGGGTCCCTTGTCCCGCACGGCCCCCGTGTAGTGGGGTATGCGCCATGACGAAGAGAAGCACGGCGGCCCTGGCTGCGGTCCTGGTCATGGCCCCCTTGAGGGCGGTGGCGTTCGGTCCTCAGGCAGCCGCTTCCTCCCGCCCGGCGGCTCGGCGCGATCCGCCGAGTCGACGCCGCTCGGCGGCATCGACCTCGACACCGTCACCATCCCCGAACTGCAGGCCCAAATGGCCCGCGGCTCGCTGTCCTCGGTTCGGCTAACCCTCGCCTACCTGCGGCGGATCAAGGCCATCGACCCCAAGATCAACGCGGTCCGCACGCCAGCCCGACGGCCCTCGGGTAGGCGGCGGCCAGCGACATCAGGCACCGCCTCGGCCGCACGCGGTCCGTTGGACGGCATCCCCGTCCTGCTCAAGGACAACGTGGACACCCGCGACATGCCGACGACCGCCGGGTCCCTGGCCCGGGCCGGGAAGCCGCCGCGCGCCGACGCCGAACTCGTCGCGAAGCTGCGGGCGGGCGGCGCGGTGATACCAAGGGCTGTCCCGCGATCCGTGGTGGATCAGAGTGCGGCGCCAGATGCGGTGTATCGCAAGGTGGAGGGGCGTCCGCGTACTGGATGTACGGGGACGTTCCGACAGCGCCGCGAGGTGCCGTAGCCGTCGTCGCACGCCCACCAGGGATGGGTCTGTCAGTGCGTTCTTCCTCAGGGCAGGCCGCGAGGGGGCTTGCCGGCAGGTGGCCATTGGGGGCGCGTATCCGACTTCCGGCCAGCCCGTCCATGTGACCGTGATTACGGACGCCCTTCGGTGGTGCCGCATAGGCTTGGGTCGTCGCCGTGATGCGATCCGTGATGGGGGTGCGGTCCTCCTCCAGTCGCCTGACGGAGTGTCGGCAAAGTCGGCAAGTGGTCAGCACGAGTCCTGGAAAACTTGGGGAAAGCTGTCCGAGCGCGCGACTCGCTGTAGGCTGTCGAAACAGCCCTTGACCTGCAAAAAAGCAGGCAGGGAGCCTACTTGTAGGAGTACCTCGATGATACGTACAATGTTCAAGTCCAAGATCCATCGGGCCACCGTGACCCAGGCCGATCTGCACTATGTCGGCTCGGTCACCATCGACGCCGAGTTGATGGAAGCCGCCGATCTGCTCCCCGGCGAACTGGTGCACATCGTCGACATCGACAACGGCGCCCGGCTCGAGACGTACGTCATCGAGGGCGAACGCGGCTCCGGGGTCATCGGCATCAACGGCGCCGCCGCCCACCTCGTCCACCCCGGTGATCTCGTCATTCTGATCAGCTACGCCCAGGTCGACGACGCCGAGGCGCGCTCGCTGATCCCGAGCGTCGTGCACGTCGACGCGAACAACCGGATCGTCGCGCTCGGTACCGATGCGTCGGCGCCGGTTCCGGGCAGCCGTACGGAGCGGAGCCCGCACGCCGTCGGCGTCACCGGCTGACAGTGCCGCCGGGCGGATCACCTACCCACTCGGCCGCCCCGCGTTCCGCCTGCGCGTGAGAGGACGTCCCGCGTCCCCCGACGACACCGCCATCGGGGACGCGGGGGCCGGGAAATGCGGACGGGCACGGGAGACGGCCGGGGCCGTTCCGTACGTGTGGACTCGGCAGGCGCGGGCAGCCGCACCGGGAGACGGTGGAGACGAGATCCACTCGACACCTCTCGAACCCTTGGAGGCCGAGATGACCCATCCGTTCCCGGAACCCGTACCTCCGGCGCCCCGGCCGGTACCCGGTCCGCCGAGCCCTCTGCCGCAGCCCACCCCCGTACCGCCGGGTCCCGCTCCCACACCGCCCCGCCCCACGCCCCCCGGTCCCTCCCCGGATCCGATCCCGCAGCCGCCCACTCCGGACCCCGACCCGGTGCCCGATCCGGAGCCCTCGCCCTCACCGGCCGGGTGACACCGGGCCCGCGCCGCCGCCCGGCCGGCCCGGTGAGGCCCCGGGCGGCGTAACGTCCCGGCCGAGGTGGTGCGGCGCCCCGGCCGGTGACGGGCCAGGTACGGGGAATGCGCACCGGCTCGCGGTCAGGGGCGTCCCGGCCGTCCTGGCGCGGGTGGTGTGCGCGGCCCGTCCGACGGCGTCGGGCGAGTGTCGTCCGCGAGCGTGAGCAGGGCGTCCACATGGCCGAGGCCGCTCTCCGCCGATACCGAGTCCAGCGTCTGCGCGTCGCGGACCGTGGCGAAGCGCACCCCCTGCTCGGCGCCGTCCACGCGGAAGCCGTGGACCGCGGGCCGGGGCAGACTGTTGTAGCCCCACGGCGTGGAGAAGTAGTAAGCCCCCGTGTCGTACAGCACCACGAAGTCACCCTCGCTCAGCTCGGGCAGTTCCCGGCCCCACGCGACCACATCACCGGCGAAGCAGCAGGGGCCCGCGATGTCCTGCACCAGCGCGGCGCCCCGCTTCGGCCGGCCCGTCGCGTCGAACGCGCCGACCCGAAGCGGCCAGGCGTCGGGCATCAGGACCGTACGGGTGGCGGTCTGCGCACCCGCGTGGGTGAGCGCGATCCGGCGCCCGCCCGCTTCCTTCGTGTACTCCACGAGTGCGCCGATGAAGCCGTTCTTCGCCAGCAGCGACCGTCCGAACTCCGTGACCAGCGCGTACCTTCCGTCGAAGAGGGCGGGCGCGGCGGTGCGCAAGGCGGACACGTACTCGGCGAAGGTCGGCCGGTCGGCGTCGTCGGTGAAGTCGACCGGAAGCCCACCGCCGATGTCGAGGCTCGTGATCCGCCGCGCGCCGAGCGCCCCGTTGATCTCCTCCGCCAGCCGGTACCCCTCCGCGACCCCCGCCGCGATCAGTTCCAACGGGCATCCCTGGGAGCCGACATGGGTGTGCAGCCTGCTCAGCCACGGACGCTCGGCGAACGCTCGCGCCACCCGGTCACGGGCCCCCGGATCACGCAGCGCGACCCCGAACTTCGAGGTGTCGGTCGCGGTGCTCATCGCTCCGATCGCGCCCCCACCCACCTGGGGGTTGACCCGCAGCCCCACGGTCGACCGTGAGTGGGGCGGGCGCAGCGCGTCGATCCGTTCGAGTTCGTCGAAGTTGTCGGCGTTGACGGCCACGCCCAGTTCCAGGGCCCGGCGGATCTCCTCGCGGGTCTTGGCGGGGGAGTCGAGCACGATCCGCGCGGGCGCGAAACCGGCGTCGAGCGCGATCCGCAGTTCACCGGGCGAGGCCACTTCGCACCCCATTCCGCGGTCGGCGAGCAGCCGGAGCACCGGCACCAGCGAGGCCGCCTTGGCGGCGAAGGTGTGCAGGACCGGGTACGGGCCGGTGAAGGCTTCACGCAGAGCGGCGACCGAGTCATGCACGCCTTCGGTGTCGACGAAGCCGGCGACCGGCCGGTCCGCGCCGAGCAGCCCGGTCTCGACGGCGTACCGGACCGCCGCGGTGATGCGGTCGGGACGGGACGGACGCGAGGTGCCGGACCCCGGCACCAGTGGGGCGGAAGGCATGGAACGGGCGTCGGTGATGGCGGCCTCCCAGGTCTTCGTCGGAGCAACAGGGCTGAGCGGACAGGGCCGAGCGGACAGGACTGCTCGCGGTGGTCGGCCACCCGGCCGGTCACCGTCCGAAAGCGGCCCGGACCTCACTCGTGAGGCGTACCGCGAGTGAGCATACGAGCGGACCCCGGTGCGCGCCACGGTGCGAGAGCCGAGTGGTGAAGGGGGTGGTGGGCGCGCGAGAGCCGGGTGGCGAGGGGGAGATGGCCACGCGAGGGGCCGACGGCGAAGCAGCGGTGGGGGCCGGGGCCGGGCACGTGGTGCCGGTCACCGGGCGAGTCCCGACTCGGCCCGTGGCACTCCCGTCCGCCCCGCCCAGCCCCGCCTCGCGTCATTCGTCGGCGACGTCGCTCCTGCTGCAGGCCAGCACGCCGGTGGTCCGCGCCAGCCGGGCGGTGAGCGCGTCCACGTCGCCACGGCCCTGCACGCTGAGCGCGACCTCCACCGCGTGTTCCAGGGCGCGCGGCGACTCCGTACGCCGGCGGCGGAACATTCCCGACCCCTCGGTGCTGAGCGTGGTCAGCTCGGAGATGGAGAACCCGGCGTCCGTGCACTGATTGACCAGTTCCCGCAGCGTGCCCATGCCCTCGGTGTAGGTGATCCGGTATCCGATGGAGGCATTGCGCAGCGCCGGGAGCATATGGGCCAGCGGGCGGACACCGTACGACACGAGGAAGTACGCGAGGGTGGCGAGCGTCGCGAGCACGGGCAGCCCGGCCCCGGCCGCCGCCCCGACCGCCGCGGTGAGCCAGATCGAGGCCGCGGTGGTCAGCCCCCGCACCGAACCACGGTGCACGAAGATGACGCCGCCCCCGATGAATCCGAGACCCGACACGATCTGCGCGGTCACCCGGGACGGGTCCAGCTCCACCCTCCCGGTGAGCAGGACATCACTGAAGCCGTACTTGCTGACGAGGGTGAACAGCGCGGCCCCCAGCCCGACGATCGTGTAGGTGCGCAGCCCGGCAGCCTTCTGACGGATCTCGCGCTCCAGCCCGATCGCACAGGAGAGGGCGAAAGCGATCCCGAACTGAGCCGCGTGTGTCCAGTTCTGTCCGAATGGCTCACTGATGTCGAGTGCCACCGACCCTCCCTCTCCCTGCTTCGTGCCATCCGCTCCGCTCGGCGCCGTACCGCGTCACCCTGCGCGGCACGGTCGCACACGGCAGTCGCACATAACGGTCGTACATAGTGATGTCGTACATGGTGATTCTTCCGCCAAGCTTCTCGATCCATGCGGGCACCGGCTGTTTTCGGCCCCGCCGCCGAGTCGTGGAGGCGCGGAAAACGGACGCTCGGACCGGCCGCGGCGGGATGAGTGTGAGGCGGGGCCCGGCATGTCGGGCCGACGGTGGTGGGAAGACGTGGCGGTGAAGTCCCCGCCGTACCGCGTGCCCTGGTGCGGCCCGCCCATGCCGATCAGCGCCCAGGCCGATCAATCCGATCACCGTCCGTGCCGGCCCTCTTCCATGCCGGCCGACCGCGCCGATGTACGCGGGTCACGCGGCCCTCGCGCGTCGAATCCTCGTACGGACCGATCGGTGCCTTACGTGGCCTGGTGGCGGCCGGGCCCGATGGTCGGTTGTCGGCCGTTCGGGTGCCGACGACCCGCGGAGGGAAGAGGACGGAAGGAGACGGACGAGGAACAGGGAGCCGTCATGCCGACGCAGGCTGAGCTCCATACGCCCGTAGTGTCCGTACACATGCTTGTCCTGAACTCTTGTCCAACGGTACGAACGCCCCGAGGCCACGGGGCACGCCGGACCCGTCGGATTTCTGGAACCGGAGGAATCCGCGCATGCGCATCGGACTGATCGGTACCGGCCGCATCGGTACCTTCCACGCCGAGACCCTGCTCGGTCTGCCGGCCGTGACCGGACTGGTGCTCCACGACGCCGACGGGCACCGGGCCCGAGCCGTCGCCGACAAACTGGGCGTCGACGCGGTGCCCGATCTCACCGCGCTGCTGGCATCGCGACCGGACGGTGTGGTGATCGCCGCGCCGACGGCGACCCACGCGGCACTCGTCCGTGCCTGCGCGGGGGCGGGAATCCCGGTCTTCTGCGAGAAGCCGATAGCCGCCACGCTCGCCGACACACGAACTCTCCTCGCCGAGCTGACGACTGCCCAGGTCCCCTTGCAGGTCGGCTTCCAGCGCCGGTTCGACACCGGATACGCGGCCTTGCGCCGTTCCGTCGCCGACGGCGCGCTCGGCTGGGTGCACACCGTGCGGGCCGTCACCTCCGATCCCCAGCCGCCGCCGGCCGGCTATGTGGCCGTCTCCGGCGGGATCTTCCGGGACTGCGCCGTGCACGACTTCGACATGGTGCGCTGGGTGACCGGCCGCGAGGTCGTCGAGGTGTACGCCACCGGTTCCGACCGGGGCGACGCGTGCTTCGCCGCGGCGGGCGACGTCGGCACCGCCGTCAGTCTGCTCACCCTCGACGACGGCACCCTCGCCTCCTGCACCGCGACCCGTCACAACGGCGCCGGCTACGACGTCCGGATGGAGGTCTCCGGGTCCAGGGGGACCCTCGCGGCCGGGCTGACCGCGCGCACCCCGGTCGTCGGCACCGACGGCGACCCCTGGCCCGTCGAACGGCCGCACGAGGGGTTCCTGACCCGCTTCAGAGACGCCTACACGGCCGAACTCACCGCGTTCACCGAGCTCGTCGCGGGCGCCGGACCCAGTCCCTGCACGGGCGAGGACGCCCTCGCCGCGCTGCTGATCGCGGAGGCCGCCGAGGAGTCCAGGCGGTCCGGCCGCCCGGTACGGGTCACGGAGGTCCTTCGATGATCCGGATCGCCGGGGCGCCCATCACCTGGGGGGTGTGCGAGGTCCCGGGCTGGGGCCACCGGATGTCCGCCGGGCGGGTGCTCGCCGAAATGGCCGAGACCGGTCTGTCCGCGACGGAGTTCGGACCGGACGGCTTCCTGCCGCGCGACCCGGCGGCACGCTCCCGGCTGCTCGCGGAACACGGCCTCACCGCCGTCGGAGGGTTCGTCCCCGTCGTACTGCACCGCCCCGACCACGACCCGCTGCCGACCGTGCTCGACGCCCTCGCCGGATTCGGCCCGGCGCGCACCCTGGTCCTCGCCGCCGCCACGGGTGACCACGGATACGACCGGCGGCCGGAACTCGACGCCCGGGGCTGGGACATCCTCCTCCGTAATCTCGAACGGCTCACGCGACGGGCGGCCGACGCGGGCGTCTCCGCCGTCCTCCACCCGCATGTCGGCACCCTGGTCGAGGGCCCCGACGACATCACGCGGGTGCTCGACGGCAGCGCCGTGCCCCTCTGTCTGGACACCGGGCACCTCCTGGTCGGTGGCAGCGACCCCGTCGCCCTCGCCGTCCGGGCGGCCGAACGCGTCGCGCACGTCCATCTGAAGGACGTCGACGCCGCACTGGCCGGCCGGGTGAGGAACGGCGAGACCGGCTACGCCGAAGCGGTGCGCACCGGCCTCTACCGGCCGCTCGGCGCAGGGGACATCGACATCGCCGCCCTTGTCTCCGCCCTCGGAGCCGTGGGCTACGACGGCTGGTACGTGCTGGAACAGGACACCGCGCTGGACGCCGAACCGGCCCCCGGCGACGGCCCCCTCGCCGACGTCCGTACGGCGCTCGCCCACCTGGACCGGATCACCGGTACGGCCGGCCGCGCCGGGGCGAAGGACCGCGAGGGCGCGGCGGTCCGGCGCGGCGGCCGGGCCGTCGGCGTCCCACCGCACCACTGACGTCGCAGGCCCGGGGCCCGGTCGGCGCCGGGCCCCGGCCAGGGATGGTCAGTCCGTGTCCACCTCGGACCTGTCGCCGCCCCAGAGCGTGTGGTACGAGCCGTCGCGGTCCGTGCGCCGATAGGTGTGGGCGCCGAAGAAGTCCCGCTGCCCCTGGGTGAGCGCGGCGGGCAGCCGTTCGGCCCGCAGCCCGTCGTAGTACGAGAGCGCGGCGGCGAAGCCGGGGGTCGGCACCCCGTGCCGGGCGGCCTCGGCGACCACCGTGCGCCAGTCGTCCTGCGCCGCTCCGACCTCCTCCGTGAACTCCCGGCCCGCGAGCAGCAGCGGCAGTCCGGGGCTCGCGGCGTAGGCCGAGCGGATGCGGTCGAGGAACGCGGCCCTGATGATGCACCCGGCCCGCCAGATCGCCGCCACCGCTCCGAGGTCGATGTCCCACCCGTACGCCTGGCCGCCGGCCCGGATCTGGTGGAAGCCCTGGGTGTACGAGACGATCTTGGACGCGTACAGTGCCTGCTCCACCCGGTCGGCGAAGGCTCCGGCCGCCGCCTCGTCCAGCGGGGCGGGCGTCGGCCCCGGCAGCCCACGGGCGGCCTCCCGCAGGTCCGCGTGACCCGACAGCGAACGCGCGAAGACGGCCTCGGCGATGCCCGGCACCGGCACCCCGAGATCCAGGGCGATCTGCACCGTCCAGCGCCCGGTGCCCTTCTGCTCGGCCTGGTCCCGCACGATGTCGACGAACGGCTTTCCGGTGGCGGCGTCGTCGTGCGCCAGGACCTCGGCCGTGATCTCGATCAGATACGAGTCGAGGCGGCCGGTGTTCCACCCCCGGAACGTCTCCGCGATCTTCGCGGGGGAGTAGCCCGCGACCGCCCGGAGCAGGTGGTACGCCTCGGCGATCAGCTGCATGTCCGCGTACTCGATGCCGTTGTGCACCATCTTCACGAAGTGTCCGGCGCCGTCCGCACCGATGTGGGTGGTGCACGGGGTGCCGTCCTCGGCCTTCGCGGCGATCCGCTCCAGCATCGGGCCCAGGGACGCGTACGACTCGGAAGAGCCGCCCGGCATGACGCTGGGCCCGTTCAGGGCGCCCTCCTCACCGCCGGAGATGCCGACGCCCACGAAGTGGATGCCGCGCTCGCGCAGCTCCCGCTCCCGGCGCCGGGTGTCCTCGAAGTGGGCGTTGCCGCCGTCGATGACGACATCCCCCTCCTCCAGGAGCGGGGCGAACTCCTGGATCACCGCGTCCGTCGGGTCGCCGGCCTTCACCATGACGACGAGACGGCGTGGCCGCTCCAGTGCCGCGACGAACTCCTCCGGGGTACGGGCCGCGACGAACGTGCCCTCGTCGCCGAACTCCTCGACCAGGGCGTCGGTTTTCGCCGTGGTGCGGTTGTGCACGGCGACCGTGTAGCCGTTGCGGGCGAAGTTACGGGCGAGGTTGCGGCCCATCACCGCGAGCCCTGTGACGCCGATCTGCGCTGTGCCGCTCATGCCTGCGCTCCTGAACCGTGTCGGGGACGTGCGCTCCAGCGGGGACGCCGGAAAGACCGGCCCGCTCGTGCGGGCGATTCCGCCCTGGACGGTGGCCGGTCGGGTGTGTCCGGTCCACCGGTGATGTCCAGTATGGGCACCGGCCGCGCCGACGTCCTGTTCGGCCGGGGGACCGGCGGGCCCCGCCGCGCTGGCATGATCGGGGGCATGGACGAGTGCATCATCGCCGCGTGTGACGGGGCGTCGAAGGGAAATCCGGGTCCCGCCGCCTGGGCGTGGGTCGTGGCCGACGCACAGGGCCGGCCCGAGCGCTGGGAGGCGGGCCCGCTGGGCACGGCCACCAACAACGTCGCGGAGCTCACCGCGCTGAAGGAACTGCTGGAGTCCACCGACCCGGCCGTCCCGGTCGAGGTCCGCATGGACTCGCAGTACGCGATGAACGCGGTGACGAAGTGGCTGCCCGGATGGAAGCGCAACGGCTGGAAGACCTCGGCGGGCAAACCCGTCGCCAACCGCGATCTGGTCGCCGGTATCGACGCCCTGCTGACCGGGCGGACCGTGAACTTCCGCTATGTGCCCGCGCACCGCGCGGACGGTGACCACCTCAACGCCCTCGCCGACCAGGCCGCCAGCGAGGCAGCCGTCTCGCAGCGGGCGGCGGGTACCTCCCACGGTTCGACGGAGCTGCCGGCACCCGCCCAGGCCAGGGTCACGAAGCCGCGGGAAGGGGACACGGCACCGAGGACCACGAGCGGATCGGCGCGGGGGACGCGCTCCGGCGCGACGATCCGGGCGCGCTTCGCCGGCCGGTGCCACTGCGGGAAGCCGTACGCCGCGAAGGACATGATCGCGAAGAACCCTCAGGGCTGGGGCCACCCGGACTGCCGGACCACGACCGTCTGAGCACGCGCACGTCCTGACGGCGTGCGGGGCGTGCGTCCTGAGGCGTGCGCCCGAAGGGTGCGGCCTGCGGAACCTGACGGTGCTCGGCTTCACGTGGTCCGCAGGGTTCTGCGGGACCGGTGACTTCCGCGGGCTGCCGGGCGCCGGACTCCGTGAAACCGCCAGGTCCACGCGGTCCGCGGCGCTTCGCGAGGCTGTCGGACGCCGAACCTGCGGGGCTTCGGAGATCCGCAGGGCGCCGGACTCCGCTGGGCTTCGGAGATCCGCCGGGCGCCGGACTTCGCGAAACCGCCAGGTCCAGCGGTCCGCGGCGTTTCGCGAGGCTGCTGAGCACCGAACCCGCAGGGCTCCGGAAATCCGCAGGGCTCCCGTATCCACCGGGCGTCGTGCCTCCGCAGGGCACCGGCCACCGCCGCAAGCCGCTTCGGGCCACCACGGCCCGGGCTCGCGGCAGGCTAGTTCCGAAGCACCACGGCCCGCTCCGGACCACCTCGATGGAGCAGCGTGGCCCGCCGGTTCCGTCCGGACCCGCTCAGACGTCGGCCCAGACCAGCCGGCCCGCCGGATTCGTACCCGTACCCCACCGCTCGGCCAGTGCCTCGACGAGCATCAGGCCCCGCCCGCTCTCGTCCAGGGGCACTTCGTCCGGCCCGGACGAGGCCGCCGTGAGGTCCGGCGACGGGCACGGCGCCGGAAGACACCGGGTGCCGCAGTTCCACACGCCTATGCGCACTCCGTCGGCGGAATGCAGGACCTCGCACCAGATCCGGTGACTGTCGGTGTGCTGGACGGCGTTGGCGACCAGCTCGGTCACGAGGAGTGCCGCGGTGTCGATCCGGTCCTTCGGCTCCCCCCACGCCCGCATCGCCGCCTGGACCCGGTGCCGGGCCTCAGGGACGCCTTCGACGATGCCGGGAATCCACCAGCCTTGTGTGCTGTCGCCCACATCCGGGGCCTGTTGCACGCAGGTGATTATTTCGGACATGTATGTACTCTCGTCGCAAACGGCCTACTTTGCAAGCGACAGAATGTGAGCCGTGCTCCATGCCCGGGTCGTCCGAGGAATCCGAGGAAGGTGCCAGGAGATGAGACCGCGATCGGGCCCCACCGTCCAGCACCGGGTCCTGGCGGTCCGGCTCCGGCTGCTGCGGGAGCGCGCCGGAGTCGGTCTGCGGACCGCCGCCGACGCGCTGGGGGCCCACCCGGCCACCGTGCGCCGCATCGAACGCGCCGAGACGGGCCTCGACGCGCGACAGGTCCAGCTCCTCCTGGACTGCTACGGCGTGCCCGCCGCCGAGGCCGAACCGATCATGGCGGGCCTCGGTGTAGCGAACGTCCCCGGCTGGTGGCACGAGTGGCGCGACGTCATGGCCCCCTGGCAGCAGGACGTCATCGGCATGGAGTCATCGGCCGCCCTCGTCCGCACCTGGCACCCGGCGCTGGTGCCCGAACTGCTGCGCACACCGGCGTACGCCGCCGCCCTGTACGGCTCGCGGTATCCCGACGACACCCCCGACGAGCTCGACAGGCGGGTGGGGCTCCTACGGGAGCGACAGCGGCGTCTGAGGGCCCGGGGAGCCGCGCTCTGGGCCCTTCTGCCGGCCGCCGCCCTGTACACCCGCGTCGGCGGCACCGCCGTGATGGACGAGCAGCGCGAGACGCTGGCCGAGGCCGCCCGGCTGCCGCACACCACCGTGCAGGTGGTGCCGCTCGATCACCCGCCGCACCCGATGACCGCGGTTCCACCCCTGCACCTGTTGCGTGTTCCCGCCCCCGAGATCGGCGATCAGGTCATCCTGGAGACCCCGGGTGTCCGAGTGGACGTCGTCGACGAACCGGGCGCGGTGATGGACTACCGCATCCGGCTCGACGCGGCCTGCGCCGCCGCTCCCCACCCGGACACGCCCCTTCCGGTGCGGTGAGAGAAGCGAGAGAGGTCCCGCCATGACAGAACCGGACGAGAACCGGATCGACACCTCCGTCCCCCATTCGGCCCGCATCTGGAACTACTGGCTGGGCGGCAAGGACAACTACCCCGCCGACCGGGCCGCCGGCGACGCCTACAGCGGCATGTTCCCGGACATCGGGGCCTTCGCCCGCGCCTCCCGGGGTTTCCTCGTACGCAGCGTCCGGTACCTCGCCCGCGACGTCGGCATCCGCCAGTTCCTCGACGTCGGCGCCGGCCTCCCCACGGAGCTGAACACCCACGAGGTCGCCCAGGCCGTGGCGCCCGAGTCCCGGGTGGTCTACGCCGACCACGACCCGCTGGTCCTCCTGCACGTGCACGCCCTGCTGAGCAGCGCGCCCGAGGGGGCCACCGACTACATCAACGCGGACATGCGGGACACCGAAGCCCTGCTGCGGGCGGCCGACGCGTCACTCGACCTCACGGCCCCCGTCGGTCTGGTCGTCTCCGACGTGCTCGGCCACATCACCGACCTGGACGAGGCCCGTGACGTCGTCCGCCGGCTGACCGGCGCCCTCCCCTCGGGCAGCTACCTCTCCCTCAGTCACGCCGCGCCCACCGACCCGGTCCACGTGGCGGCCCAGGAGGCGTACAACAACTCCGGGGCCATCCCGTACATCCTGCGCACCCCGGAGGAGATCGCCGGATTCTTCGACGGTCTGGAGCTCGTCGAACCGGGCCTCGTCCCCTGGCCCCGCTGGCGCCCCACCGCCGACACCCCCGCCGGACCGCCCAGCGCGGGATACGGGGCGGTCGCCCGTATCCCGTGAGCCCGCGAGCGCCGCCCGGGATGCGCCGGGCGGCGCTTGCGGGCAGCGTGGTGGAGTGCCGCAGCTGCGTAGGGCCCAGTGGATTCCGGTCGGTGTCATCGTGCTGGCCGTGGTCATCGACCTCGTCACCCCGCCCGATGTGACGTCCGCGCCGCTCCTGATGGCCGCGCCGGTCGCCGCCGCGCCGCTGCTCGGCCTGCGCGGGATCATCGGTGTCGGAATCGCGTCCATGGTGGTCCACGCGGTCCTCGCGTGGGTGGACGGAACCTTCGGCTGGCGCGCCGGAGTGGCCAACCAGATCACCCTGGCGTCCGTCACCGCCCTCGCCGTCCTGATCAACCGGACCCTGCACAGTCAGCACGCCAGGACCAGACGCGCCGAGCAGATCGCGGCCATCGCCCAGACGGCCGTGCTGCCCCGGCCGCCCGCGCGCATCGGCGCCCTGCACATCGCCGCGCGCTATGTGCCCGCGGAGGACGAGGCGACGATCGGCGGAGATCTGTACGTGGTGCAGGCCACCCCGTACGGCACCCGCGTCATGGTCGGTGACGTGCGGGGCAAGGGACTGGGCGCGGTGAGCGCGGTCAGTGCCGACATCGGTGCCTTCCGGTACGCGGCCGACGAGGCCGAGGACCTTCCGCAGCTGGTGAACTGGCTGGAGCGGGCGCTCCTGCGCGAGGGCGAGCGACGCGGCGGGCAACAACAGGAGGAAGGCTTCACGACGGCCCTCATCGCGGAGTTCTCCACGGACCTCGACGTCGTACGCCTGGTCAACCGCGGCCACCCACCGCCCCTGCTCCTCGCCGCGGACGGCTCGGCGACCCTGCTCGAAGCATCGGAGGAGGCGCCCCCGCTGGGAATGAGCGCCCTGGGCATGTGGTCGGCCCCGGTGGACTCCTTCGCGTTCCCGCCCGGCTCCACCCTGCTCTGCTACACGGACGGCGTCACCGAGTCGCGGGACGCCACCGGCACCTTCTACGACCCCGTCGTCCGGCTCCCGCTCCTGCTCGGCCGCCGCACGCGGCCGGCCCGGCCCGCGGCGCCGGGCCAGATCCTCGACACACTGATCCAGGACGTCCGACGGCACAGCGGCGGCACACCCCAGGACGACCAGGCACTGCTCGCCCTGCACCACCCCCGTCCCGGACAGGAACCCGCCCCGGACGATCGGGACCCGTCCCGGACGCCGCTCTGAGACCGCCGCGCCCGGCCGTGCGCGTACCGGCATGATGGAGGTCCCCGCGGACGGATCACCCGGCCGCGGCCGGCCCTTCGACGACGGGACAGACACGATGCCGCTCACAGGCGAGTACGAGCCCAGCCCCTCCGAGTGGGTGCGTGAACAGGTCGCGCTCATCGAGAGCTCCGGAGGCACCGAAGGGACGACGATGCGCGGTATGCCCGTCGTCCTTCTCACCACCCGGGGCGCCAAGAGCGGCAAGATCCGCAAGACGCCTCTGATGCGGGTCGAGCACGACGGGACGTACGCCGTGGTGGCCTCTCAGGGCGGCGCGCCCAAGCACCCCGTCTGGTACCACAACATCACGGCCGACCCCAGGGTGGAGCTCCAGGACGGCCCGGTCCGGCAGGACATGAGGGCCCGTGAGGTCACCGGGGAGGAGAAGGCGCTCTGGTGGGGGCGCGCGGTCGAGGCGTTCCCCGATTACGCCGACTACCAGACGAAGACGGACCGGCAGATTCCGGTCTTCGTCCTGGAGCCCGTCGCCGGGAACCACTGACCGAAGCCACGTCAGGGGCCGGCCGCCCCGAACCACCGACCGCCGAGCCTGTTCACCGACCACCGACCACCGACCACCGACCACCGACCGAGCGGTGCCCACCGGCCCCGCGCCCGGCCGGGCGGACGTCGGCCGAACTCCCTTTCTCCGGTGGCTCCTACGTCTCCTGTGGTTTCAGCCGTCCGATGTCGGTCACCCGCAGTACGCGGAACCGAATACGTCCGACAACGGAACCAGGAGTGGAGAACCATGGAGAACTGGCGCATGAGCGCGGCCTGCCGTGACGAGGATCCCGACCTGTTCTTCCCCATCGGGAGCAGCGGACCCGCGCTTCTCCAGGTAGAGGAGGCGAAGGCCGTGTGCCGGGGCTGCCCGGTGCGGGAACAGTGCCTGCGGTGGGCGTTGGAGAACAGTCAGGACTCCGGCGTGTGGGGCGGCCTGAGCGAGAACGAACGGCGCGCCCTGAAGCGCCGCACCCGCAAGACCGCCAGGGGCACCGGCTGACGGCCGGTGCCGAGGCCCGGCCGCCGGCCGGCCGCGTCCCCGTGGCCGGGGTCGGCCGGTCCGTGACCGTCGACCCGAACGCCCCCCGGGACCCGCGTCCCCCGGACGCCGACCGCGGGGAGAACCCTGGGTCCGCTGCTCCCCTGAGCGGGCCGATACCCAGTGCTCTCTTGTCATCACCCGCTGTCTGCCCATAAGTTGGCCGCTTGCGACGTGTCCAACTGCCTGTGGGGGAGCCACATCATGGCCGCGAACGGACGGCACCGCAGATACCAGCCGAGCCGCATCAACCGCGCCTCGCTCACGGTCACCGTGGGCGGCGTCGGCATCGCGCTTCCGCTGATCACCGCCGCCTCGGCGGGTGCTGCCACCACTGACGTCTGGGAGAAGGTCGCTGCCTGCGAGTCGACCGGGAACTGGCACGTCAACACCGGCAACGGCTACTTCGGCGGCCTCCAGTTCACCCGGTCCACCTGGGCGGCGTACGGCGGCACCGCCTACGCGGCACGCGCCGACCTGGCGACCAGGGACCAGCAGATAGCCGTCGCCGAGAAGGTACTGAAGGGGCAGGGCCCGGGTGCCTGGCCGGCGTGCTCCGTCAGGGCCGGGCTGACACGGGGCGGCGATTCACCCGACATCGCCCCGCAGACCGAGCGCACCGAACGGGTCGCCGCCCCGAAGAAGGCCGTGACGCCCAAGAAGGCGGCCGTGCCGAAGACGGTCACCCCGACCTCCCTGCCGGGCAAGGGCGACTCGTACACCGTCGAGCACGGCGACTCGCTGTCCGGGATCGCGGCGACCGAGCACGTGCGGGGCGGGTGGCAGCGGCTGTACGCGACCAACCGCGAGGTCGTCGGTGAGAACCCGAACCTCATCCTCCCGGGCCAGCGGCTGAGCCTGGACACGGCCGACACCCCGCCCGACCGCCGCGCCGCGGCTGCCCGGCCGAAGCAGAAGAGCGTGCCGAAGGCCCAGCCCAAAGCCGCGTCGAAGCCGGTCGCACAGCACCACCCCGCCAAGCAGCAGACCAGGAAGACCGAGCGGGCCGAGAAGCACTCCACCCTGACCGCCCCGGTGGCGGCGGGCACCGGCACGGCCTACCGCAAGCCGGGATCATGGGCCAGCGGCTACCACACAGGCGTCGACTTCCCGGTGCCCACCGGCACCTCGGTGAAGGCGGTGGCCGCCGGGAAGGTCGTCTCGGCGGGCTGGGGAGGGGCGTACGGGTACCAGGTCGTCATCCGGCACAGCGACGGCAAGTACAGCCAGTACGCGCACCTGTCGGCGGTCAGCGTCCGAGAGGGGCAGCAGGTCGGCAACGGCCAGCGCATCGCCCGCTCCGGCGCCACCGGGAACGTCACCGGACCGCATCTGCACTTCGAGATCCGCACCGGTCCCGGATACGGCAGCGACGTCGACCCGCTGGCCTACCTCCGGGCGGGCGGCGTCAGCGTCTGAAGTCCGCGCGCGCCGGGCCGCCCGGGAGCGCGTGAGGACCCCGTACGCCCGCCGGGCACACCACCGGGCCGGGCCGGTCCCTGAGGGGACCGCCCGGCCCCGGACTCTCCGTGCGACGGCGACACGGGTGCGTTCGGGGGGCTCGGCGCGGGCGCCGTCGGCCCGGCCGGCAGGCGTTTCCGGGGCGTCGGAACGGCCGGAGAAGGGGCGGGAGCACCGGAGAGGGACACCGGCGGTCCCGGCGGCCCCTTGTCCTCCCCGTCCGCGCGCTCCACGCCTTCCCGCTCGCCGTCCTCCCGGTCCGTGCTTCCCCGTTCCACGCGCTCACCCGAAAGGTCCTCGCCCACCCGCCGCTCGGCCCCCAGCCGCTCCGTCGTCAGCAGGACGAGACCGCCCGCCGCCACCGCACCGCACCCGAGCGCCAGCAGGGCCCCGGTCGTGCCGTGCCGGAAGCTCTCCCCGAAGAGGGTGAGGCCGACGACCGCCGCGATCACCGGATTCACCACCGTCACCGTCGCCAGGGGCGCCGTCAGACCGGCTCCCCGGTACGCCGCCTGCGACAGCAGCAGCCCGGCGCCCGCCAGTGCCGCGATCGCCAGCAGCGTCGGCAGTCCGGCGGTCACCGCTCCGGACGCCCACCGCACGGCCACCGCCTTGGTGAACACCGAGGCGATCCCGAACGACACACCCGCGCCGGCCGCCAGGATCACACTCCGCACCACCGGCCGGCGCACGCACTTCGCGACGAGGAAGAGCGCCGCGACCGAGCCGGCCGTCACCGCCCCCAGCATCAGCTGCTCGTACCCGTCCAGCGTGCGCGACTCGGCGCCCCTGGTCAGCGCGAGCAGCCCGGCCAGTCCCACGGCCGCGATCACCGCGCCGCGCCACGCGGCCGCGCCCGCCCGACGGCGGACGAACAGCGCGGCCATCGGCAGGGCGAAGACGATGGTCAACGCCCCGAGCGGCTGTACGAGGCTGAGCGGGCCGTAGGCGAGCGCGACCACGTGCAGCACCGCCCCCACGCCGTTCAGCGCCACGGCGCCCCACCACACCCCGTTGCGCAGCGCGGCGTACGCCCGCTCGTCACCGTCCGCCGCCACCCGTTCCTGGACGATCGCCCCGGCCGCGTAGGCGACCGCGGAGACCAGTGAGAGCAGGACGGACAGCGCGAGGGAACTCATGTACACCACCTTGTCCCTTCGGGGCGGCCGCGTCGTCGTCCCTGAGACGGCGATCCGGCGTACTGCCCTGGTAGTACGAGGGTGGAGACCAGGTCCTCCTCCCGACGGTAGTCCTGGTCCCGCCACATCTCAGAACGGGCGCCCGGGGCGGCTACGGTGAGCCACGGGACGCGACGGTCGCGAGGCCCGGAAGGAGCGGCGGACATGGAACTGGCCGCACCGGCCCCGATGGGCGGGTTCTTCGCCCTGCGGACCACTCCCGTGCCCGGTGGCGACCACCGCCCACTGGCCCGGCTGTACGCGGGGGAGACCGCGCCGCTCACCGACCGGATCGACACGGTGGCGGCCCGGCTGGGCACCTCCGAACGCCGGGTCGCCGCGTCGGTCGCGCACCTGGGACTGGCCGCACGGCTCTGGTCGGTCGTGCTCGCCCCCGCCGTGCTCCACGGCAGGCTGCCCGATCCGACGCCCGACCGGCTCTGCTGGGACCCGGCGCGGACCACGCCCGACGATCTGTGGCTGGAGCTGCCGCCGGACGGCACGGGCCCGTACCGGCCGGGTACCGCCGCGGACATCCGAGAGGCCGTCCAGTACGGGCACCTCTCGCCGCTCGCGGCCGCGGTACGCGCCGACGCGCACGTCTCGGCGTCCCTGCTGTGGGGAAACGCGGGCTCGGCGCTCGCGGGGGCCGTCCGGGAACTGATCGGCTGGGCCCGTGCGCACGGGCGCCCGGAGGTGGCCGGGCGGACCCGGGAGCTGGCGGCGGAGCTCTTCGACCACCCTGATCTGCGGGACACCGGGGCCCCGCACGGCCCCGGCTTCCGGCGCCGGAGCTGCTGTCTCCACTACCGGTCCCCGGGCGGCGGCCTGTGCGGGGACTGCGTCTTCGACCGGCCGCCTACGGGGGTCCGGCGCTGAGCCGCGTACGGCCGTGCGGGACCTGAAGGGCCGGGAAGGAGCGAAAAGGCCCGGACGGGTGGACCCTTGGGGTATGGACAACGACAACACCGACACCGTTCTCCGTAACACCTCCGTACCCATGGACGCCGCCGGACGTCAGCCGGTGCGCGGGGCGCCCGGCACGGTCGCGCCGCAGGAGACCCCGCCCGCGGAGTCCTCGACCGGTTCCGAGACCGGCCCGCGCGACGACCTCAGCCCCGGGTGGAGCTGGGGGCCACTGCTGGTCATCGGGGTGGTCGTGGTGCTCTGCGCCGCGTTCTTCCTGGCGTACGCGCTGATCGTGGCGTTCTGACGCGGGACGCGCTGATCGTGGCGTTCTGACGCGGGACGCGCCGACCGAGGCCCCGTCGACCGGCACGCGCACGCGCCGCCACACGACCGTGCGTGCCTCCGGTCGGCCCCCGCCGCGTCACTCCCCGTCGCGGGACGCGCTCAGGACCGCGGTCACCTCGTCGTCCTCCACCTGGTCGAAGACCTCGTACCACTGCCCGACCGAACCGAACGGTTCCGGCCGTCGCAGACACAGCAGTTCGTCGCACTCCGCGCGCAGCGCGGTCACGGCCTCCGCCGAACCCACCGGGACGGCAAGCAGCACCCGGGCCGGTTCCATCGTCCGTACGGCGCGCAGCGCGGCCCGCGCGGTGACACCGGTCGCCAGCCCGTCGTCGACCACGACGACGGTCCGGCCGCGGACATCGAGAGGCGGGCGCCCGGCGCGGTAGAGCGATTCGCGCCGCCGCAGTTCCGTCCGCTCACGCGCGGCCCGGTCCGCCAGACGCTCGGGCGTCAGC
Organism: Streptomyces sp. AM 4-1-1; assembly: GCF_029167625.1. Taxonomy (NCBI): domain Bacteria; kingdom Bacillati; phylum Actinomycetota; class Actinomycetes; order Kitasatosporales; family Streptomycetaceae; genus Streptomyces; species Streptomyces sp. AM 4-1-1. The sequence continues at coordinate 6,684,115 of NZ_CP119145.1, forward strand.
CCCAGCGCGGCCAGGGCCCGCTCGTCGTACAGCGCCGGCCCCTCACCGGCCACCGCCCCGACGCCGAACTCCTGGTTGAACGGTGCGCCGATCTTGCGGGCCACGAGCACGTCCAGCGGTGCTCCCAGCTTCCTCGCGACCTCGGCGGCCACCGGGACCCCGCCGCGCGGCAGCGCCAGTACGACGGCGTCGGGGAGCGGGCCCCCGGCCCCCCGCGCGTCCTCGGCGAGCCGGTCGGCGAGCGCGCGCCCGGCCTCCTCGCGGTCGTGGAACCGGTCCTCGGAACTCATGCGCAGCTCACTTCCCTCGCGGGCCGCCCGCGGACCCACGGGGCATCATCCCGGCCTCGGGCGCCCGTCGGCGGCAGGCGTCCCGAGTCCGGTTCCGGCGCTCATCCGTAGGGACCAGTCCGACGCCGGGGCCGGGGCTCGTACAGGACTCCCGTCACGCCTGCGGCGCGAGCGACCCCTGACGACCGTCCCCGGGATCGTCAGCCGCTGAGCCGGAACTCCGCCCGTATCCGTTTGCCCACCGGCACCCGTTCGGCGGTCAGCCGGTCGCACAGCGCCATGACGATCTCGATGCCGTGGCCGCCCGGTCGGCTGGGATCGGGCGCGTACAGCAGTGGCAGGGCCGTGCTGCTGTCGTAGACGGTCACGCTGACGGTGTCGGCGGTCCCCTCCAGCTCCAGCATGTACGGGCCCTGGCTGTAACGGTCGGCGTTGGTGACGAGTTCGCTCACAGCCAGCATCAGATCGCTGCGGGTGTGCTCGCCCAGCACCGCCAGCCATTCCGCCACCAGGCGGGTCAAAAAGCGGTCGGCGAGCGCGCGGGCCCGCGCGATGCAGCCGGGTTCGCCGTCGAAGACCTCGGCGGTGTGCAGTGCCTCGACCGGTCGACCGCGGTCGCCCGCGCGGCCCGCCGGTCGCGAGGTGAGCTGTTCGTTCATGTGCTCCAGCCAAGGCTCCGCAGGGAGGTCGCAGACCATTTCTGAATGGCTCGTCTACCCGGGATGGACACGCCCACGCCAGGAAGAAAGTGCTGAATGTCACACACGGCCGGGCAACCGGACCACGGTGACGAAGAAGTCGTCGATCTGCCGCACCGCCGCCATGAACTGATCGAGATCGACGGGCTTGGTGACGTACGCGTTGGCGTGCAGGCTGTAGCTGCGCAGGATGTCCTCCTCCGCCGAGGAGGTGGTGAGCACGACCACGGGGATCGTGGTCAGCTCCGGGTCCGTCTTGATCTGCTCCAGCACCTGGCGCCCGTCGTACTTGGGCAGATTGAGGTCGAGAAGGATCAGGTCCGGCCGGGGCGCGTCGGTGAACTCACCCCGGCGGTACAGGAAGTCCAGGGCCTCCTTCCCGTCCCGCGCCACATGGAGGGTGTTCCCGATCTTGTTGTGCTCGAAGGCCTCGCGGGTCATCAGGACATCGCCCGGGTCGTCCTCCACCAGAAGGACCTCTACGGGGTGGGCGGGGGTGTTCACAGTGTTTCTCCCGAGGGGATGCTGACCGCGGCGGGTTCCGGGGACTCCGCCGCGCTGGGGCCCGGCACGGCGGAGGCGGCCGGCAGGGTGAAGTGGATGAGGGTGCCCTCGGCCGGTGCGGAGTCCAGCCAGATCCGGCCGCCGTGGAACTCGATGATCTTCCGGCAGAGCGCGAGGCCGATGCCCGTGCCCTCGTACTCGTCCCTGGCGTGCAGCCGCTGGAAGATGACGAACACCTTGTCCGCGAACTCGGACGGGATGCCGATGCCGTTGTCCGCGATCGTGAAGTGCCAGTCCCTGTCCTCCCGCACACAGCCGACCGTGATCCGGCAGGGCACGTCCGGGCGGCGGAACTTCACCGCGTTGCCGATCAGGTTCTGCCAGACCATGGCCAGTGTCGTCCCGTCACCGACCAGGACCGGCAAGGGCTCCTCCCGGACGACCTCGGTGCCGGACTCGTCGATGAAGAGGGCCAGATTGCCGAGCGCGCGGTCCAGCAACTGGTCGAGGTCCACGGGCTTCCAGCTGTCGTGCACCCGACCCACCCGCGAGAACGTCAGCAGATCGTTGATCAGCACCTGCATGCGCTTGGCGCCGTCGACCGCGAAGCCGATGTACTGCTTGCCCCGGGCGTCCAGCTCGGAGCCGTACCGCTTCTCCAGCAGCTGGCAGAACGAGGCGACCTTCCGCAGCGGCTCCTGGAGGTCGTGCGAGGCGACGTAGGCGAACTGCTCCAGCTCCGCGTTGGACCGGCGCAGCTCCTCGGTCTGCTCCGCGAGCACCGTCTCGCGCTGCCGGGACTCCGCCAGCTCCTCCATGATCCGCCGCCGCATGTCCTCGACCGCCGCCCCCACCGCACGCACGTCGGACGGGCCGTGCACCTCGATCCGATGCTCGAAGGCGCCCGAACTGACCTTGTACGAGGCCGCGCTCAGCGCGCTCAGCGGCCGGCCGACCATGCGGTTCACCAGCAGGCTCAGCGAGAGCACGACCAGCACGAAGATGACGACGAGGGCGATCAGCACCCGGTCGCGGGTCTGGCGCGCGGCGTCGAGCTGGTCGCGGGCGTGGTCCCGGGCGGCGTCGAGATGGGCCTGCTGGACGGTGTACAGCCGACGCAGCGTGTCGAACTCGGTCTTGCTCCGCCGCAGCGGTTCCGACGACGCGGAGGCGGGGCCCTCCGTGCGGACCGTCGCGATCAGCGGTTCGGCGTAGCCCTCACGCCACCGTTGGGCGGCGGCCGCGATCCGGTCGAGATCGTCGTTGTACAGGCGGTCGGGCCCGATCCGGTCCCGTACCTGCTTCAGGCGCAGCCGCTCGTTCTGCCCGCCCGTCCGGTACGGCTCCAGGAACGACGGCTCACCGGTGAGGGTGTATCCGCGGACCCCGGTCTCCTGGTCGAGCAGCGAGTTCTGCAACTGGAAGGAGGCGGAGCGGGCGGGCTGGATGCGGTCGACCAGCTCGGTGGTCCGGTCGGATATGCGGGCCAGCACGAGCCCGCCGACGACCAGGCACCCGCACACCACCAGCACGAAACCGGCCAGGATCAAGTGGATCCAGTTCTGGACGGACAGTCGTCCGGCCGGTCCGGAAGGGGAAGCGTCCGCGCCCTCCGCCGTGCCCGCGCTGTCCGCCCCGTCCGTGCTCTTCACGATTCCTCCGCTGTGCGCGCCGTCCGTGGCGCCTGGTTCCCCGCCGGTCATCGGTTCCGCCCGCCCCACGCCAGATGGAGCACGGCCACGTCGTCCGCGAGACCGCCGTAAGGCGCGGCCGCCTCCGCCGCCTCGGCGACCAGGGTGTCCACGAAGGTGCGGGCGGGCAGTGCCGCGTGCCGGCGGGCCATGGCCAGCAGTCCTTCCTCGCCCAGCCGTTCCACCGGACTGACACGGCCCTCGAAGAGTCCGTCGGTGAACAGTACGAGCCGGCCGTCGGACGGCAGCGCGAGTTCGGTGGCGATCCACTCGCCCTCTCCGGGCAGCAGCCCCAGGGCCATTCCGCCGGTGGGTTCGACCCAGCTCACCCGCGTGCCGTCGCGCAGCAGGAGCCCCGGGTGCCCCGCCCGCACCACGCGCGCCGTCCGTCCGCCCGGCGGGAAGACCAGTGAGGTGACGGTGGCGAAGACACGGGGATCGGCGCGCTCGGCGACGAGGATCTCCTCAAGGAGCCGGAACTGCTCGGCCTGATCGGTCCCGCACAGCACGGCGGTGCGCCACGCCACCCGCAGACAGACCCCGAGCGCGGCCTCGGCGGCCCCGTGGCCGGACACGTCCCCGATCACCGCGTTCACGGTGCCGTCGGCGGTCTGCACCACGTCGTAGAAATCACCGCTCAGCAGGGCGTGGTCGCGGCCCGGTTCGTACCGGGCGACAGCCTGGAAGCTGTCGTCGCGCAGCAGCGGCACGGGCAGCAGTCCGCGCTCCAGGCGGGCGTTCTCGCGGGTGATCAGTTCGTTGGAGCGCAGGGCGGCCGAGGCGCGCTCGACCTGCTTGCGCTGGAGCGCGTAGCGGATGGCGCGGCCGAGCGTCTCGGGATCGATCCGGCCCTTGAGGAGATAGTCCTGCGCGCCGTTCGCCACGGCGGAGAGCCCCGCGTCGGCCTCGGCCATGCCGGTCAGTACGACGATCGCCGCGTCCGGTGAGGACTCGACGATCTGGGTGACGGCGTCGAGACCGTGCACATCGGGCAGATGGAGGTCCAGCAGTACGCAGCTGGGGGTGGGGCTCTCCCTCAGGAACCGCCGCGCCTCCGCCAGCGTCTTGCACCAGGTGAGCGCGGAGTCGAGCTCGCTGTCCGCCAGCATCTCCTCGACGAGCAGCGCGTCACCGGCGTCGTCCTCGACCAGGAGGATCGCCGCGTCGACGTCCCAGACGGACTCGTCGGCTTCCGGGAGGAACCTCGCCTGACGTGGGACGCCGACAGTGGTGCGCATACGCGGCGCCGAAACATCCGAAGGCAACTCGACCACTCTCCACCCCCCTGGCACGGAAGGCGCGGGTCACCCGCGCCGTATCGGCAGGAAGCATATGCGAACCCCGCCTGTTTCCGGTGGTCGGCGGGGTTCGCGGGCACATGGTGAGAGGCGCGGGCTCAGCGGGAATCGTTACGGACGACAGGGATGCCCCGGACCGGCGCCCGGTGCACCTGGCCGGATTCAGACCTCGACGCACATCCCGGCGCGCAGCTGCTTCACGATGCGGGCGAGCAGTCGGGACACGTGCATCTGGGAGACGCCGAGCTCCGCCCCGATCTGCGACTGGGTCATCTCCAGGCCGAACCGCATGTTGACGATCTCCCGCTCGCGGGGGTCGAGCTGCCGCAGCAGCGGCGCCAGGGTCTGGAGGTTGTCGACCGTCTCCAGGGCCGGGTCGGTCTCACCGAGGACGTCGGCGAGCGAGCGGTGGTCGCTGCTGGACTCCCCCTCGGTCGTCGGGGTGTCGAGCGACCCCGCCACGTAGCCGTTGGAGGCGACGAGGCCTTCGACGACCTCTTCCTCGTCGAGTTCGAGGTGGGCGGCCAGCTCCTTGACCGTCGGGTCGCGGTCCAGCCGCACCGACAGCTCCTCCTTGGCCTTCGCCAGGTCCACCCGAAGCTCCTGGAGGCGGCGGGGGACGTGCACGGCCCAGGTGGTGTCGCGGAAGAATCTCTTGATCTCGCCGACGATGTAGGGCACGGCGAAGGTGGCGAACTCGACCTCGCGCGAGAGGTCGAACCGGTCGATCGCCTTGATCAGCCCGATGGTGCCGACCTGGATGATGTCCTCGGTGTCGTCCCCGCGGTTGCGGAAGCGGGAAGCCGCGTAGCGCACCAGTGAGACGTTCATCTCGATGAGGGTGTTGCGCGCGTACTGGTACTCGTGCGTGCCCTCCTCCAGGACCTGGAGCCGGTCGAAGAACAGCTTCGACATCGCGCGGGCGTCCTTCGGGGCGACCTTGCCGGCGTCCTCGATCCAGGGCAGCTCGGTCATCCGCTGTCCCGTGAGTGCGTCCGGCGAAACCGCCGTGTCCACTGTTCCTGCGTCGTTCGCGGACATGGCAGCCATGGTGTCGCCCTCCCTGGTGGTGAATGTGTCGACGCGCTTCTGCCCGGCAATCGCGAACCCAATCACCTTTTTTTGGTTTCCTCCTTCGGCCGAAGCACATACGCCTGATGTGGCTGTCGCGTCCTAGGGTTGATCACAGTCGGCTCGGCCGGGGCGCGGCGCGGTGTTCCGGACACAGGGAGAACGAATGAGCGACACCGAATCGGCGGGTATGGGCACGGTCACCACCAAGATCCCGGCACGCCTGGACCGGCTGCCCTGGTCGAGATGGCACTGGATGATCGTGATCGGTCTCGGCACCGTCTGGATTCTGGACGGGCTGGAGGTCACGGTCGTCGGCAACATCGCCAGCCGGCTCTCCGAGGACGGCAGCGGTCTCGCCATCACCGACGCCCAGGTCACCGGCATCGCGGCCGCGCTCTACGTGGCGGGTGCCTGTTCCGGCGCACTCGTCTTCGGCTGGCTGACCGACCGCTTCGGGCGCAAGAAGCTCTTCATCATCACGCTGGTCGTCTACCTCCTGGCGACCGCGCTCACCGCCGTCTCGTTCTCGGCCTGGTGGTTCTTCCTCTTCCGCTTCTTCACCGGCTTCGGGATCGGCGGGGAGTACGCGGCCATCAACTCCGCCATCGACGAGCTGATCCCCAGCAAGTACCGCGGACGCATCGACCTCATCATCAACGGCAGCTTCTGGCTCGGCGCGATGGCCGGGTCACTGCTCTCGGTGCTGGCCCTCAACACCAGCATCTTCCCGAAGGACCTCGGCTGGCGGCTGACCTTCGCGCTCGGTGTGGTGCTCGGCCTGGTGATCCTGCTCGTCCGCCGCCATGTGCCCGAGAGCCCGCGGTGGATGTTCATCCACGGCCGTGACGAGGAGGCGGAGAAGCTGGTCGAGGACGTGGAACACGAGGTGGAGGACGACATCGGCAGGAAGCTGCCCGCCGTGGACACCGCCATCACCGTCGAGCAGCGGCACAGCATCGGCTTCGGGCTGATCGCCAGGACGGTCTTCCGCTCGTACCCCAAGCGGGCCGTCCTGGGACTCGCCCTCTTCATCGGACAGGCGTTCCTCTACAACGCCGTCACCTTCGGCTTCGGCTCGATCCTGGTGAAGTTCTTCGACGTGCCCAGCGGCGACACCGGCTACTACTTCGCCGTCATCGCGTTCTGCAACTTCCTCGGCCCGCTGTTCCTCGGGCGGCTCTTCGACACCGTCGGACGCAAGCCGATGATCTCGGGCACGTACATCCTCTCCGGACTGCTGCTCTTCGTCACCGCCTGGTCCTTCAACAGCGGCTGGCTGACCGCCGTCACGATGACGGCCTGCTGGTGCGGGGTGCTGTTCTTCGCCTCCGCCGGGGCCAGCTCCGCCTATCTGACCGTCAGCGAGATCTTCCCCATGGAGACCCGGGCCATGGCGATCGCCTTCTTCTACGCGATCGGCACGGCGGCGGGCGGGATCACCGGGCCGCTGGTCTTCGCCGACCTGACCGCGAGCGGTGTGGTCGGCGACACCGTGCTGGCGTTCTGCATCGGAGCCGGACTGATGACGGCGGCGGGGCTGGTGGCGCTGTTCTTCGCGGTGGCCGCCGAGGGCAGGTCCCTGGAGGACATCGCCACCCCGCTGTCGACGCGGGACACCGCAGAACAGTCGGGGCATTCGGGATAGTCGGGGCGGCGGTCCGGGAAGTCCGCCGCCGGTCCGGCCGCGCCGCCGCAGGGCGCGGCCTCCCGACGCGCACCGGACCCGTCCTCGTCCCCCCTCACCCGCCGGGCCGCCCGTCGCACCCCGGGCGGCCCGGCGGGTGACCAGGGCGCCCGGGTGAGGCCGCTCACACGAACGGAGCAACGTCCGGCGCATGGCAGACTTGAGCGGGGCGTTCGGCCCGTACCAGCGGCGGCCTCACGAAGCCCGCGGCCGGACTCCTCCCCGGAGAGGTCTGTCCCCGTGAACCCGCCGTCGCAGCGCGCAGGCTTCCGCGGAGCACACACCTCTGCGGCACGAGTGACAACAGAGGAACAGCGATGACGGTGACAGACGAGAGCACGGAGTTCGGTCCGGGTATCGACCCGGAACGGCTGGCCGTCTGCCTGGGCGTGCTCGACGAACTCGACACCATCGAGGTCGACCACCCGGACGCCATCGCCGTCCGCCGCGCCACCGCGGGGATCTACCGGACCGTGAAGCAGCGCCGCCGCCAGGAGCGCCGCGCCGCGAAGACCGCCCACGACAAGGCCGTCACCGAGGCCACCGCGACCGGCTCCGCCGAACGCATCGACGACGAGACTCAGGGCGTCCTGCCGTCCTCGTCGGCCACCGCCGAGATCGCGGGCGTGCTCCAGCGCCCGCGGTCCTGTTACATCTGCAAGACGCGGTACGTCGAGGTGGACGCCTTCTACCACCAGCTCTGTCAGCAGTGCGCGAAGGAGAACCGCTCCCGGCGCGACGCCCGGACCGACCTCACCGGCCGCCGGGCGCTCCTCACCGGGGGGCGCGCCAAGATCGGCATGTACATCGCGCTGCGGCTGCTGCGCGACGGCGCCCACACCACCATCACCACCCGCTTCCCCAACGACGCGATCCGCCGCTTCAAGGCGATGCCCGACAGCGACGAGTGGATCCACCGGCTGAAGATCGTCGGCATCGATCTGCGGGACCCGGCGCAGGTCGTGGCGCTCGCGGACTCGGTGGCCGCCGAGGGTCCGCTCGACATCCTCATCAACAACGCCGCGCAGACCGTACGCCGCTCGGCCGACGCCTACCGCGAGCTGCTCGCCGCCGAGTCCGCCCCGCTGCCCCCGGGTGAGCTTCCCCCCGCCGAGGTCATCGGCACCTTCGGCAGCGGCTCCGTCGACCGCGTCGCGGCGCTGCCCTCGCCCCGCGCGGAGGGGCTGACCGCCCAGGACGTCACCGGCCTGGCCCTCATCACGGGCTCGGCCTCCCTGGAGCGGATCGCCGCGGGCACCGCGATCGACGCGGGCGGGCTCGTACCCGATCTGCACCACACCAACAGCTGGGTCCAGACCGTCGACGAGGTCGAGCCGATCGAGCTGCTGGAGGTCCAGCTCTGCAACTCCACCGCGCCCTTCATCCTGATCAGCCGGCTGCGTCCGGCGATGACGGCGAGGTCCGCCGAACACGCGTACATCGTGAACGTCTCCGCGATGGAGGGCGTCTTCGGCCGGGGCTACAAGGGGGCGGGGCACCCGCACACCAACATGGCCAAGGCCGCACTGAACATGCTGACGCGCACGAGCGCCCAGGAGATGTTCGAGAAGGACGGCATCCTGATGACCGCCGTCGACACCGGCTGGATCACCGACGAGCGCCCGCACCCCGACAAGATCCGCCTCGCGGAGGAGGGCTTCCACGCCCCGCTCGACCTGGTGGACGGAGCGGCCCGGGTCTACGACCCGATCGTCCGGGGCGAAGAGGGCGAGAAGCTGTACGGCTGCTTCCTCAAGGACTACGCGCCCGCGGCCTGGTGACACGGCCCGGTGAAGCGGCCGGGGGCAACGGGCGGTGACGCCGGGCCGGGCGCCGGGCCGGAGAGCGGGAAGCCGGCCCGGCGCCCGTCCCGGCCGCATGGGGCGCCGGGTGGGGCGCCTGAGCTGGGTGAACCGTGCGAAGGCCACACACGCCATGGCTGAAAGTGATCCAGACCATACGTTCTGTCGAGCGCGCTCGCGCTCATTTGGTTACTCTGAGGGGACGGACGGCCTCCAAGGGGACCCACGAAATTCCCTCGACCGTCCTGGGACAGGTCTGTAACCAGGCCGCCGTCCCGCCCCATGCCGGCGCCACCGCGACCGAACTGTCCTTGCCCTGCCCCGTAGGGCGGTCGACCGACGGCAATGAGGCCGAAGGCTCGGCAACGCCCGGGGCTACGCGACACAAAGGAGTGCGCGGTGACACCTGAACTGACGCAGGACGAGAAGCGGTCCACGGTCCGGAGCGGAGAGCGGTCCGGACCGCCCGAGAAGCTTCTGAACATCGACGTCTGGGCCAGGTCGGCCCCGATCAGGCTGGCCGGTTACGAGGACGATCTCGCCGAACCGCACATCCTGCCCGGCATCGACTGAGCAGCCCCGTCGCGCGGGCGTCGTACCGCCCGCGCGGACCGCGTGACCGAGGTCCGGCCGCCGCCGAGGCGCGGCCGGACCTCGGCCGTTCCGGTCCACGGGTCAGAACGCCGCCCGCGCCACGGCCGCCCCGGCGAACGACATGCCGACCCCCAGGCCGACGGTGAGCAGCAGATAGCCGCCCGCCAGCGTCACGCGCCGGGCGGACGTCAACGTCAGCAGTTCGTACGAGAAGGTCGACCAGGTCGACAGCGCGCCGCAGAACCCGGTGGCGATCAGCAGCTTGACCCGGGTGCCCAGATCGCCGTCGGTCGAGCCCTCCGCGATGAATCCCAGGATCAGCGCCGCGCCGAGGTTGGCCGCCAGCGTGCCCCAGGGAAACGTGCTGTGCAGACGGAAGTGGGCGTCGACCCCCAGCCAGTAGCGCAGGGGCGCGCCGACCAGCGCGCCGGCCAGGACGAGCAGCCAGTCGACGGTCATGGCGTGGGCTCCTCGGTGCGGTAGGCGCGTCCGTACAGGGCATGGGCGCCGTACGCGCCCAGCGTCACGGCGGCCAGCGCGGCCACCACGGTCAGGAGCAGGCAGCCGACCGCGTAGCCCGGCCGATCGCTCTCGAACAGCTGTCGCACGCTGTCCGTGTAGTGCGAGAACGACGTGAACCCGCCGAGCACACCCGTGCCGAGCAGTGGGCTGACCAGCCGGGGCGCGCCCGGGAATCGCAGCTTCACGGTGACCATCAGGAGGCCCATCAGGAAGCAGCCCGTGACGTTCACCAGCAGGGTCGTCCAGGGGAAGTCCGTGGTGCCGGTGGGCCACAGGAGTTCGGCGCCGTGGCGGGCGGCGGCGCCCGCGGCGCCACCGACGGCGACGGCCCCGACGACCGGGAGCTGGACGCCGGGGTGGTGGTCGGGGTGGCTGTGCCGGTGCAGGAGTGAGGAGAGGAGCACCCGGCCGACCGTAGTGAGCGGGCGGTACGGGCCGGGTTCGCGGCGCGGGAGCCGGAACCCGGGGCACCTGAACAGCGCAACGGACGGCCGGGCATACGGTGTGAAGTGTTCTCATATGGGATATATCTGACATCCAGCCGCTCATACCTCTCAGCCGCTCATACCTCTCAGCCGCTCGTACCTCTCAGCCGATGAGCCGTGAGGCCGGTTGTCCGTTCCGAGCCACGGAGTTCGTCGTGTCGTCCGCCGAAACAGAGCAGAACCCCCGATCGCGGCAGCCCCAACCGCTGGGATTCCTCCTCGCCACCGTGCGCGGATTCGGCCAGGTCGATCTGCAGCCGGCCGCCTGGACGGGAGTGTTCATCCTCGTCGGCCTCTGGGCGGCCGGCTGGCGGATCGGTCTCTTCGCCACCATCGGGACGGTCGTCTCCACCGCCGCCGCGCATGCCATGGGCGCGGACCGCTCCTCGATCGCGCAGGGCCTCCAGGGCTACTGCGGCTGCCTCACCGGCATCGCACTGGTCATCTATCTGGGCCACCACCCGGCCACGTACGTGCTCACCGTCGTGGGCGCGATCACCTGCACCCTGCTGATGGGGACGCTGACCACACTGCTCGGTGCTTACGGGCTCACGCCCCTCACCGCCCCGTTCTGCCTGGTCTCCGGCGTCATGGCGCTGGGCGCTCCCTCCTTCGACCGGATCTGGCACGGCGCGCCGAAGGCCGTGAGCAGTACCGCCAACGGCTCGACCGGACTCTCCTGGGACGACCTCTGGCACGCCTTCTTCACGAACGTGTCGCAGGTCTTCCTCGTCGACACGTGGTACGTCGGGCTCATCATGCTCGTCGGGCTGGCCTTCGCCGGGCCGCGCGTCGTGCTGTACGCGGCGGCGGGCAGTGTGGTGGGCGTCTTCGCCGCCTGGGCGCTCGGCGGCTCCAGCTCGCTGATCGCCAACGGCATCTACGGCTACAACGCCGTGCTCGTCGCCATCGCGGTCGGGGCGGTCTTCCTCGCCAACACTCCGTGGAACGCCGCCTACGCCCTCTTCGGAGCCGCCGCCACCACCGGCCTGACGGCGTCGCTCACCCTGCTCTTCAAGCCGTTCGGCGGCCACACCTTCACCTGGCCGTTCATCCTCACGACCTGGGTGCTCATGGCCGCCGTACCCCGGCTGCACCGATTCCGCCCCAGCGGCTGACGGCCGTACCGGGCCCCCTTCGCTTCTCCGCCGCACCTCTCCGAGGAAGGACCGACGATGAACCTCGCTCCACGCGAGATCGACAAACTCCTGGTGTACGTCGTGGCCGATCTGGCCCGCAAGCGCCAGGACCGAGGTCTCAAGCTCAACTACAGCGAGTCGGTCGCGCTCATCACCGAGGCGATCCTCGAAGCCGCCCGTGACGGCAAAAGCGTCGCCGACTGCATGGAACTGGGCCGGCACGTCGTGGGCGAGAAGGACACCATGCCGGGGGTACGGGAAATGCTCGGCCTGCTCCAGGTCGAGGCGTCCTTCGCCGACGGCACGAAGCTCGTCTCCTGTCACGACCCCATCGGCGGCTGAGTCCATTGGCCGACCACTGCCGGGTGATCGCGGCCTGCGGCCACGAGGCCGCGCACGGCGCCGCGTTGCGTGATCTCGTGGGCCCCGAGGTGGCCGTCGTGTCGAGCGGGCGCGAACTGTTCCGGACCGTCGCCGGACTGCGACGCCGGGGCGAGGAGGGCTGCGTCATTCCCATGACCCTGGGCCGTGACCCCGAACTGGTCGCGGACACCGCCCGCACACTGCGCGCCCTTCCCGCCGCCGACCGGTCCGGGGTCCTGCTCACCGAGCCCTTCGGCACCGCACAGCATCTGACCGGCTGGCTCAGGGCGGCCGCGGGACGGGTGTCCGACACCTCGGCGCTGCTGGTCACGGCCCCGGCCGGCGATCCGTTCGAGGACGCCGAGCTGTACCGGATCGCCGCCCTCGTACGCCGGTACGGCCGACACGCCCTCGTCGAGGTGGCGTTCGGGGGAGGGGACCCGGACCTCACCGAGGGCGTCCGCCGCTGCCGGCTGCTCGGCGCCTCCCGGGTGACGCTGCTGCCGGCCGCGTTCGTACGCCCCGACGCGCCGGAGGTGTCCGGCATCCGGACCGAGGTGGCGGGCCCCATCGTGCCGCCCTCCGCGCTGACGCGTGTGCTGGCCGAACGGGCGGCCGACGCCCGGCGGCGGTGGCGCAGACACGGTGACGACGGTGTCGGAGCCGGTCTCGCCGCGGCCGACCACCACGGGCACAACCACACCCACCCGCCGGGCGAGGGCCACGACCACGGGCACGGGCACGGCTCCGGACACGGGCACAGCCACGCGCCCGGGGAGGACCACTCGCACCCGCAGCGGCGTTCGCCCGGCCGGGCCACGCCCCAAGTCATCAGGAGTACCGCATGACGTTCCGTCAGAAGTACATCTACGGCAAGGAACCCATCGAGATCAACGCCGGTCGGCGCACCGTGCGGGTCACCGTCAGCAACACCGGTGACCGGGCGGTCCAGGTCGGGTCGCACTACCACTTCTTCGAGGTCAACTCCGCGCTGTCGTTCGACCGCCAGGAGACGCTGGGGATGCACCTCAACATCGCCGCGGGCACCTCGGTGCGCTTCGAGCCCGGCGGCTCGCGCGAGGTCGAACTGTGCACGTACGCGGGCACCGGCCGGCTCGTCGGCTTCAGCGGACTGCTCAACGGCAGCACCGCCTCCCAGCCCGCCCGGCTCGAAGCCGTCCGCAGGGCGATCGAACAGGGCTTCCAGGGCGCTCAGAACCTCGCCGCGGCCACCACCGACGCCCCGCACGGGAGCGGCGAGGGCGGCAAGAACGGCCGAGGGGCCGAGCGGAGCAAGGAGACCCCGGCCCACCGGAACGCCGGTGCGAACAAGGACACCAAGGAAAAGAAGAAGGGTTCGCGCTGATGCCCATTCTGCCGCGCAAGCAGTACACCGACATGTTCGGCCCGACGGTCGGTGACCGCTTCCACCTCGGCGACACCAACCTCGTCGTCGAGGTCGAGAAGGACTACAGCGAGGGCCTGTACGGCGACGAGGTCGTCTACGGCGGCGGCAAGACCATGCGGGACGGCATGGCGTCCGACCCGCAGGCCACCGCCGCCCAGGGCGCCCTCGACACCGTCATCACCAACGTCGTGGTCATCGACGCCATGCTGGGCGTCGTCAAGTGCGACATCGGGATCAAGGACGGCTTCATCGTCGGCATCGGCAAGTCCGGGAACCCGCAGACCCAGAACAACGTCGACCCCGCCCTCGTCATCGGCCCCGGTACGGAGGCCATCGCGGGCGAACACCTGATCGCCACCGCCGGGGCCATCGACACGCACGTCCACCTGATCGCCCCCCAGCAGGCCGAACAGGCGCTGACCAACGGCATCACCACCCTCATCGGCGGCGGCACCGGGCCGACCGACGGCAGCAACGGGACCACCTGCACCCCTGGCCCGTACAACATCGCCAAACTGCTCCAGGCCGCCGAGGGCTTCCCGATCAACCTCGGCATCATGGGCAAGGGCAACGGCAGCCTGCCGGAGGCGCTGGAGGAACAGATCATCGCGGGCGCCTGCGCGCTGAAGGTGCACGAGGACTGGGGTGCGACCCCCGCCGTCATCGACAACGCGCTCAACGTCGCCGACCACCACGACGTCCAGGTCGCCATCCACACCGACAGCCTGAACGAGAGCGGCTTCTTCGAGGACACCCGCTCCGCGATCGACGGCCGTGCCATCCACACCTTCCACAGCGAGGGCGCGGGCGGCGGTCACGCCCCGGACATCCTGCGGGTCGCGGGCGAGCCGAACGTCCTGCCCTCCTCGACCAACCCGACCCTCCCGTACACCAAGAACTCGGTCGACGAACTCCTCGACATGGTCATGGTCTGTCACCACCTCAGCCACGACATCCCCGAGGACGTCTCCTTCGCCGACAGCCGGGTCCGCGCCGAGACGATCGCCGCCGAGTCGGTCCTGCACGACCTCGGGGTGATCAGCATGTTCTCCTCCGACTCGCAGGCCATGGGCCGCGTCGGGGAGTCCGTCACCCGTGCCTTCCAGACCGCTCACCACTGCAAGGACAAGCGCGGCAAGCTGCCCGAGGACTCCGAGCGCAACGACAACCAGCGCGTGCTGCGCTACCTCGCCAAGGTCACCATCAACCCGGCCATCGCCACCGGCATCGCGGAACACGTGGGGTCCATCGAGAAGGGCAAGCTCGCCGACATCGTGCTCTGGCCCATCCACTCCTTCGGCGCCAAGCCGAAACTGGTGATCAAGGGCGGCATCATCTCCTGGGCACAGATGGGCGACCCCAACGCCTCACTGCCCACCACCCAGCCCATCATCTACCGCCCGATGTACGGGCAGTACGGCAAGGCCCTCCAGGCGACCCATGTCACCTTCATGTCGCAGGCCGGCATCGCCGCGGGCGTACCGGCCGAACTGGGCCTGGAACGCAAGATCCTGCCGGTCCGCCGCACCCGCAACATCGGCAAGCACAACATGATCCGCAACAACGCGCTGCCGCACATCGAGGTCGACCCCGAGACGTTCAAGGTCACCCTCGACGGTGAGGTCGCCACCATCGCGCCGGCCGAGGAACTGCCCCTCAACCAGCTGTACTTCCTGGTCTAGGGCCGATGTACCGGAACGAACGCGCACCCTCCGGCGAACCGGCCTCCGACTCCCTCGTCACGACGGCCGAAGCGGCAACGACGGCCGAAGCGGCGGGGACGGCCGGAGGAGACGTGTCGGCCGGGACGGCCGGGACCGGACTGGGCGCCCTGCTGGTCAGCCTCCAGCTGACGGACTCGGCCTTCCCCAGCGGTTTCTACACGCTGTCGCACAGCCTGGAGGGCTTCGCCCACGCCAAGGCCGTCGACCCGGAGAGCCTTCCGGAGCTGCTGGCCGACCTGCTCCGTCATGGCGTCGGCCCGGCCGACGCCACGGCGCTCGCCCTCGCCCACCGGGCGACGACGGCGGGCGACCCGGAGACCGCCGTCGCCGTGGACGAGCATCTGTTCGCCACCAAACTGGGCCGGGAGATGCGCCAGGCAGCCACCCGGACCGGCCGTCAGCTCCTCGACCTCGCCCAGGAGGTCTTCGGCCGTCCGCAGATCACCGACTACTTCGGCCGGGTCGTACGACGCGAGGCGCCCGGCACCCAGGCGGTCGCGGCGGGGGTCATCCACGCCGCGACCGGGGTGCCGGTCCGGCAGGCCGTCGCGGCCGACCTGTTCGCGTTCTGCGCCAGCTTCACCGGAGCCGCGTTGCGCCTGCGGCTGACCGACCACCGCAGGGCTCAGGTCCTGCTGCGCGGCGCCGCGCCCGTCATCGAGGAGACCGTCGAACAGGCGCTGCGCCGCGATCTCGCCGACGTCGGCGCGACGGTCTTCGCCTCGGACATCATGTCGGGCCGTCATGAACGCGCGGAGGCCCGGCTCTTCGCCAGTTGACCCATCACTCGACGTACCACTCGACGAACAAGGAGCACCATGGACGACAACGTATTGCGGGTCGGCGTCGGCGGCCCGGTGGGGTCGGGCAAGACCGCGCTCATCGAGGCACTGGTACCGGTGCTGATCGCGCGGGGCCACCGCCCGTCCGTCATCACGAACGACATCTACACACAGGAGGACGCCCAGCACATCCGCCGCACCCTCGACGGTGTCCTGGACCCCGCGCGGGTCGTCGGTGTGGAGACCGGCGCCTGCCCGCACACCGCCGTCCGTGACGACCCGACGATGAACCTCGCGGCCGGCGCGGAGATGCTGGAACGCTTCCCCGACACCGACACGCTTCTGTACGAATCGGGGGGTGACAACCTCACCCTGACCTTCAGCCCGGTACTGGTGGACCTCTTCCTGTTCGTCCTGGACACCGCGGAGGGCGAGAAGATGCCCCGCAAACGCGGTCCCGGCATCACCGAATCCGATCTGCTGGTCATCAACAAGATCGACATCGCGAAGTACGTGCGGACCGACATCGGGGTGATGGAGGCGGACGCGCACCGGGTCAGGGAGGACCGGCCCGTCGTCCTGACCGACTGTCTGACCGGTATCGGCATCGACGACATCGCGGGGTACCTCGAGTCGCGGCGCAAGGTGCTGATCTGACGTGACGACCGCCCCGCCGCGCCGGCCGCGGGCCGACCGGCTCGCCGAGGGGTACTACGCCGCCGTCCGGATTCCCCCCGAGGTGGCCGCCCTGGCGTCCGTCCCCGACACCCTCGTCCCGGGCTCCCCGGCCAAGGTCGGCATCCTCGACCTGGGCTTCACCGTGCGGGGCGGGCGCACCGAGCTCGTCGAGCGCTACCAGAAGACGCCGTTGCAGATCATGCGCCCGCTGTGGATCGACGACGCGCTGCCCGGCATGGCGTACGTCTATCTGATGGCGACCGGCGGCGGTGTCGCGCAGGCCGACCGGTACCGGATGGACTTCCGCTGCGGACCCGGCACCCAGGTCCATCTGACCACCCAGGCGGCCACCAAGGTGTTCCGGATGGAGCACGACTACGCCAGCCAGCGCGTGCACCTGGAGGCGGAGCCCGGCGCGTACGTGGAGTACCTGCCGGACCCGCTGATCCCGTTCCGCGACTCACGCTTCTACCAACGCACCGAGGTGACGGTGGCGCACGGCGCGACCGTCGTCGTGGGGGACACCCTGACGGCCGGGCGACTCGCCCGCGGGGAGCGTCACGCCTACCGGGTCCTCGCCACCGACCTGCGGATCACCCGGCCGGACGGCACCCTCCTCGCCATCGACACCCTGCGTCTCGCGTCCGGCGGGGGAGTGCTCGGGCCGGGCGTCTTCGCCGGGCACGACCATGTCGCCTCGCTCTTCGTCGTCACCGACGACGCCCCCGCCGCCGAGATCGCCGACACGCTGCACCGCGCGCTCGACGGTCAGGGAGTGCTGTACGGGGTCAGCGTGCTGCCCCGGGACTGCGGCGCCTGGCTGCGGCTCCTCGACGACAGCCCCGTCCGCACCGCCGCCGCGACGAAGGCCGCCTGGCACGCGGTACGCACCCTGCTCACCGGCAGCCCGCCGCCCGATCTGCGCAAGCCCTGAGTCCCCGGCCCGGCCCGGTCCGCCCGGAGGGACCCGGCGCCCGCCCTTCCCCCACACCCTCACGAGGTATCCGTCGATGAACACCGCTCCCGCGCCGATGCCACCCGCGTACGACTCAGGGGACACCGCCTGGCTGCTGGCCTCCACCGCCATGGTGCTGCTGATGACCCCAGGACTGGCGTTCTTCTACGGCGGTATGGTCCGCACCCGGCACGTCCTGATGATGATCAAGATGAGCTTCGCCGCGCTCGCCTTCGGCAGCCTGGTCTGGTGGGCGATCGGCTACACGCTCGCCTTCGGCCCCGATGTGGGCGGCGCCGGACTCATCGGCAACCTCGACCACGCGTTCATGCGCGACATCGGCCTCACCACGCTGTCGGGCGCCATTCCCACGTACGTCTACAGCACGTTCCAGATGGGCTTCGCCGTCATCACCGTCGCCCTGATCAGCGGCTCCATCGCCGACCGCGCCACGATGAGGGGCTGGCTGGTCTTCGTCGTCCTGTGGCTGCTCATCGTCTACATCCCGATCGCGCACTGGGTGTTCGACCGGGACGGCTGGATCGTGCGCCATCTCGGCGCCCTCGACTTCGCCGGCGGGCTCCCGGTGGAGCTCAACTCGGGAATCGCCGGTCTGGCGGCGGCCATCGTGCTGCGGGCGCCCCGCGACTTCGCCCGGCGTGCGGAGCGGCCCAACAACATCCCGCTGGTGGTGATCGGGGTGGCGCTGCTCTGGTTCGGCTGGTTCGGCTTCAACTCCGGTTCGGCGCTGACCGATCAGGGTACCGCCGCCGCGGCGTTCATCAACACCCAGCTCGGCGCCGTGGGCGCCATGGTCACCTGGCCGCTGGTGGAGAAGTGGCGCACCGGCCGGGTCACCACGACGGGAGTCGTCTCGTCGGCGGTGGCGGGCATGGTCGCCATCACCCCGGCCTGCGGTGAGATCGACACCACCGGGGCCGTCGTCACCGGGCTGGTCGTGGGACTCGTCTGCGCCTTCGCCATCACGCTGAAGTACCGCGTCGGCGTCGACGACACCCTCGACGTCGTCGGCGTGCACGGGGTCGGAGGTCTCATCGGTCTGATCATGGTCGGACTGTTCGCCACCGCCCGGATCAGCGGCAAGGAAGGGCTGTTCTACGGCGGTGGCTGGGGGCTGCTGGGCAAGCAGCTCGTCGCGGTTGTCTCCGTGGCCGCCTTCTCCTTCGTCCTCACCTGGCTCATCGCGAAGGCCGTGGACCTGACGGTCGGCTTCCGTGCCGGGGCGGAGTACGAGAAGGTGCCGGGCGACGAGGAGGAGCGCGCGTACGACTTCGAGACCGCCGAGCGCCTGGGCGCCCTGGTCCCGGGGAAGTCCGTCGCCGACGACGAACTCGTCGAGCAGATCCGACGGCTCCTCAGAGCCCGTCAGGACGCCGGATAGCACCCTCCGGCCTCGCCGTCGCCTCCCGGCCTCGCTGTCGCCCCTCGGCCTCAGCGCCGCCCGGCGCGGGTGGGGCGCAGGAAGTCGCGCACCTGGACGCGGTGCCACCAGTGGCCGGTGGCCCGCAGCTCGCGCCAGGTCGTGAACCGGTAGCGGTACACCTGGGCGCGGATGTGCGCGGGCGGGGCGTCGGAGAAGGGATTGTGGCGCAGCAGCCGCAGGGTGTCCCGGTCGTTCGCCAGCAGCCGTTCGACGAACGGCCCGAACCATGACCGGGCGTACGCGGGGGAGAGGGCCGCGAACCACATCATCCAGTCCAGCCGCAGGTGGTACGGGGCGAACTGACGCGGCAGCCGGCCGGGCTCACCCGGCTTGCCCCGGAAGCCGTACTCCTTCCACACGGTGTCCTCGCGGACCACCGCCTCGTCCGTGCCCTCGACGACGACTTCGAGCCGGACCCGGCTGACGCTGCCGAACGCGCCGTAGGAGTTGACCAGGCGCAGCGGGTCGAAGGACCGGTTCATCGCCTGGCGGCGCGAGACGAGATTGCGCGCCGGGTTCCGGCTCAGGAACAGGACCAGCACGGTGACGGCGATGACGGTCACCTCGTACCAGAGCGGCGCCGGCGGGCGGGGGGACGGTCCTGACGAGGGCGACCAGTCGACCACCGACAGGGCGAGCACGACGGTCAGCCAGTTGAGCCAGGCAAAGTTCCCCGAGAGCACCAGCCACATCTGGGTCACGATCATCAGGCCCGCCGCCACGCCGGCCACCGGCTGCGGGACGAAGAGCAGCACCGGCAGGACGAGCTGGGTGACGTGGTTGGCCGCCACCTCCACCCGGTGGACGGGCTCGGGCAGCCGGTGGAAGAACCAGCTCAGCGGTCCCGGCATCGGCTGCGTCTCGTGGTGGAAGTCCAGACAGGTCAGCCGACGCCAGCAGTCGTCACCACGGATCTTGATCATTCCGGCGCCGAACTCCACCCGGAACAGCACCCAGCGCAGCAGCCACAGCACCAGTACGGGTGGACCGGTGTCCGCGTTGCCGAGGAAGACGGCGAGGAAGCCGGTCTCCAGGAGCAGCGACTCCCAGCCGAACCCGTACCAGACCTGTCCGACCTGGACGATCGACAGGTACAACGCCCACGGCAGCGCCCACATCACCATCGCCGCCCAGAGCGGGAGGCGGGAGTCCACCCCGGCGGCCAGCAGGACGGAGAGCAGACAGCCGGTCCAGGCGACGGCGGCGAACGCGCGGTCGGAGTAGTGCAGCCGGAAGAGACCGGGAGCGTCCTGCCAGCGGGTGCGGCGCAGCAGTTCGGGTACGGGGAGCATGCCGCGCTCGCCGATCAGTGCCCGGAACTGGAGTGCGGCGGCGAGGAACGCGACCAGATAGACACCGGCCAGAGCGCGCTGGAAGACCAGCCTGCTCAGCCAGTAGCCGTCCGAGGTGAACCAGTCCATCACGCTCAGTATCACCCGGCCGTCGTGATCGGAGCGCTCCGAGGAGCCGGTGCGGCGTGGTGCCCGGCGATCGGCGTACCACCGATCGGGAGTGCCGCCCGGCTCACGGGGGCGGCCGTGCGGACCGGCCGGGGCCGCGGCCGGCGCGGACGAGCAGGGCGCCGCTCTCCCCGGCCGTCAGCCGGCCGGTTCGGGTTCCCGCCGGAAGCGGCGCGCCAGCAGCACACCGATCACGGCCGCGATCACCACCACGCAGGCCGTGAACGCCAGGCCCGCGTCGCGCAGTCCGACGGCGAGGGTCAGCGCCCCCACTCCGAGCACCGGCAGCGAGATCCCCAGATAGGCGACGACGAAGAACGCCGACGTGGTCTCGCCGCGCCGGTCCTGCGGGGTCCGCCCGGTCACCGCCGCCATTCCGGCGCGGAAGGAGAGACCCTGCCCGAGCCCCGCGACCACCGCCCCCGCGGCCAGCAGGGCCAGCGAGGAGAACAGCAGCGATCCACCGATCAGGAGCATGCCCGCCACCAGGACGAAGCACCCGGCGGGCAGCGCCCGTCCCGCGCCGAACCGCCGCGTCGCCAACTGCCCCACGGTGGACGCGGCGAACGCGGCGAAGACGACCGCCCCGGAGACCGCCGGATCGTCCACCCCGAGGTCGTCGTGCATGAAGCTGGGGGCCACCGAGGTGAACAGACCGAACATGGAGAACCCGGCGAACGCGGCCAGCGCGGCGGGCACGAACACGCCCCGCACCTCCCGGGGCACGTGGGGCGGCCGGGGACGCAGCGGCGGCCGGGGCTCCCGGCGGCGGACGGTCTCGGGCAGCGGCAGCGTCAGACCGATGGCCACCACCAGCAGACCCAGATGGGTGAGGTACGGCAGCCGCAGCGGCCAGGGGGCGTAGGCGGCCAGCACTCCGGCGAGGAGCGGGCCGCAGCCGAGGCCGCCCATGTTGGCGGCGGTCGCGGCGAACGCCGCCCGGTCCTTCCGGTCCGGCGGCGCCAGTTCCATGACCGCGACGGTCGCCGTACCGGTGAGCAGCCCCGCGGCCAGCCCGGACAGCACCCGTCCGGTGAACAGCAGGGGCAGACCGCTCTCCAGGACGAAGCACACCCCGCTCGCCAGGGACAGACCGAGCGAGGTCAGCAGCACCGGCTTGCGCCCCAGCAGATCGGAGAAGTCGCCCGCCAGGACGAGCACCGCGATCACCCCGGCCGCGTACGTCGCGAAGATCACCGTCACCATCAGCGAGGAGAAGCCGATCTCGTCCTGGTACAGGCCGTACAGCGGTGTCGGAAGGGTGGTGCCCGCCATGCCGACCGCGAAGGTGTAGGCGGCGGCCCGGTAGTGCCAGGGGCGTGCCGGAGGCGAGTCCGCTTTTCCGATCTCCATATCGAGCACCCTAAGGTCCGTCCCGTAGTCCGCGGTGGAGCAGCGCGCGGCGCCGGACGCGGTGCGTCGCGAGGCGGAGGGACCTTCACATACCGGATGTGCACGTCGACGTTCCGACAGCGCCGCGAGACGCCGTGGCTGTCGTCGCGTGCCCGCCAGGGACCACGGGACGGCCCTCGGGGGCGGGACGGGAGGGCCGGCTCCATGGACGCCGTCCCGGGTGCGCGGGCCGATGGCTGCGCCTAGCGTGGCCCCATGGACGCGGGCAGCCGGGGTGGTGAGGCGGCCGAGTGCTGCCGTGGGGGCGTGGGGGAGCCCGGCTGCTTTCTGCGGGAGTACGGGCACGGGCTCGGCATGGGCAGCTTCGACTGGGACCTGGACAGCGGCCTGATGCGGATGGACGCGCCCGCCCTCGCGGTGTTCGACCTGACCCCCGAGGAGTACGACGACCGGCCCGAGACCCTGGCCCGGCGCATGCCGCCCGACGAGGCGGTCGGTCTGGACGCCAAGGTCGCGCGGGCGCTGAAGAGCGGGAAGGGCAACTACGGCGCCTACTTCCGGATCACGCGCGAGCACGGAGACCCGCGCTGGGGCCACACCCAGGGATTCATCCACCGGGACGGGACCGGCCGCCCGCTCCGCGTCGTCGGCATCGTCCGGGACGCCACCGACGAACTGGCCGAAGCCACCGCCCGCCGCGACGTGGACGAGGAACGCCGCCGCCGGACCAGCGTGGTCGAGGGCACCGCCGCCGCGCTCGCCCACGCGCGCACCGTCCAGGACGTCATCGAGGTGCTGAAGAACTCCCAGGGACTGGCGCACCTCGGCGCGGCCGACATCGTCCTGGGACTGCTGGAGGCGGGGCGCATCCACCTCGTGACGGAGGCACCCGAAGGGACGCATCCGCCCACCGACCGCTACACCCGGTTGGACGAGCCGTACCCGATGGGCGAGGTGATGCGCACCCTCACCCCCCGGTTCTTCGAGTCCGCCGACGAGTTCGCCACCTCGTACCCGCTTCTGTGGCCGCACGTCAGCCCCCTCGGGGTCACCGCCGCCGCCTACCTGCCGCTGATCGCCCAGGCCCGGCCCATCGGGGCGATCGGACTGCTCTACCGCGACAAGGCGGGCTTCACCGCCGACGAACGCAACCTGCTGGTCGCGCTCGGCAGCTCCATCGCCCAGAGCCTCCAGCGCGCCGTGCTCTACGAGCAGGAGCACGACCTCGCACAGGGCCTCCAGCAGGCCATGCTGCCCCGCCGTATTCCCGAAGTGCCCGGAGCGCAGGTCGCCGTCCGCTACCGCCCGGCCCGGCTCGGCAGGGACATCGGCGGCGACTGGTACGACATCATCCCCCTGCCCGGCGGCCGGGTCGGCGCCGTCATCGGAGACGTACAGGGCCACGACACCCACGCGGCGGCCGTCATGGGCCAGCTGCGGATCGTGCTGCGCGCCTACGCGGCCGAGGGGCACAGCCCCGCCACCGTCATGGCACGGGCCTCCGTCTTCCTCGACGAACTCGACACCGACCGCTTCGCGACCTGTACGTACGCCGAGGTCGACCTCACCACCGGAGTGGTCCAGCTGGTGCGGGCCGGACACGTCGACCCGCTGATGCGCGACACCGACGGCGACTGCCGCCGGGTGCCCTCCGAGGGCGGGCTGCCGCTCGGGCTCTCGGCCGAGTTCGGACGGCTCGAATACCCGGTCAGCACCATCGAACTCGACCCCGGACAGACCATGGTGCTCTACACCGACGGGCTGGTGGAGCAGCCGGGCGCCGACCTCGACGAAGGCATGCGACTGCTCACCGCCCTGGTCCGCGACGGCCCCCGCGACCTCCAGCGACTGGCCGACCGGCTCTGCGAGGTGATCGACGAACGCGGTGGTGAGGACGACGTCGCGGTGCTCCTGCTGCGCCGCCGGGTCTCCCAGGCCCCGCAGCCGGGCGGCCGGCTCCAGCAGCACGTCGCGCAGAGCGACCCGGAGGCGCTGAGCTCCGCCCGGCAGATGGTGCGGGCCGCGGTGGGGGCCTGGGGCGCCCGGGACAGGGCCGACGAGATCGAACTGGCCGCCGACGAGCTGATGACCAACGCGCTGATGCACACCGACGGCGGCGCGATCGTCACGGTACGGGTGCTCACCGGTCCCGCGCGGCGGCTGCGGGTCGATGTGGAGGACCGGTCGAGCGCGCTTCCGCGCCGCCGCGACGCTGGCGAGTCGGGGGTCTCCGGTCGTGGGCTGATGCTGGTGGACCGGCTGGCGGACGGCTGGGGCGTGGAGGCCCGGGGCAGCGGCAAGTGCGTGTGGTGCGAGTTCGTCATCCCCGGCCGGGAGTGACCGGCCCGGTCGTCGGGCCGCGCACGGCCGGGGCCCTTCGCCCCGCCGCGCCTGTCCGGGTGGCCTCCGCCCGCCACACGTGGGCATCGGAGCCCTCGGCTCCGCCGCGGCGCGCCCGACGGACGGAGCCTCGGACGTCCGGGGCGGGCAGGGGCCGGCGTGAGGCGGTCCGGGGGCCTGGTCCGGCACGGGGCGCCTCCCGGGAAACCCGGGAGGCATCCGCCCCCGGACTGCGGCAGGCTGGAACCATGCCCGAACTCCCGGAAGTCGAAGCCCTGCGGGACTTCCTCGACACCCACCTGGTCGGCAAGGAGATCGCACGGGTCCTGCCGCTGGCGATCAGCGTGCTCAAGACGTACGACCCGCCGCTCACCGCCCTGGAGGGCGGTACGGTCTCCGGTGTCGCCCGGCACGGCAAGTTCCTCGACATCGAGGCCGGCCCGCTGCACCTCGTCATCCACCTCGCGCGGGCCGGCTGGCTCCGGTGGAAGGACGGTTTCCCCGCGACCCCGCCCCGCCCCGGAAAGGGGCCCCTCGCCCTGCGTACCGTGCTCACCGGGGGCGACGGCTTCGACCTCACCGAGATGGGCACCACCAAACGCCTCGCCGTCCATCTGGTGCGTGACCCGGCGAGCGTCCCCGGCATCGCCCGGCTCGGACCCGACCCGCTCGACGACTCCTTCGACCGTGAGGCGTTCGCCGCGCTGCTCGCCGGGGAACGCCGCCGCATCAAGGGCGCCCTGCGCGACCAGAGCCTCATCGCGGGCATCGGCAACGCCTACAGCGACGAGATCCTGCACGCAGCGCGGATGTCCCCGTTCAAAACGACGTCGAGCCTCACCGACGAGGACATCACCCGGCTCCACACCGCGCTGCGCACCACACTCCTGGAGGCCGTCGAGCGCTCGCGCGGGGTCGCCGCCGGACGGCTCAAGGCGGAGAAGAAGGGCGGGCTACGGGTCCACGGGCGGGCGGGGGAGCCCTGCCCGGTGTGCGGCGACACCATCCGGGAGGTCTCGTTCAGCGACTCCGCGCTCCAGTACTGCCCCACCTGCCAGACCGGCGGCCGGCTGCTCGCCGACCGCAGACTGTCCCGGCTGCTGAAGTAACGGACGGCCACGAAGGGGCCCGCGCCGGGCGGACACCGGAGCGCCAGGGAAGGCCCTGGCGCCGGACCGGCATGTGGACCGGTCACGGCCGGGGCGAGACAGGGCGGGCCGCCGCCGGAGTGACGTGAGAACCGGTCACGGCCGGGGTGACACGGGTCCGCGCACGGCCGGAGGGACATGAGGACCGGTCACGGCCGGGGCGGCACTGGACCGCTCACGGCTGCGGTGACACGGGTCCGCCCACGGCCGGACGGACATGAGGACCGGTCATGGTCAGGGCGACACGGGACCGGCCACGGCCGGGTGACGGGACCGGCCACGGCCGGGTGACACGGACCCGTGCCACCGCCGGAGTGTCATGAGGGCCGGTCACGGCCGGGTGACACGGGTCCGGTCACTACTGCCCGTACCGCCCGGAACCGTCCCGTACGACGAGAACCCGTCCGCGGACCGGGCCATCCGCCCGGCAAGCCCCTAAACTCCGGCCTCATGCTCCGCGTACTCGCCGTCGACGACGAAGAACCCGCCCTGGAAGAACTGCTCTACCTGCTGCGCGCCGACCCCCGCATCGGCAGCGCCGAAGGCGCCACCGGGGCCACCGAGGCGCTGCGCCGCATCGGCGCCGCCGTCGACGCGGGACCCGAAGACCCGGCCGCCGTCGACGTCGTCTTCCTCGACATCCACATGGCGGGCCTCACCGGGCTCGACGTCGCCCAGCTGCTGGCCGGATTCGCCGCGCCCCCGCTCATCGTCTTCGTCACCGCCCACGAGGGGTTCGCCGTCCACGCCTTCGACCTCAAGGCCGTCGACTACGTCCTCAAACCCGTCCGCAGGGAACGCCTCGCCGAGGCCGTGCGCCGGGTCGCCGAACAGGTCGGCGACCGTCAGGCGCCCGTCCACGACACCGCCGCCGACCAGATACCCGTCGAACTCGGCGGCGTCACCCGGTTCGTCGCCGTCGACGACATCACCTACGCCGAGGCCCAGGGCGACTACGCCCGTCTGCACACCGCGACCGGCAGCCACCTCGTACGCGTCCCCCTCACCACCCTTGAGGAACGCTGGCGCTCACGCGGTTTCGTCCGCATCCACCGCCGTCATCTCGTCGCCCTCGGCCGCATCGACGAACTCCGGCTCGACGCGGGCAGCATGAGCGTCCGAGTCGGCACCGCCGAACTCGCCGTGAGCCGCCGCCACACCCGCGCCCTGCGTGATCTGCTGATGCGGCAGACCGGCCGCTGACCAGCGGCTTCCCGGCCCTTCCCAGGCGGGCCCCGCGCTGCGTACACTCCGAGGCCATGTCCGCAGAGCCCACACCCCGGCGCGAAGTGGTGACGGGAGAGCCCCGGCGGGTACGCCCGCTGCCCCGCTACCGCGCCCAGTCGGAGATCGACGAGCAGACCGCCCTCGGCGGCGCCTACGTCCGCTCGCTGATGCGCAGTCAGCTCCGCGCCGGAGTCACCGCGTTCGCCGTGCTCGCCCTCGTCGTCGGCACCCTGCCCCTGGTCTTCGAGGCACTGCGCAGCGCCGCCCTCGTCTGGGCCGTCCTCGGCTTCGCCGCCTATCCGCCGCTCACCCTCATCGCCTGGTGGTACGTGCGCCGCGCGGAACGCAACGAACGGGACTTCGCCCGGCTGGTGGAAGGCCGCCCCGCGCAGTGAGCAGACCCGATCACCTGGCGTCGGTGGTGGCCGTGGCCGTCGTGGTCCTCGCCACCGTCCTCGTCGGCGGCTTCGGCCTGCGCATCTCCCGCACCACCTCCGACTTCTACGTCGCCTCCCGCACCGTGCGGCCCCGGCTCAACGCGGCGGCGATCAGCGGCGAATACCTCTCCGCCGCCTCCTTCCTCGGCATCGCGGGACTCGTGCTCACGCACGGCCCCGACATGCTCTGGTACCCGGTCGGCTACACCGCCGGCTACCTCGTGCTCCTGGTGTTCGTCGCCGCGCCGCTGCGCCGCTCGGGGGCGTACACCCTGCCCGACTTCGCCGAGGGCCGGCTCGAATCGCTCCGGGCCCGCCGACTGGTCAGTGTGCTCGTCGTCGGCGCGGGCTGGCTCTACCTCGTCCCCCAACTCCAGGGCGCCGGGCTCACCCTGAACATCCTGACCGGGGCGCCGGGCTGGTTCGGTGACGTCCTCGTCGCCTCGGTGGTCGTGGTCGCCGTCGCCGCCGGGGGCATGCGCAGCATCACCTTCGTCCAGGTCTTCCAGTACTGGCTGAAACTGACCGCGCTGCTCGTCCCGGCCATCTTCCTGGTGCTGGCCTGGCGGGGCGACGGTCAGCCCCGCGTCACCTTCGACCCGCAGCTGTCCGTCTTCCGCGCCGCCCACCCGCTGTACGCCACCTACGGGCTGATCGTCGCGACGTTCCTCGGCACCATGGGGCTGCCGCACGTCGTCGTCCGCTTCTACACCAGCCCCAACGGCCGCGACGCCCGCCGCACGACCGTCGCCGTACTCGCCCTGGTCGGCCTGTTCTACCTGCTGCCACCCGTCTACGGGGCCCTCGGCAGGCTGTACGCCCCCGAGCTGATCCAGGGCGGGGACGCGGACGCCGCCGTGCTCCTGCTGCCCGCCCGGATCGTCGGCGGCCTCGGCGGGGACCTGCTCGGCGCGCTCATCGCGGGCGGGGCGTTCGCCGCGTTCCTGTCCACCGCCTCCGGGCTCACCATGGCGGTCGCCGGGGTCATCACCCAGGACGTCCTCCCGTCACGCGGTGTACGGCACTTCCGGCTGGCGACCCTCCTCGCCGTCGCCGTCCCGCTCTGCGGCTCGCTGCTGGTCGGCCGGGTGCCGGTGGCCGACGCCGTCGGCATGGCGTTCGCGGTCTCCGCCTCCTCCTTCTGCCCCCTGCTGGTCCTCGGCATCTGGTGGCGGCGGCTGACCCCGCCCGGCGCGATGGCCGGGCTGCTGCTCGGCGGCGGCTCGGCGCTGCTGTCGGTCGCGATCACCGTCAGCGGCGCGGTGCGCCCGCCCGGCTGGCCGCACGCGCTGCTCGCCTGGCCCGCCGTCTGGTCGGTCCCGGTCGGCTTCCTCGCGATGATCCTCGTCTCGCTCGCCACCCCCGGCCGGATACCCGCGGGCACCAACGCCGCCATGACCCGCTTCCATCTGCCGGAGGCGCTGGCCTCGGGACGGCAGCGATGACCGGGCCCGGCGCCGCCGCCCTCGTCCTCCTCGCCCTGCTGCTGCTCGGCGCCGGCTTCGTCGCCGGCCGCCGTACCGCCACCCCCGTCCGGCCCAGTGACGTCGGCACCCCCGTCGAACACGCCACCTTCGAGACCCTGCACACCGCGTCCCTCGCCGCACCCCCGCTGCGCGCCGGACTCACCGAGGAGAGCGCCCGCCGGTCCGCGCGCCGGCTGCGCTCACTGCTCGGCACCGACGCGCTCTGTCTGACCGACCGGGACCGGGTGCTCGTCTGGGACGGCGACGGCGAACACCACGGCAAGGAGGTGATGGACCACCTCCAGGGGCTGCTGGCCAGCGGCCGGGACACCGCCTTCCGCAGCGGCTGCGGCGACCTCGACTGCCCCCTGCGCTGGGCGGTGGCCGTACCGCTGACCGTCGACCACCGCGTCCTCGGCACCCTGGTCGCGTACGCCCCACGTGAGTCGGCGGTCCTGGCCAGGGCCGCCGGGGAGGTCGCGCGCTGGGTCTGCGTCCAACTGGAGCTGGCCGAGCTGGACCGGTCCCGCACCCAGCTCATCGAGGCGGAGATCAGGGCGCTGCGGGCACAGATATCCCCGCACTTCATCTTCAACTCACTCGCCGCCATCGCCTCGTTCGTCCGGACCGACCCGGAACAGGCCCGCGAACTCCTGCTGGAGTTCGCCGACTTCACCCGCTACTCGTTCCGCAGGCATGGCGAGTTCACCACGCTCGCCGACGAACTCCACTCCATCGACCAGTATCTGGCGCTGGTACGGGCGCGGTTCGGCGAACGGCTCGCGGTCACCCTCCAGGTCGCCCCCGAGGTGCTGCCGGTCGCGCTGCCGTTCCTCTGTCTCCAGCCCCTGGTCGAGAACGCCGTCAAACACGGCCTGGAAGGCGCGGTCACCCGCAGCCGCATCACCATCAGCGCCCTGGACGCGGGCTCCGAGGCGGAGGTCGTCATCGAGGACGACGGCACCGGCATGGACCCCGGGCGGCTGCGCCGGATTTTGCGGGGAGAGGGCGACACCTCGACCGGCATCGGACTGCTCAACGTGGACGAGCGGCTGCGCCAGGTGTACGGCGACGACTACGGGCTCGTCATCGAGACGGGCGTCGGCGCGGGGATGAGGATCACCGTACGACTGCCCAAGTACCGCGCCGGGGTGCACGGTTCCTGACGAGCCGGGACGAGACCGTTCGACAGGGACGGGCCCACGGGGGCTCCGCTCAGCACAGATGGACCGCCAGATGCCCCAGTGGCAGCCCCAACTGCCAGGCCGGGGTCCACACCTGCGCCTCCCGCGTCCCCGGCCGGCCGCCCTCCCCGTCCATGTCCATATCCATGTCCACGTTCTCCACGCGTTTCCCGGACGCCTCCCACCCGAGGGACGGGCCGATCGCTTCGAGATCGGCGGCGAGCAGCTCGGTCTCCTCCAGCCACCGCCAGGCCGCGCGGGCGAGTGCCAGATCGGGACCGGTCCGGCCCCGGTTCCCGTGCCGGTCCCCGGAAGCGGCCTCGTGCTGCGCGGCCGCCAGGACCGCCAGGCTGTCGAGCCGTTCCCGGACCCAGCCGCGCCACGCCGGTCCGCAGGCCGTGAGCCGGCGCAGTTCGTCCGCCCGGGCCGACGGCGGGGTGTCGGCCGCCGCCCCGTCCGACAGGAACACGGTCAGGGCCAGTGCGTCGCGCCCCGCGCGGTACTCCAGCGTGGTCGGCGGCATCAGATCGCCGGACCGCAGCAGCCCGTCCGCGATGTATTCGGCGTACAACCAGGCCATCGGGACCAGCAGCCCGCCCCCACCGGTTCCATCCGTATGATCCGGACGCATCCCGTCTCGCCTCTTTCTCTCTCGGCACCGCGCTTCACGGAGCATTGAACCGGGGCCGCGCGCCCCGCGTGGGCAGAAGGGCAGTATCCGTCGGCAGGACACGAGGTTGCGATGACCGGTGAGCCCGTGGAGGGCCCGCATGTGCGGCAGTTGCTCGGTGGTTACGTCCTCGACGCGCTGCCCGCCGACGAGACCTGGCTGGTCTCCCGGCATCTGCAGATCTGCGACGGCTGCGCCGCCGACTACGTGGAGGTCGCGGAGGCCGCGGCCTTGCTCGCCCTGCTCGACGAGGACGACCTGCTGGAGTAGCCCGGGAGACCGCGCGACAGCAGCCGCAGGGCGTAGTAGGAACGGGACTTGACCGTGCCCGGCGGAATGCCGAGCACCCGCGCGGTCTCGCCCACGCTGAGCCCACGGAAGTAGATCTGGACCAGCACGGCCCGGTGCTCGGGGCTGAGCGTCCTGACCGCCTGGCGCACATCGAGCGCGGCGACCGTGGTCTCCGCCGGGTCCCCGGGACCTGGCGCCCCGTCCAGCCCGGTGTCGCCGACCTCGACCGGACGGGCCTGCCGGGACCGGCGCGCGTCGATCGCCAGCCGTCTGCCCACCGTGAAGAGCCAGGGCCGCATCGATTCGTACGGCCCGTCGAACGCCTCCGGGTGCTGCCAGGCCCGTACCAGCGTCTCCTGGAGCAGATCCTCGGCCCGCTGCCGGTCGCCGAAGGTCAGACCGAGCAGGAAGTGGAAGAGCGCGGGCCCGTGCTCGCGCTGCAACTCCGCGATGGCCCGCTCATCGGTCGTGGTGATGGTCATCGTGAACGCCCTTCCCCCGCGGAGGTCCCTGCCGCCTCGCCGCTGCCTGCCGTATCCGAACGCATCGCGGCGCGCGGGAACAGGCGGTGCGCCGCGACGTGCGACGAGCGGTCGGACGGAGCGGTGAATGGTGCGGTGAACGGTCGGCCGGTGGCAGGCGCGGCATCCGCCGGTCTCCCCGGCCGTGGTCCGGCAGGGGAGACCGGGCGGTGGGGCACGGGGAGGACCACCCGCTCGGCGCAGGAGGCTACCGCCCGTCCGGGCCCGGGGAGCCGGTCCCGCTCCGGGCCATCTCCGACTTCCGGTACGAGTACCCGAAGTAGACGACCAGACCGATCACGAACCAGACGGCGAACCGCACCCAGGTCTGCCACTGGAGGAACGTGATCAGCCAGACCGAGAACACCACACCGAGCGCGGGCACGAACGGCATTCCGGGAGTCCGGAACGTACGCGGCAGGTCCGGCTGCTTGTAGCGCAGCACGATCACCGCGACACACACCACGACGAACGCCAGCAGGATGCCGATGTTGGTCAGCTCGGCGGCCTCACCGATCGGCAGGAACCCGGCGATCACCGCCGAGGCGCCACCCACGATCCAGGTCACCCGGGTCGGCACATGACGTGTCGGGTGGGTCTTGGCGAACCACTTCGGCAGCAGCCCGTCGCGGCTCATGGAGAACCACACCCGGGTGACACCCAGCATGAAGGTGAACATCACCGTGAGGATGCCGATGATCGCGCCGACGGCGATCACATCGGCGAGACCGCCGAGTCCCACCGACTTGAAGGCGGTCGAGAAACCGGACTCGGGGTCGATGTCCTTGAAGTCCTGCATCCCCGTCAGCACCAGGCACGCCAGCACGTACAGCACCATGGAGATCGCCAGCGAGTACAGGATGGCCTTGGGCATGTGCCGCTGCGCGTCCTTGGACTCCTCGGCGGCCGTCGACATCGCGTCGTACCCGAACACCGCGAAGAACACCGTGGCCGCCCCGGTGAACGCCCCGCTCACCCCGAACGGGAAGAACGGGTGGTAGTTCCCGGTGTTGATGTGGAAGAACCCGACGGCGATGACGATCAGGACGACGAGCACCTTGAGACCGACCACGACGGTCTCGAAACGCGCCGCGTTCCGGATGCCGAGCGTGAGCAGGTACGCCACCAGCAGACACAGCAGCGCGGCGAACAGGTCGACCCGGTGTCCGTCCCCGGTGCCCGGCGCGCCCAGCATCCAGAACGGCAGGTCGAGTCCCGTCTCGCCGAGCAGGAAGCTGAAGTACCCGGAGATGCCGATGGCGACCACCGCCACGATCGCCGTGTACTCCAGCAGCAGGTCCCAGCCGATGAACCAGCCGACCAGCTCACCGAGTACCGCGTAGCCGTACGTGTACGCGGAGCCCGCCTTGGGGATCAGCCCCGCGAACTCCGCGTAGCTGAACGCGGCGGCGGCGCTCGCCACACCCGCGATCAGGAACGAGAGCAGGACGGCGGGCCCGGCCGTGCCGTTCGCGACGGTTCCGGCGAGGGTGAAGATGCCGGCCCCGATGATGCCGCCCACGCCGATCGCGGTGAGCTGCCACAGCCCGAGCGTTCTGGTGAGTGCGCTGCCGCTGCCCCCCGCCGTCTCGTCGATCAGCTCGATCGGCTTGCGGCGCAGTACTCCTTCGCCCGCCCGGAGCCTTGCCATGAGTCACCTCTCCCTTGACGACTGTCGTTGACGGCCGCTCATGATCCTCCGGCCGGGGCCGGTGGGGAAGACGCCCTGCCGTCATGGAGAAGTGAGGATTCAGCGGTGATCAGGGAACGACGGTGACGGGCCAGCGCCCGGCCTTGACGAGACGGACCGCCACCGAGCCGATGAACCGGTGCCCCGCCGACTCCGAGGCACCGACCACCACGGCGTCCGCCTTCAGCTCGTCGGCGGCCGTGACGAGGCCGTTGTACGGGTCGCCGCGGAAGGTGTGGAACTCCCAGCGCACGTCCCAGACGTCCTTCAGACGCTCCGTCGCCGCCCGGATCTCACTCACCAGCCCCTCGGCGACCTCACCGGTCGTCTCCGCGACCGGCACGCCCATCGCCGCCCCCGCGGGCATCACCGGCTGGACGTAGACGAGGGCGAGCAGGGCGTTCTGCCTGCGGGCGAGTCCGGCGGCGTACGCGGCGGCGCGCATCGACGAATCGGACCCGTCCATACCCGCGACGATCACTTTCGGTCCGTCTGTGCCACGTTCGAACTGGTGGGGCTGCTGATCTGTCACGGCAGTGAGGCTATCCGCTCCTCTCGGCGCGTCCCGTCCAGGTCTCTCCGTGCGCTCCGGAGGCCGCTCCCGACCGTGCGCCGCTTCCCTGGCACGCTCCCTCCAACGGGTGGAGAACGCCGCCTCCGCGGTGTCGTGACACGGCAGGGCACTCTCACCATGCGAGCAGTTGGTCATGAAATATGACAAACGGCCACCGAGTCGTCGGACCCTGCTGCGCCTGACCGCCGGGCTCGGCGCCGCCGTCACCGTACGCGTGATCGCCGCCGACCCGGCCGGAGCCCCCGGCCCGCTCGCCGGACCGTCGCCCGTCGCGGCGCCCGCCGCCGGTCCGGCCTCGCGGGCCGCACCACGGGCAGTGCCCGCCGCCTACCGGCTGCGGCCCATGACGGGGCACACCCCGTCCCGCTTCCGGCCCGCCGCCCCGCCCGTGCGTACCCGCCCCTTCGAAAGGCTCCCCGGCCTGGGCCGCTCCATGGTGCTCACCTTCGACGACGGCCCGGACCCGGTCCACACGCCACGAATCCTCGCCCTCCTGCGCAGGTACGACGTCCGGGCGATGTTCTTCGTCTGCGGCGAGATGGTCGCCGACAACCCGGACCTGCTGCGACGGATCGACGGCGAAGGGCATGTGATCGGCAACCACTCCTGGTCGCATCCGCAGCTCTGGACCCTCTCCCGGGCGGTCACCCGTGACGAGCTGGGCCGCACCAGCGAGGTGATCGCGAGGAC
Source organism: Streptomyces sp. AM 4-1-1 (assembly GCF_029167625.1). NCBI lineage: Bacteria > Bacillati > Actinomycetota > Actinomycetes > Kitasatosporales > Streptomycetaceae > Streptomyces > Streptomyces sp. AM 4-1-1. The sequence continues at coordinate 6,718,301 of NZ_CP119145.1, forward strand.
CGTCGGGGCTCCGCCGCTGTGGTACCGGGCCCCCTACGGCGCCTGGAACCGGAACTCGTTCGAGATCGGCGCCGAGCTGGGCATGGAGCCGATGGCCTGGACCGTCGACTCCCTCGACTGGAAGACGCCCGGCACCGACACGGTCGTCCGCCGGGTGCTGGACGGGGCGGGCCCCGGAGTCGTCGTCCTGTCGCACGACGCCGGCGGCGACCGCTCGCAGAGCGTGGCCGCGCTGGGCCGGTATCTGCCCGCCCTGCTCGACGAGGGCTACCGCGTCCTGGTGCCGCACCGCTCCTGAGGAGGGCACGGTGCCCGTACCGCGTCGTCCGACGCCCGCACCGCGGCCGAGGACGGCATCGCCCCGGAAACGGCACCGTGTCCTCCGCGCCGCACCTCTCGGGCGCGGCCCTCCTGGGGCGGCGGCCGGGGAACGGCGAACGGGTGCGTTCGCGCGACGGCGTCTGCTCATCGGAGTAACGGACGGGCGGAACCTCCGTCGCGCTGTGACCTGCGGCTCTGCCCCCTCCGGGAGCAGGGCGCCGGTGTGTCGGGTCACCGGGCTGGAGCAGCCCCGAAATGCGGTGTCGCGCGGGCGTGGTGAGGGTTCGTCATGGGACGCGTTTTCCGCCGGTCTCTTCCGGGGCACCCGGCCCCGGGGCGTGTTCCACCGGAGGTTCACACCATGCGTGTTTCACGCGCGTTCGCGGTCGTCGCGGGCGTCTGCGCGGCGGTCGGGCCGTGCGCCTCACCGGCCGCCGCGGGTCACGGACCGGGGGCTGTCACCGTCGCCCACCCGGTCCACCGGGACGCCACGTCAGGGGCAGGCACGGAAGAGGGGTGCGGGCGGGGCGGCCCGGCGGCGTCGGACACCTCCGGGGACCTGCCGCTGCCCATGAGCGGCGCCGGGGAGGACGCCGCCCATGCCACCGGGAGGACGACGCCCGGCCACCACGACCTGTCCGCGCGGTGCGGTGACGACGTACCGACGACCACGCACGGCCCCGCCGTGCGCGGTGGCGTCGACGGTCCCATGGGCCCGAGCACCACCGACATGCGCGTCGGAGTGGGGCTGATCGCCGCCGCCGCGCTCGGTGGCGGCGTGTTCGCCGTACGGGGCCGCCGGACCCGCGACGAGCGGGTCTGACCGGACCGGCCTCCACACCGGCCGGGTCGGACGCCCCCGGCCGGCCGGGGGCGCCGCCGCCGTATCAGCCGGACGCGTGCGGGAACAGATCGAGGAACGGCGCGGTGGTGGCCGAGATGCCCCGCCCGAACGGCTGGTCGAAGTCCCAGATCAGGAAGAGCAGGAAGGCGATCAGGACACTGAAGAGCCCCGCCAGCAGGAGCTCACGGAAGGTTCTGCGGATCTGGAGCGTGAAGATCAGCCCCACGGTCACCAGCGCCCCCACGATCAGCCCGAACCAGACCACGCCCGGCATCGTGGCGCCCGCGTTCTGTCCCCGGGAGGTGCGCGCGTCGTCGGCCGCCGCGACCTGGTCGACCAGGGGCTGGTACGCCTGGCCCTCGTGGTCGTCCGCCGGACGGTAGTCGGTGACGTCGGCCCGTACCCGGTCCAGCAGCCGGGCCCCCCGGTCGGTGAGTTCACCGCGCTCGGTCATCACCTTCCATTCGTCGTGGACGACGTGGTGGACGTACGCGTCGACGTCGGCGCGGATCCGGTCGCGGACCTCGGCCGGGTACACCGAGGCCCGGGCGCTCACCTCGTGCAGGGCCTGGGCCTCCTGGCGCACGGACTCCTGGGCCGCGCTGCGCCCCTCCCAGACCCCGGCGATGGCGAGCCCGAGCACGATGGCGTAGACCACACCGATCATCATCGTCATGTATTCGATGACGTCGGGGGTCTGCGACGGGTCGTCGTCGTCACCCACCCGGCGGTTGTTGAGGACCGCGATGGTGAGGACGACGGCCGCTGAGGCGGCCAGCGCAATGGTCAGAACAAGCCATTCCGACATGGTTTCTCTTCTCCGTCGGTCAGCGGGATCGGGGCCGCAGCACGGCCACGGCGAACACCGCGGGGGCTGTGATCAGCAGGGTGAGGGACACCAGGGAAGGTCCGCTCCTGGGCTTTCCGCGTGGCGGCCTGTGATAGGCGGGCAGGGCCACGGGGCGGGCCGCCGGAGAGGCGGGCCGTACCGAGGGCGTCGGTGACGGAGAGGGGCCGGGCGGTTCCGGACGCGGTGCGCGTGGCGCGGGGGCGGTCGGCGCCGGAGCCGGTGGCACCACCGGGCGGACCGGCGCCGCTGTCGCACGGGGAGCCGGTGTCGCACGTGGCGGGGGCGGAGAGGGCCGCGGAGGTGGGGGAGTGGGCGTCCGGGTGGGCGGTGGCGGCTCAGGCGGGGGCAGGGGCCCCGCGGAACAGTCGCCGTCGCCCGACACGACGACCGAGGAGTCCTCGCCTCCCGGCCCGACGGAGGCGTAGGCGCAACTGCTCGCGGTCGCGGGAACCGGCGCGGCGAGCAGACACACGAGCGCGGTGGCCGCGGCGAGCCGCGCGGCGAGGCACATCAGGGATATGAGCGATCCGTTCACGACCGCGAGCATGGTCCGGTCGCCGACCGGACACGCGGTGTCCGGTCGGTATTCGCCTGATGGTGGGGTCCTCGGGCGGTTCACGTTTCACGCCGCCGGAGGATTCCCCGGCGCGATTCGAACGGTGCGCGAGCCGTCACGCGCGGGGACGGCGCGGGCCCGCCCCGGGGAATTTCGAAGACGGTCCGGCGAAGAACTGAAGGCGTCCGCCTCGGGGCTAACCTCCTTTATCCGGAAGGAAGTTGGTTCACGTTCGCGCGGGCCCCGACAACAGGGCGGCATGCGGGGCGGGTTCGTGGGACGTACGGCGTCGACGGCCCCGTGGCGCGATCGCGCGTGAACGGTGACGACGGCCGCCACAACGAACTTTCGGACAACGGCCGGGTAACGCGAGTATCGCGTCATCGGTGACCTCGGGCCCTTCCGGAACCCCTCGATCACCGAATGTCACCCCCAGCGACTGGGTGGTTGCACATGCCAGTGGTGTGTGACCAATAACGGACCGCTAATTTCCGTTTCCGCTCGCTCTCTTGGCGGTCGATCAGTAGCCTCTGCTCAACACTGACCATGAACATGGCCGGATCGCCGTGCGACTTGTTGGAGACATCGATGGATCGTCCCGCCTGGGCCCCGCAAGGCATTGACATTTCGGTGCCGAGCGTGTCCCGCATGTACGACTTCTACCTGGGCGGTTCGCACAATTTCGAGGTGGACCGGGAAGCCGCGCGCAAGGCGATGGAGTTCATGCCCGGACTCCCCAAGATCATGCAGGCGAATCGTGCCTTCATGCGCAGGGCGGTACGCCACGCGCTGAGCGAGGACGTCACCCAGTTCCTGGACATCGGCTCCGGCATTCCCACTTTCGGCAATGTCCACGAAGTGGCCCAAGCCGCCGACCCGGAGGCCCGGGTGGCCTACGTGGACCACGATCCGGTCGCCGTCGCGCACAGTCAGGCCGTCCTGGAGGGCAACGACCGGGCCGTGATCGCCACCGCCGATCTGCGCCGCCCGCGGGAGATCCTGGACAACGCGGTGATCGGTGAACTCCTCGACTGGGACCGCCCGGTGGCCCTGCTGCTCGTCGCGGTCCTGCACTTCGTCGAGGACGCGGACGACCCGTACACCGCCATCGCCGAGCTGCGCGACGCGCTCGCACCCGGCAGCCTGATGGTCGTCACCCACGCCTCGTACGAGGGCATACCGCTCACCGAGGACGAGGCGCGCGGCACCGTCGGCGTCTACCGCGACATCCGCAACCCGCTGGTCATGCGCTCGCACGACGAGGTCGCCCGGTTCTTCGACGGGTACGAGATGGTCGAACCCGGCCTGGTGTCCATGCCGCACTGGCGTCCCGACAGTCCGGTGCTGCCCGACCAGGAGGACCCATTCGTCTTCTCGGGCTTCGCGGGAGTGGGACGCAAGGCGTGACTATCCCCGCCCCGGCGCCGCAGCCCGCGGCCGAGCAGCCGGACGGCGCCGAGGACCGGCTCCGGCGCTTCGCCAGGATCTGGAGCCGGGCCATCTTCCCCTCGACGGCCACCTCCCTGAGCCGCCCGGAGTTCGAGCGCCATCTGCTGCCCCTGGCACGGCAGTTGAGCGACGCCCTGCACATACGGCCGTTCGACCCGGCGCCCGCGCAACTCGTCGGCGCCGCCCTGGTCGCCGCCCACTGCACGGACCCGGACGCGCTCAGCCGCACCCTCGGCGTCGTCGACTCGTACCTGGTGCTCTACTGCGGTGGAAACGGCCCGCTGGAGCTCTCGACCGAGGAGAGCAGGGCGCGCTGCGCCCGTCTCCAGCACTCCCTCGCCGGCGGCTTCACCCAGGCGCTGCGCGAGCGGACCCTGGCGGAGCAGGAGGCCATCGCCCGCTCCGCACTCACCGCGCGCAGCGACGCGGAACAGGCCCTGCACATCACCGAGACCCGCTTCCGCGCCGTCTTCAAGGACGCCGCCATCGGCATCGGCATCGCTGACCTCGACGGCAACGTGCTGGAGATCAACGACACCCTCACCCGGATGTTCGGCGGCCTCGAACACCACGTCCGCAGCCACAAGGTGAACGAATGGGTCCACCCCGAGGACTCCCCGGCGGTCTGGAAGTACTACGGCGAACTGGTACGCGGCGAACGCGACCACTACCGGGTGGAGAAGCCCTACTACCGCAACGACGGCACCGTCCTGTGGACCAACCTCACGGTGTCGCTGCTGCGTGACCCCGAGGGCCGCCCGCAGTACCAGCTGGCGCTGATGGAGGACACCACCGAGCGCAGACTGCTCAACCTGCGGCTGCGCTACGAGGCCACGCACGACGCGCTCACCGGACTGCCCAACCGGACGCTGTTCTTCGAACGCCTGGAGAAGGCGCTCGCGAGCCGGGACGGCGGCCGGTTCGGGCTCTGCTACCTCGACCTGGACGGCTTCAAGGCGATCAACGACAGCCTGGGGCACGCGGCCGGGGACCGGCTGCTCGTCGAGGTGGCCGACCGGCTCGAGAGCTGCGCGACCGCGCGCGGCGAGATGGTGGCGCGGCTCGGCGGCGACGAGTTCGTGGCCCTCACCACCGGGCCGGACACCGAGCGCGAGGTCGACGACCTGGCCTGCCGGATTCTCGGGGCGCTGTCCTCACCGATCAGGCTCGACGGCCGTGAACTGACCGTACGGGGCTCGATCGGCATCGTCGAGGGACCGGCCGGCGAACGCAGCGCCGCCGAGGTGCTGCGCAGCGCCGACATCACGATGTACCGGGCCAAGTCGGCGGGTGGCAACCGGTTCGAGTTCGCCGACGCCGAGGCGGACGCCCTCGCCATCACCCGGCACGGCCTGACCACCGCCCTGCCCGCGGCCCTGGAGCGTGGTGAGTTCTTCATCGAGTACCAGCCGCTCGTGCACCTGGGCGACGGCAGTGTGCACGGGGCGGAGGCGCTGGTGCGCTGGTGCCATCCGCAGCACGGGGTGCTCGGACCGGACCGGTTCATCGCGCTCGCCGAGCACACCGGGCTGATCGTCCCGCTCGGCCGCTGGGTGCTGGAGGAGTCCGTACGCCAGGCCAACTTCTGGCAGGAGCGGCACAGCGACGGCGGTCCGCTGCGGATCAACGTCAACCTCTCGCCGGCCCAGCTGCACCATCCGAGGCTGGTCGCCGAGACGGTGGACGTCCTGGAGCGGTCGGGCCTGGAGCCCGCGGCGCTCTGCCTGGAGGTCACCGAGTCCGCGCTGATCGGCGCCGACGACGATCTGCTCAAGCCGCTGCGGCAGCTGGCCGAGATGGGTGTGAACATAGCGCTCGACGACTTCGGCACCGGTTATTCCAACCTGGCCAATCTGCGCCGGCTGCCGGTGAGCGTCCTCAAGCTGGACCGCTCCTTCACCCAGGGGATGCAGCAGCACCCGGCCGACCCGGTCGATCTGAAGATCGTCGAGGGCATCGTCTCGTTGGCGCACAGCCTGGAGCTCGCCGTGACGGTGGAGGGCGTGGAGACCGGGGCCCAGGCCGAGCAGTTGCGGGCCCTGGGCTGCGACACGGCCCAGGGCTGGTACTACGCGCGGCCGGGAGCCCCCGACCGCATCCACTCACTGCTGCTGGCCGACGCCGTCTGAGGCGGCTCCCGGGCCGGGGCGGGCCCTCCCGGGCGGCTCCCCGGTCCGGACCGCTCAGCCGGTCGCCGGCCGGCTCGTCAGCAGGAGTCTCTGCAGTTCACGGGCCGCGCGTGGCGGTGCCACGTCGCTGCGGTGCGCGAGGGCGATCGCGCGCCGCAGCCCGGGTCCGGCCAGCGGGGTGGTGCGCAGGTCATGGCCCGCCCGGGTGGCGACCATGCTCGGCACCACGGCGATGCCCAGCCCCGCCCGTACGAACCCGAGCACCGCGTCCATCTCACCGCCCTCCACCGTGAACGACGGCTCGAACCCCTCGGCGCGGCAGGCGGCCACCGTGAGTTCCCGCAGGTCGTAGCCGTGCCGGAACATCACGAGCGATTCGTGGCGAAGATCGGAGATCCGTACGGCCCCGCCCCGCCCGGGACGCGGCCGGGCCGTCGACGACACGACCACCAGGTCCTCGTGCAGCAGCTCCACCGTCGTCAGCGCGGGGGAGGCGGCGGGCAGCGGCAGCACCACCAGCGCGAGGTCGAGAGCGCCCCGCGCCAGTTCCCGTACGAGGTCGTGCGAGCCCCCCTCCTCCAGCAGCAGCTCGATCCCGGGGTGCAGATCGTGGAAGGCGCGCAGCACATCGGGCAGCAGCCCGGTGCAGATGCTCGGGGTGGCGCCGAGCCTGACCCGGCCCCGGCGCAACTGCACCAGTTCCTGCACCTCGCGGCGGGCGGTGTCGGCGTCGGCGAGAATCCGCCGGGCGAGCGGGAGCAGCGTCCCGCCCGCGTCGGTGAGCGTGATGTTCCCCCGGGCCCGGCTGAACAGCTCGGCGCCCAGCTCCTTCTCCAGTGCCCGGATCTGCTGGGAGAGCGAGGGCTGTGAGACATGCACCGCCTCGGCGGCGCGGGTGAAGTGCCGGGCCTCGGCGACGGCCACGAAATAGGCGAGCTGTTGGAGGTGCATGGGCCCACGATAACGAGGCGTGATAGTCATAGCCTATGGAGATGAGCCGGACCATGTCTTGGACTGATGGGGTTGTCCGGTCCTAGCGTCGTGTCCATGGCATCGGCAACCCGGACGGACCGACGGCCGTCCATGACGCGCACGCTCTGGGACTCGTCCGTCGGCAAGAAGACGATCATGGCGGTGAGCGGCCTGGTCATGCTCCTGTACCTGGTCGCCCACATGGTGGGGAACCTGAAGATCTTCTTCGGGCCCGGCGAGTTCAACCACTACGCCCACTGGCTGAGGGTCATGGGCGAGCCCGTGCTGCACCGCGAGTGGGGGCTCTGGATCGTCCGTGTGGTGCTCGTCGCGGCCGTCGTGCTGCACGCCGTCTCCGCGTACCAGCTGAGCCGCCGCGACATCCGGGCGCGGCCCGCCAAGTACGTCCACAGCAGGCCCCGCGCGAGCTATGCCACCCGCACCATGCGCTGGGGCGGGATCATCCTGGCCCTGTTCATCGTCTGGCACATCCTCGATCTGACGACCGGTACCGCGCATCCCGGCGGCTTCCAGCCCGGACATCCGTATCAGAACGTCATCGACACCTTCTCCACCTGGTACGGAGACGTCGTCTACATCGCGGCGGTGCTCGCGCTCGGCCTGCACGTCCAGCACGGCTTCTGGAGCGCGGCCCAGACCCTCGGTGTGGGCAACGCGGCCCGCGACCGTGTCCTCAAGACCGCCGCCAACGTCCTCGCGGTGGCACTGACCGCGGGTTTCGTCTCCGTACCCGTCGCCGTCATGACCGGAGTGGTGAGCTGAATGCCCGAGTACACCCACTACACGACCGGGGCTCCCGTCGTCGACACGAAGGCCCCCGAGGGACCCGTCGCCGAACGCTGGAGCACCCGCCGCTTCCAGGCCGGACTGGTCAACCCGGCCAACCGCCGCAAACACACCGTCATCGTCGTCGGCACCGGCCTGGCGGGCGGCTCGGCCGGCGCGACCCTCGCCGAACAGGGCTACCGCGTCGTCCAGTTCTGCTTCCAGGACTCGCCCCGCCGCGCCCACTCCGTGGCCGCGCAGGGCGGCATCAACGCCGCGAAGAACTACCGCAACGACGGCGACTCCGTCCACCGGCTCTTCTACGACACCGTCAAGGGCGGCGACTTCCGCTCGCGTGAGTCCAACGTCCACCGGCTCGCCGAGATCTCCGTCGAGATCATCGACCAGTGCGTCGCCCAGGGCGTGCCCTTCGCCCGTGAGTACGGAGGTCTCCTCGACAACCGCTCCTTCGGCGGCGTCCAGGTGTCCCGTACGTTCTACGCCCGGGGGCAGACCGGTCAGCAGCTCCTCCTGGGCGCCTACCAGGCCCTCTCGCGGCAGATCGCCGCGGGCAACGTGGAACTGCACTCCCGTACCGAAATGCTCGATCTGATCGTCGTCGACGGCAGGGCCCGCGGCATCGTGGCGCGTGATCTGGTCACCGGCCGCGTCGACACCCACTTCGCGGACGCGGTCGTCCTCGCCACCGGCGGATACGGCAACGTCTTCCATCTGTCGACCAACGCCATGAATTCCAACGCCACCGCGATCTGGCGGGCCCACCGGCGCGGCGCCTACTTCGCCAACCCCTGCTTCACCCAGATCCACCCCACCTGCATCCCGCGCACCGGCGACCACCAGTCCAAGCTGACGCTGATGAGCGAGTCGCTGCGCAACGACGGCCGCATCTGGGTCCCGAAGGCCAAGGGCGACGACCGCCCCGCCGGTGAGATCCCCGAGGACGAGCGCGACTACTACCTGGAGCGGATCTACCCGGCGTTCGGCAACCTCGTGCCGCGTGACATCGCCTCGCGCGCCGCCAAGAACGTCTGCGACGAGGGCCGGGGCGTCGGCCCCGGCGGACAGGGCGTCTACCTGGACTTCGCGGACGCCATCGCCCGGATGGGCCGGGCGAAGGTCGAGGAGAAGTACGGCAACCTCTTCGACATGTACGCGCGGATCACCGCGGAGGACCCGTACGAGACCCCGATGCGGATCTACCCGGCCGTGCACTACACGATGGGCGGGCTATGGGTCGACTACGACCTGCGGACCACCGTCCCCGGTCTCTTCGCGATCGGCGAGGCCAACTTCTCCGACCACGGCGCCAACCGGCTCGGCGCCTCCGCGCTGATGCAGGGCCTGGCCGACGGCTACTTCGTCCTGCCGGCGACCGTCAACGACTACCTGGCCCGCACCCCGCGCACCGAGGAGATCGACGCCTCGCACCCGGCCGTCCAGGAGGCCGTCGCCGACACCGAGGACCGGCTCAATCTGCTGCTGGCCGTCGACGGCGACCGCACACCCGACGACTTCCACCGCGAACTCGGCGAAGTCATGTGGGAGTTCTGCGGAATGGCCCGTACCGCCGAGGGCCTGCGCAAGGCCCTCGGCCGGATACCGCAGATCCGTGAGGAGTTCTGGCGCCGCGTCAAGGTGCCCGGCACGGGGGAGGAGTTCAACCAGTCGCTGGAGAAGGCCAACCGCGTCGTCGACTACCTGGAACTCGCGGAGCTGATGTGCCTCGACGCCCTGCACCGGGCCGAATCCTGCGGAGGCCATTTCCGCGAGGAGTCGCAGACCCCGGACGGTGAGGCCGCCCGGCGGGACGAGGAGTTCTCCTACGTCGCCGCCTGGGAGTTCAGCGCCACCGGCGCCGCCCCCGTCCTGCACAAGGAAGACCTCGTCTTCGAGTACGTCCACCCCACCCAGCGGAGCTACGCATGAGGCTCACCCTGCGCGTCTGGCGTCAGCGCGACGCCGAAGCACCTGGCGCCATGGCCACCTACGAAGTCGACGGAATCTCACCGGACATGTCGTTCCTGGAGATGCTCGACACCCTCAACGAGGAACTGATCCTGGGCGGGGACGACCCCGTCGCCTTCGACCACGACTGCCGCGAGGGCATCTGCGGGGCGTGCAGTCTCGTCATCAACGGCGACGCCCACGGTCCCGAGCGCACCACCACCTGCCAGCTCCACATGCGGTCCTTCCGGGACGGCGACACGATCGACGTCGAGCCGTGGCGCGCCTCGGCCTTCCCGGTGGTCAGGGATCTCGTCGTGGACCGCTCCGCCCTCGACCGGATCATCCAGTCCGGCGGATACATCACCGTCCCGACCGGGGCCGCGCCCGAGGCGCACGCCACCCCGGTGCCCAAACCGGACGCCGACCTCGCCTTCGAGCACGCCGAGTGCATCGGCTGCGGAGCCTGCGTCGCCGCCTGCCCCAACGGATCGGCGATGCTCTTCACCTCGGCGAAGGTCAACCACCTCAACGTCCTCCCGCAAGGCGCTCCCGAGCGGGAGACCCGGGTGCTGGACATGGTCGCCACCATGGACGAGGAGGGCTTCGGCGGCTGCACACTGGCCGGCGAGTGTGCCACCGCCTGCCCGAAGGGCATCCCGCTGCCGTCGATCGCCGCGATGAACAAGGAGTGGCTGCGCGCCACCCGCAAGGTCCGCCGCTGACGGCGGGCGGGCCGCCACCGCCCGCCCGCCGTCAGCGGCGGAACACGGCGAGTTCCTGGCCCCGGAGGCCGCCCACCTCCAGGACCAGGAAGAACCGATGGATCACACGGTCAGGAGGTGACGGAGATGTCGTCGCCGTGGACCGTGCCCTGCGCGTACCAGCCGTGCAGATAGACCGTCACCGTGCCGGACGAGCCGGTGGTGAAGGACGTCGACTGCTGCGACCAGCCGCTCGACGAGGTCCAGACGCTCGCCGTCGCACCGCCGCGCACGCCGAGGTAGGCGTAGTTGCCCTGCACCCAGCCGCTCAGCTTGTACGTGGTGTTGGGGGAGAGGGCGAGCGTCTGGGTGCACTCACCGGTCTGCGAGGCGCTCGCCGCCGCGGCCAGGGCGTGCGAACCGCCGTGCACCGGGGTGGTCACGACCGCGCCGCCGCTCTCACAGGTCCACGGACCCAGCGAGCCGGTCTCGAAGTCGCCGTTCACCACGGCGCCGCCGCCTCCGCCGCCCGGGGAGGTGACCGAGAGCGTGAAGGACGCCGAGTGGCTGAGTGAGCCGGACGCACCGGTCACCGTGAGCGGGTACGTGCCGGGAGCGGCCGACTCCGCCGCGCTGAGCGTCAGTTGTGACGTGCCGCCCGCGGTGACCGAGGACGGGCTGAGCGTGGCCGTCACTCCGGCGGGCGCCCCGGTGACCGTCAGGGCGACGGTCTTCGCGTTGCCCGAGATGACCGAGGTCTTCACGGTGGCCGTGGCCGAAGCGCCCGGCTGCACCGTGCCCGCTCCGGGGACGATGTCCACGGAGTAGTCGTCCGTCACCGGGCCGCCCGGGCCGGAGAACGGTGCGAAGGTGTGGGAGAAGTACCAGGTGTCCTGCGCGATGCCGGAGCAGGTGTCCGAGCCGCCGGTACCGGGGCAGCCGCCGTTGTCACGCTGGAGCGCCCAGAACGAGAGCGTGTTGATGTTCCTGGAGACGGCCCAGTTGTAGACCGCGGTGGCGTCGGCGGTGGTGAACGTTTCGGCCGGGCCGTAGTCGTCGATGCCCGGCATCTCGGTGACACCGATCATGCCCCAGAGCTGGGACGCCGTCCGGTCCGGGTAGAGATCGGCCAGTTGGTCGCGCAGACCGGCCGCCGCCGTCTGGGTGTCCTGCGCCATGTTGTGCGAGGCGCCGTCGTAGTAGTCGAACGTCATGAGGTTCACGACGTCGACCTTGGCGCCGTTGGACTTGGCGTTCTCCAGCACCGCGAGGCCACTGTCGGCGAGACCGCTCGTGGTGGTGGGCAGGGTGTACGAGATCTGCACCGAACGGCCGTTGGCCGCCGCCCAGTCCTGCACCTTCTTGATCGCCTTGTTGCGGCGGTCGACACCGCCGCTGTTCTCCAGCGAGTTGTCCTCGATGTCCATGTCGAGGCGGGAGACGTCGTAGGTCGTGATGACCTTCTCGTACGCCGCCGCGATGGAGTCGACGCTCGTGCAGCTGTCGGCGATCTCGGTGCCGCCGTTGTCGGCCGTGTAGCCGCCGAACGACGGGATCACGTCACCCCCGCGCGACCGCATGGCCGTGAAGTCGGCGCCGAACTCGGACTGGGCGATGGGCTGTCCCGAATCGCCGTTCCAGTACGGGGTGCAGGAGCCGCGTGTCGCGGTCTGGATGAACGCCATGGTCAGGTACTTGGCGCCGGACTGCTGCGCGAGCGCGGCGGGGCTGTCCCCGTTCCACGCCTCGAAGTAGGGGGCGAAGACATGCGCGGGCAGTGGGGTGGCGGCGGTCGTGGCGGCCTGCGCGGCGGGGCCCGCGCCGAGGAACAGACCGGCGGAGGCGGCGGCCGTGGCCAGGACGCTCAGCAGGACACTGGCGGATCTTGGACGTCTCATGGATTCTCCCAGCGGGGTGAGACAGCAAGCGGATCGCGCGGCTCGGCCGCGCCCGGGGGTGAGGGCGCGGCCCGTTCCTGTGAGTCCCGGCCGGGGTCACGTGCCCCACGACACACAGCCGCCGTGGGGCATGCCCATAATTGGTCTGGACCATCATGTGGTCAATGTTCTTTGCCTTTTCATTCCCTACTCTTGCCTGGAGCGGTAACTCCGCTTCTCACCGCACCGGTTGGGAATGTCCGGCGTTCAGCGCGCCCGGAGGGCGGCGGAGAGGTACGGCGCGGTACGGCTGTCCGCCGCCCCGGCCACCTCGCCCGGGGGGCCCGCCGCGACGATCCGGCCGCCCCGGTCACCACCGCCCGGACCCAGGTCGATCACCCAGTCGGCGCCCGCCACCACGGCCATGTCGTGTTCGACGACCACCACCGTGCCGCCGGCCTCCACCAGCCCGTGCAACTGCCGCATCAGCACCTCGACATCGGCCGGATGCAACCCCGTCGTCGGCTCGTCCAGGAGGTACACCGTCCGTCCGCGCCGGGTCCGCTGCAACTCGGTCGCGAGCTTGATCCGCTGCGCCTCGCCGCCGGACAGCTCCGTGGCCGGCTGACCGAGTGTCAGATAGCCGAGTCCGACATCGAGCAGGGTCCGCAGACCGCGCGTGGCGGCGGGGGTGCCGGCGAAGAACTCGGCCGCCGACTCCACGGTCAGGCCGAGCACCTGCGCGATGTCCAGGCCGCGCAGCGTGACTTCCAGCGTCCGCGGGTTGTAGCGCGCGCCGTGACAGTCCGGGCAGGGGGTGTACGTACTGGGCAGGAACAGCAGCTCCACGGAGACGAAACCCTCGCCCTGACAGGTCTCGCACCGCCCGCCCGGCACGTTGAACGAGAACCGCCCCGCCCGGTAACCGCGCTCGCGCGCCTCGTCCGTCGCGGCGAACAGCTTCCGTACGACGTCGAAGAGACCGGTGTACGTCGCCAGATTGGAGCGGGGCGTACGGCCGATGGGCTTCTGGTCCACCTGCACCAGCCGGTCCACCGCGTCCAGCCCCGACACCGACGCGCACCCGGAGAGAGCCACCGCCCTCCCGGAACTCCCGGAGTCGCCGGACGCCTCCGGAGCTCCGCGACCCTCCGGACCCCCATCGCCTTCCGGCCCCCCACCGGTGCCTTCGCGGTCCCCGGCGAGCACCCCCGCCAGCACCTGCCCGACCAGCGTCGACTTCCCCGAGCCCGAAACCCCGGTGACCGCCGTGAACACCCCCAGCGGGAACGCCGCGTCCACCCCGCGCACATTGTGCCGCTCGACCCCGTCGAGCCTCAGCCAGCCGGAGGGCACCCGCGGTTCCCGGACCGGCGGCGGGTCCTCGTCGAACAGGAAGCGCCGTGTCGCCGACCCGGTCACCTGGGCCAGACCGGCCGGGGGCCCGCTGTGCAGCACCCTGCCACCGTGCTCGCCCGCCAGCGGGCCCACGTCGACCAGCCAGTCCGCCCGCCGCACCACGTCCATCTGGTGCTCCACCACGAAGACCGTGTTCCCGGCCTCCTTCAGCCGTACCAGTACCGCGAGCAGCGCCTCGGTGTCCGCCGGGTGGAGACCCGCCGACGGTTCGTCGAGCACATAGACGACTCCGAACAGCCCCGACCTCAACTGGGTCGCGAGCCGCAGCCGTTGCAGTTCCCCGGAGGAGAGCGTCGGCGCGGTGCGGTTCAGGCTCAGATAGCCGAGACCCAGTTCGGTGACCGTCGCGATCCGGGCCAGCAGATCGGCCGTCAGCACCCGGGCAGTCCCGCCACCGTCCGCCGCCGACAGGACGTCGGCCAGGGAGGCGAGGGGCAGCGCGGCCAGTTCGGCGATCGTCCGCCCGGCGAACGTGACCGCCATCGCCTCGGGGCGCAGTCCGCCACCGCCGCAGACCGGGCACGGCTCACTGGTCAGGAACCGCTCGGCCTTCGCCCGCAGCGACCGGCTCCTGGTGTCGGCGAACGTGTGCGTCACATAGCGCCGCGCACTCATGTACGTGCCCTGGTAGGGGCGTTGGATGCGCCCCGCGTCGCGTACCGGATGGACCGTGACCACCGGCTGCTCGTCGGTGAAGAGAATCCAGGTCCGGTCCTCCGGAGCCAGCTCGCGCCACGGCCGGTCGATGTCGTACCCCAGCGCGTCCAGCACATCGCGGAGGTTCTTGCCCTGCCAGGCGCCCGGCCACGCCGCGACGGCGCCCTCCCGGATCGACAGCGACGGGTCGGGCACGAGCAGTTCCTCGCTGGTGCGGTGCACGCGCCCCAGCCCGTGGCACTCGGGGCACGCCCCGGCGGCCGTGTTCGGCGAGAAGGAGTCCGAGTCGAGACGCCCGGCCCCGGCCGGGTAGTCACCGGCCCGCGAGAACAGCATCCGCAGCGAATTGGAGAGCGTGGTGACCGTGCCGACCGACGACCGGGCGCCGGGCGCGGAACGCCGCTGCTCCAGGGAGACCGCGGGCGGCAGCCCGGTGATCTCCCCCACCTCGGGTGCCCCCACCTGGTGGATCAGCCGCCGGGCGTACGGCGCGACGGACTCGAAGTAGCGGCGCTGCGCCTCGGCGTAGATCGTCCCGAACGCCAGTGAGGACTTGCCCGAGCCGGAGACCCCGGTGAAGACGGTCAGGGTGTCCCGGGGGATGTCGACGTCGACGTTCCGCAGATTGTGCTCACGGGCGCCGCGCACCCGGACGTACGGATCGTGGGGCGTGGACATCGGCGCGGGAACTCCGTACGGATCGGGACGGAACGGTTGGTGTCGGTCGAACAGTCCGAATTCTACCGCTGTGACCGGTGACGGTCGCCCGGAAGGGACGTGCGCGCCGGCGGCCCTCCTCCCGGACGCGCGTCGCCGGTCACGGCCCGGACCTCCGGCGTGCCCCGGCCGTCGGCGAGACCCGCCAGCCGGGCGAGCCGGCGCAGGGAGTCGACCAGCGCTTCGCGGTCGTACGTACTGGTCGTGACCAGCACCTCGTCCGCCCCGGTCGCGGCGACAACGGCTTCGAGTTCCCCGGCCACCTGCTCCTCGGTGCCCTGGACGCCGCCGCTCAGCCCGCGCTCGTACAGATCGCGCTCCCTCCCGGTCATGGCGGGGACCAGTGCCTCGATCCGCTCCGGCGGGGCGAGCGGCGGGAAGATGCCGTGGGTCCGGGAGTACGCCATCGACCAGGACTCCGGCATCAGCAGCCGGCGGGCCTCCTCGGGAGATCCGGCGACCGCGACGCTCCCCGACACCACGACGTACGGGTGTGCGTTGCGGGCGGAGGGCCGGAACTCGCGCCGGTAGCGCTCGACGGCGCGCAGCAGCTTCGGGCAGTCGCGCAGATCACCCACGACCAGGGGGAGCCCGGCCGCGGCCGCGACGGCGGCGCCCTCCCCGATCGCGAGGACGTACGCGGGGATGCGCAGCCCCTCGGCCGGACGGGCGTGCACATGCGGGTGGTCGCGCTGGGTGCCGTCCAGCCAGCCCAGCAGTTCAGCGAGCTGCCCCGCGAAGTCCTCGGCGTCCTCCTTGCCGCGTCCGAGCGCCCCGCGGACCGCGTCGGTGAACCCGACGGAGCGCCCCAGGCCCATGTCGATCCGGCCGGGGAAGAGGGATTCCAGGACCCCGAACTGCTCGGCGACGACGAACGGCCGGTGGTTGGGCAGCATCACCCCGCCGGTGCCCACCCGGACGGTGGAGGTCGCGGCGGCGACCGCGGCGGCCAGGACCGTCGGCGCCGAGCCCGCCACCCCCGGCACGCTGTGGTGCTCGGAGACCCAGAACCGGTGATAGCCGAGCGCTTCGGCCTCCACGGCCAGGGCCACGGTGTCGCGCAGGGCGGCCGGACCGTCGTACCCCTCACGGGTGCGGGAACGGTCGAGCAGGGAGAACCGGGTCGAGGTGATCAGCGGGCTCACGCTCTCTTCAACGCGCCCGCGCCGTCAGGATTCCCCTACGCGCGACCGTCCGCGGTCCGCGGTCCGCCGTTCGCTGTTCGCGGTCCGCCGGGTGGACGGCGAGCCGCGCGCCGGGCCGTGCCCCGCACGGCGGATGGGCGGGGCACAGCCCGCGGCAGTGCGAGAGGCGCGTCGGATCACGGGGGGAGTCGTCCGGGTCCGTGCGCCCGTCGCACGCCTGCCAGGGGATACGGGACAGCTCCTGGTGCACGCGTGGCGCGTCAGCCGTCGCCGTCGAGCCGGAAGCCGATTTTGAGGGTCACCTGGAAGTGCTCGATCCGGCCATCCTCGATGTGGCCCCGGACCTCTTTGATCTCGAACCAGTCGAGATTGCGCAACGTTTCCGACGCCCTCGCCACCCCCTTGCGAACGGCGTCATCGACCCCTTCGTGGGAGGTTCCTACGATTTCTGTGACCCGGTAGACGTGGTTTGTCATCTTATGTCTCCTCTCCTGGTTCCACGGTGCACCACCTGGGACGAGTGCGCGAGAGGTCATGGCGCAGAATGGGCGGACAGTGGGCCTTGACCGGAGCAATGGTCCATACCAAAATCCAGCCACGCCCGTGCGAGCGCCGCCCGCAATCCCCCACACATCGGGTTCAGATTTCGTCGTGTTGTTTCGCAGAAGGTGACCCCGTGAAAAACCGCATACTCGCTGGAGCCGTCGCGCTCGTTTCCTCCGTCGCGCTCGGCGGATGCGGCTACTTTTCGAGCGCGTCAGGCAAGAGCACCGTCACCGTCTGGCTGATGAAGGACAGTGTCTCGTCCGACTTCCTGAAACGTTTCACGACGTCGTACGAGAAGGAACACCCCTCCGTCGAACTGGAATTCAAGATTCAGGAGTGGAGTGGCATCGGTCCCAAGGTGACGGCCGCCCTCAAGGGCAAGGACGCCCCCGATGTCATCGAGGTCGGCAATACCCAGGTCGCCCAGTACGCGGAGAGCGGCGGGCTCCGCGATCTGACCCTGGAATCGATGCGTGACCTCGGCCGGGACGACTGGCTGCCCGGTCTCGCCGACCCCGGCAGCATCAACGGCGTCCAGTACGGCGTCCCCTGGTACGCGGCCAACCGCGTGGTGATCTACAACAAGGAACTCTTCCAGCAGGCGGGCATCAAGGCCCCGCCGAAGACCCGTGAGGAGTGGGTCCAGAACTCCAAGGAGCTGAACCGGGACGGTAATCAGGGGATCTACCTCGCGGGCCAGAACTGGTACGTACTCGCCGGATTCATCTGGGACGAGGGCGGGGAACTGGCCACCGAGAACGGTGGCGAATGGCAGGGCGCGCTCGCCACCCCCGCGGCGCTCAAGGGCATGGCTTTCTACAAGGAACTCCAGCAGTACGGACACGGCCCGAAGAACGCCGACGAGCAGAAGCCCCCGCAGTCCGACGTGTTCGCGAAGGGCGACGTCGCCCAGATCATCGATGTCCCCGGCAGCGCGAAGCTGATCGAGCAGAAGAACCCCGAACTCAAGGGGAAACTCGGCTACTTCCCGATCCCCGGCAAGACCGCGAAAGAGCCTGGTTCCGTCTTCACCGGCGGCTCCGACCTGATCGTCCCCGAGAAGGCCGACCACCGCAGCGAGGGCATCGCCGTGATCAAGGCCCTGGCGAGCGAGAAGTGGCAGACGGATCTGGCCAGAACCATGAGTTACGTGCCCAACAAGCCTGGCCTCGCTCACGTCATCGAGGGTCAGGAGGGTACCGCCGCGATGGCGCAGGGCGCCACCAAGGGCCGGGCCACACCCAACTCGCCCCAGTGGGCGGCGGTCGAGGCCGCCAACCCGATCAAGCCGTACATGACGGCCGTCCTCCAGGGGCGTGACCCGCTGGCGGAGGCGAAGGCGGCGTCCGAGCACATCTCGGGCATGCTCGCGGGCAACTGACCCGCCCGTCTGACCCGCCCGTCTGACCCGGGCGGCGGGTCCGGGCCGCGGGTCCGGCGGCGGAGGTCCGCCGGTCCCGGGGCCGCCCGGCGCCGGCCCCGCGCCCCGTGGCCGGATGACCGGGGTGTCCGTCAGGCGGACACCCCGGGTACCGCACGCCGTGCCACGGCCGGGAAGCGGGCGGCGCGCACGCCCGGCCCCGGCCGGCGCCGCTCAGACCGCCGTGGCCAACGACAGCGCGAACCGGTCCGCGGAATCCGTCCACCACTGGTCCAGCCGAAGTCCGGCGGCGGCCAGTTCGCCCCCGATGCCCTCCTTCCGGAACTTCGCGGACACCTCGGTGCGCACCTCCTCCCCGGCCTCGAACGGCACCACCAGATCCAGTTCGGGGATCTTCACCGAGAGCGCCCGGCGGGCACGCAGCCGCATCTCGATCCATTCGTGGTGCGGGTCCCAGACCGCCACATGGCCGAAGTCGTCGCGGTCGAAGTCCGCGCCCAGTTCCCGGTTGACGACCGCGAGCACGTTCTTGTTGAACCGGGCCGTCACCCCGGCCGCGTCGTCGTACGCGGCGACCAGCGTCGCCTCGTCCTTCACCAGGTCCGTGCCGAGCAGCAGCCCGTCGCCGGGGGAGAGCAGCGACCGTACGGAGTGCAGAAACGCGGCCCGCTCGTCCGGCAGCAGATTGCCGATCGTGCCGCCCAGGAACGCGACCAGCCGAGGCCCCGGTGTGCCGGGCAGCGCGAGCCCCCGGGTGAAGTCCGCGATCAGCGCGTGCACGGACAGTCCGGGGCGGTCGGCGAGCAGCGATTCGGCCGCGCCCCGCAGCGCGCTCTCGCTCACGTCGACGGGCACGTAGCTGTGCAGCGAGGGCAGCGCGTCCAGCAGATGGCGCGTCTTCTCGGACGAACCGGAACCCAGCTCGACGAGGGTCCGGGCCCCGGACACCTCGGCGATCCGCGCCGCGCGGGCGAGCAGGATCTCCCGTTCGGCGCGGGTCGGGTAGTACTCGGGCAGCCGGGTGATCTCCTCGAAGAGTTCGCTGCCGCGCGCGTCGTAGAACCACTTGGGCGGCAGTGTCTTGGGGCGCCGGGTCAGCCCCGTGCGCACATCGGCGCGCAACGCCGCGTCCGTGGCGTCCTCGGGCAGGGTGCGGGTCAGCAGGAAGGGACTCACGCTGTGTGCTCCTTGAGCGGGGTCAGCAGGACTTCGGTGCGGGTGGCGGTGAGCAGGGTGCGGTCGGGCACCTCGCGCCAGGACGGGTCGTCGTCGTACGGCTCCGAGGCCACGACCGTGCGGCCCGGCCCCGGGCCGGCGAGATACCAGAGGGTGTCGCCCCATGTGGTGGCCGCGATCGTCGCGCCGTCGGTGAGGAGCAGGTTCAGCCGCGAGCCGGGAGCCGCCGCCCCGACGTCCACGGTGGTGTCGGCGAGCGCCCCGGACAGCTCGTCGCCCGCCGCGATCCGGTGCTGGAGGAGCGCCCACACCAGCGCCGAGTCGGAGCGGGCGGTCAGGGTCAGCAGCTCGGCCACGGGCAGAGCGGCGGCGAGCGAGGAGACCGAATCCGGCCAGCCCCGTACGGCGCCGTTGTGGCTGAACAGCAGCCGGCCCGAGGAGAACGGCGCGGCCGCCGCCTCACCGTCCGCACCCGCGTCCGTGGCGTCCCGGACGGCGGCGAGCAGGGCCGTGCTGCGGACCACTCTGGCCAGGTCGGTGAAGGACTGGTCGGCCCAGACCGGCCCCTGGCGCCGGTACCGGCCCGGCACCGGATCACCCTGCGCGTACCAGCCCACCCCGAAACCGTCCGCGTTGACCGTCCCGTGGCGCTGCCGACGTGGTTCCCACGACTGCCGCACCAGGGAGTGCGCGGGTGCTGACAGCACCTCGCCGAGCGCCAACTCGGGTCCCACGTAGGCGATGTGACGGCACATCAGGCGTCCCGGGCGGTGCGGAAGCCGGAGAAGATCTGGCGCCGCACCGGCAGGTCCCAGTTGCGGAACGTGCCCCGGCAGGCCACCTGGTCCACGGCGAACGAACCGCCGCGCAGCACCTTGTGGCCCGGACCGAAGAACACCTCCGAGTACTCGCGGTACGGGAACGCCGCGAAGCCGGGGTGGGGCAGGAAGTCGCTCGACGTCCACTCCCACACGTCGCCGATCAGCTGCCCCACGCCCAGTGGCGACCGGCCCGCCGGGTAGGCGCCGGCCGCGGCGGGCCGCAGATGGCGCTGGCCCAGATTCGCCAGCTCCGGTGTCGGGTCGCCGTCGCCCCACGGATACCGCCGGGACCGGCCGGAGACCGGGTCGTGCCGGGCGGCCTTCTCCCACTCCGCCTCGGTGAGCAGCCGGCGCCCGGCCCAGCGGGCGTACGCGTCCGCCTCGTACCAGCTCACATGGAGGACCGGCTCGTCGTCGGGGACCGGCTCGGTCGTCCCGAACCGGCGCCGCAGCCACTGCCCGCCGTCCCGGTGCCAGAAGAGCGGGGCGGCCAGGCCGCGTTCGCGCACCATGGCCCAGCCGTCCGGCTCCCACCAGCGACGTTCGGTGTAGCCGCCGTCCTCGACGAAGCGGAGGTAGGCGCCGCAGGTGACCGGCGCCGTGTCGATGAAGAAGTCCGCCACCTCACGCCGGTGGGCCGGCCGTTCGTTGTCCAGCGCCCACGGCTCGGTGGAGGTGCCCATGGTGAACGCGCCACCGGGCACCAGGACTTCCGCGGGCAGGCCGGCCGCGTCGACAGGCGACGGCGGCTCCGGCGCGGACAGCGCGGCGGGCCCCGCACGCAGCTGGTGCGTGATCAGCATCGTCTCGTCGTGCTGCTGTTCGTGCTGGGCGATCATGCCGAAGGCGAACCCGGCCCGCGCGAGCCGGTCACCTCCGTCGTCCATGCGGGCCCCGTCCAGCACGTCCAGTGCCCGGCCGCGCACCTCGTAGGCGTACATCCTGGCCTCGTCGGGAGCCAGGAGCGGGAGTGAGGGGCGGCTCGCGCGCGGGTGCTCGAAGGCGTCGTACAGCCCGTCGATCTCGGGCCGCATGGCCTCGCGCCCGGCGACGGCCCGCAGCAGCCACAGCTCTTCCTGGTTGCCGATGTGCGCCAGGTCCCAGACCAGTGGTGACATCAACGGGGAGTGCTGCGCGGTGAGTTCGCGGTCGTCGACGCAGCTGGTGAGGAGGGCCGTGCGCGTACGTGCGGTGAGGAGCGCGGCAAGGGCGCGTTCCCGGAGGGAGTCGGGGTCGGTGCCGGGGGCGTGGGAGTCGGGGTGGCCGTCGGCGGGGTCGAGGGCTGCCGGGTCGTCGGTCATCGGCTGGTGCCTTTCCCGTGGCGCGTGCGGGGCGGTGCCGGGGGGTCGATGAGTGCGTAGGCGGGGTCGTCCGCCAGCTCGTCTGCCGGACATCGGCCCCGGGCGACGAACCGGTCGTGGAAGTCGGCCACCGTGTCCTGCACGGCTCGCGTCGCACCGATCCGGGGCAGTGCCTCCAGGGCGAGCTGGAAACAGGTGGTGGCGGCCGTCCGCAGCTCGGGGTCGGCCAGGCCGTCCCGGGCGGCGACGGTCCAGAGCGGGTTGCGCGGCGCGGCCGCCCCGCCCGCCGTCTCGGCCAGCGGTTTGACGGCGCGGTACACGCTCTCGGCGGCCTCCGGGTCGTCGAACAGGGCGGTGGTGACGGCGAGCGGAACCAGCCATCCGTCGTCGCCGGACTGGGCGTCGATCATGCGCAGCTCCAGGTGTCCGCGCGGCCGGACCGGCGGGAAGAGCGTGCTGATGTGGTAGTCGAGATCGGCGCGCACGGGCGGGCGCGGAGCCCCCGTGCGCAGCCAGTCGCGGAAGGTCAGTCCTTCCGGCACGGCCCACGGCCCGTCGTCCCGCCGGACACACATCACGGGTGTGTCGAGCACATGGGCGGCCCAGGCCGCGCGGGGCGGCCGGTCGAGGGCGGGCGCCAGCGTGCGCCAGGGGTCGAGATCGGCCCACAGCGACTGCCGGGTGGAGCGCCATCCGGTGCGCCGGCCCTGCTGGAACGGCGAATTGGCGAACACCGCCACCAGAACCGCTCCCAGCAGGTGGACCAGTCGCCAGCGCCGCCCGTGGCCGAGCGGTCCGGGTTCCTCCGTACCGGCGTCCAGACAGACCTGGACGGAGGCGGAGGTGCACATCATGGCCCGGCCCGCCGGGCCCGAACGGTCGAGCGAGGTCTCCATCGCGTCGTAGCGCGCCTCCCGCAGCCACCGGCGCGGGGGATGCCACGGATCGACCCCGAGGCCGACCGGGGCGAGACCGGCCTCGCCGAGGGTGCCGCGGACGGCGGTCAGATCGGCCGTCGTCGTGTCGACGCATTCCATCAGGGAGGCGGCGGGCCGGGAGCTGAGCTCCACCTGGCCCCCGGGTTCCAGGGTGAGCGCCGCGCTCAGGGGCAGTTCCCGCAGGGCGGCGACGGCGGCGCCGAGGCGGTCGTGGGACACGGGGAGCCGGGCGTCCCCGCGGTCATGGACGAGCCATTCGAGCTCCACACCGACAGTGCGGGGCGGGCCCGTCTTGAAACAGATACAGCGCAGTAAGTCCTCGGCCTCGGCCTCGCCGAGAAGCGGGTCGTGGCCGGGCGGGCCGTGTGTGCCGAACGCGTCGGACGGCATGGCGTGGCCTCCTGTCTCGGGGGGTTTCTCCACCACCCAAACCCTTACCCCGGAGTTCGCACAAGAGTGCCCCCGCGTGGTGGAAACGGGTCGCGCCCGTGCCGCCGGGGCGCGGAGCGTCGCCCGTACGCAGCACACGGGGGAGCGCCGGTGGGAGCCCACCGCCGTCCCTCCCCGGGCCGCTCCGCCCCCCGGGTTCAGCTCCAGCCGTGGCGCTCCCGCATCCGCTCGGCGACCAGCTCGAACCGGTCCCGGTCCAGCGCGCAGGCCTCGCGCCGCATCCCGTCCTCGTGCAGCCGCAGCACCCGGTCCAGATCCACCCACGACGGGCGGCCCGAGCTGTCCCAGGGCCCGGCGCCGAGCCCCACCCACTCGCGAGCCCCGTCGTGCTGCTTGCTGGACAGCTGCACGGCCAGCAGCGTGCCCGTCGCCTCACGGGCCACCACCAGGACCGGGCGGTCCTTGCCCCGCCCGTCGTTCTCCTCGAACGGCACCCAGGTCCAGACGATCTCTCCCGGATCGGGGTCACCGTCGCGGTCGGGGGCGTACCTGGTCCGGACCGGGCCCACATCGCGCGGGTCGGCCTCGGACGTGGCGGTCGGGCCGGTGCGGCCGGGGAAGTCGGTCGGGTCATCCGTGCTGTCGGTGCGGTACTGAATGCTCATCGGAATACCGTAGAACCTGTACGGCCCTTTCCATGGAGCGGGTCCGTCGAACGGACGGCAGGCTCGGACCATGTCCCTCGTACGGCTCTCCCGCTCCGCGCTCCCGGCAGTGACCGTCTGCCTGCTGACCGCCGCCCTCCTCGCCCCCTTCCCGTCCGCCGCCCGGCCGGCCCCGGCCCCGGGGACCGCCGGGCCCTCGGCCCGGACCCCCTCCCCACCCCCGGCCTCGACCCCCTCCCCCTCCCCGGGCGCCGAGGCCGCCCCGGCGCGCACGGTCTCCGGCTGGCTCCCCTACTGGGACCAGGAGAACGCGTACCAGGACGCGCTGCGCCACGCGGACCAGCTGCACACCGTCAGCCCCTTCTGGTATCAGGCGACATCCGCCACCGCCGTCGACGGACACCCCGGAGCGGGTGACCGCCGGATCATCGACGGACTGCACAAGGCCGGCGCACGGGTCGTGCCCACGGTGATGGAGACCATGCGGCCCGGCGCCCTGGCCGCGATCCTCACCGACCCCGCCCGGCGCTCCCGGCACGTGGACGCGCTGATGAGCGTCGCGGACAGCCGCTCCTACGACGGCCTCGACATCGACTACGAATCCATCGCCACGACCGGAGACTCCGCCTACCGGCAGGTGCGCGACGGCTTCGCCGCCTTCGCCACCGACCTCTGCCGCCGCCTGCGCGAACGGCACCGGCTGTGCGTGATCACCGTCCTCCCCAGGACCGCCACCACCGGTCGGGTCTGGGACTACGAGGCGATCGGCCGGGCCGCCGACCGGGTGCGCGTCATGGCGTACAACCTGCACTCGGCGAACGGCGCCCCCGGCCCGCTGGCCGACCCGAAGTGGTACGACGACATCCTCACCCGCGCCACCGCGGCCGTGCCCCGGACCAAGCTGGAGATGGGACTTCCCGCGTACGGCTGGGACTGGCCCGCCGACGGCAAGGGCGTGACCCGGCACGTCACCTGGAAGGAGGCCGACGCGCTGCGCCGCGCGAAGGGCGCCCCCTACCGGCTCGACCCGGCGTCCGGCACCCCCCACTTCGGCTACCTCGACGGGGACGAGCGCCGCGAGGTCTGGTACCAGGACGCCCGGGGAGTCGCCGCGCACCTGCCGGTGCTGCGCCGCCACGGGGTGCGCGGCACCGCGCTGTGGGCCCTCGGATTCGAGGATTCACAGGTGTGGCCGGTCCTCGCCCGCGGCTGAGCGGACACCGGCCGCGGAGGGTGCCCCGGAGCGTTTCCCCGGCGGGTGGGTCTGGAAGACTTCCGGACGCCATGAGCCAGTTATCGAAGCAGCCCACCGAGGGCCCCGTACCCACCAGCGCCGACGTCGCGAGGCTGGCCGGAGTGTCCCGGGCGACCGTGTCCTACGTACTGAACAACAGCCCCACCGTGCGGATCAGCGAGGCCACCCGCCACCGGGTCAGACAGGCCGCCACCCAACTGGGGTACGTGCCCCACGCGGCGGCCCGCAGTCTGCGCGCCGGACACACCCGGATGATCCTGCTCGCCGCGGGGCACGCCCCCACCGGGCCGCTCCACCACCGGTTCTTCGACGAACTCCAGTCGGGCCTGCGCAGCCTCGACTACACCGTCGTCCAGTACGGCAGCGTCGGCCTCCACGCGGACGAGGCGGCCCGGGCCTGGGCGGAGCTGCGCCCCGTCGCCGTCGTCTCACCGGGCGGAATCCCCCTGACCCCGCACGGCATATCGGTGCTCAGGCGCTCCGGGGCCAAGGCGGTGATCACGCTCGGGCCCCGGCCGGTGGAGGGCGCCCACGCCCTGGTCATGGACCAGCGGGAGGTGGGCAGTTGCGCGGTCGGCCATCTGCTGGAGCGCGGTCGGCGCAGCATCGGCGTGGTGATGCCGGAGGCACCCGGCCTCGCCCTGTTCGCCGAACCGAGACTGGCCGGGGCCCGGCGGGCGGCCGAACGCGTGGGCGCCCAGGTGCGGCCGCTGCCCCTGCGGTACGAGGAGGAGGCGGCCGCCGCGCTCGCCACCGGCTGGCGGGCGCTGGGGCTGGACGGCGTGTTCGCGTACAACGACGCGTACGCGATGCTGCTGATGCGGGCCCTCCAGGACGAAGGCGTCGAAGTCCCCGGGGACACGGCGGTGGTGGGCGCGGACGATCTGATGCTCGGCCGGCTGCTGCGCCCACGGCTGAGCAGCGTACGCATGGAACTGGCCGCCGGACCGCCGCTCGCGGAGATCGTCGACCGGCTGGTGCGGAACCCCGGCGGAGCGCCGGAACGCCACGATCTGCTGTGCGCCCGGGCCGTTCCCAGGGAGTCCAGTTGAATCCCGGACGTGAGAAGACGTGCGTCGGGCGCCTTCGGTGTCTACCGTCGTGGGCATGAGTCATCCGGAGAGTTACGAGATCCTGCTGTACCCGGAGCCCGCCGAGGGCACGGACCGGGCCCCGCACACCGCCGACGAACCCGGTACCGTCCTGCGCTCCGGCGTGGTGGCGGCCACCGGCGACACCGGGGAGTCCGGCTACCCACGCTACGAGGGGGACGGCATGGCGGCGGACATCGACCCGGAGACCCGGACCGTGGAGGCCCTGCTGGTCGACGGCGCGGAACTGGCCTACGGCCTGACGGTGCGGATCGCGGACCGGCCCGCGGGGAACTGACACCGCGCGGCAGCCGCCGGGAGACCCGGCGGAAAGAGGGAGGGCCCGGCCGTCCGGCCGGGCCCTCCCTCACGCGGTGGCAGGGTCTACTTCTGCTCCTGCTGCTGCTCCGCCACGGACTTGCGCACCTCGTCCATGTCCAGCTTCCTGGCCTGTCCGATGACGTCCTCCAGGGCGGTCTCCGGCAACGCGCCGGGCTGGGAGAAGACCGCCACGTTGTCCCGCACGATCATCAGCGTGGGGATGGACCGGATCTCGAAGGCGGCCGCCAGCTCCTGCTGGGCTTCCGTGTCGACCTTGGCGAAGACCAGATCGGGGTGGCGCTCGGACGCCGAGTCGTAGACCGGCGCGAACTGCCGACACGGGCCGCACCAGGAAGCCCAGAAGTCGATCAGGACGAACTCGTTCTCGCTGACGACCTGATCGAAGTTTTCCTTGGTGAGCTCTACGGTGCTCATGCTCGATACCTCTTCCTCTGCCCGCTGAGACCTTTCCGGCACAACGGTGACGCCCCTTGCGGTATTCCGCCTGCCCGTGTGGCAGCGGACCACACCCACGACCAGACTGGCCCCATGACAGATGCAGCGGATGCCAAGGATGGGGCGGACAAGGTCGACAGCGCGGAGTACGACGTCGTCGTGATCGGAGCGGGACCGGTCGGCGAGAACGTCGCGGACCGGGCACGGGCGGCCGGGCTGAGCGCGGCCGTCGTCGAGTCGGAGCTGATCGGCGGCGAGTGCTCGTACTGGGCCTGCATGCCCAGCAAGGCCCTGCTGCGCCCCGTCGTCGCCCGCGCCGACGCCCGGCGGGTACCGGGGCTGAGCGGGGCGGTGGGCGGCCCCCTCGACACGGCGGCGGTCCTCGCCCACCGGGACGAGTACGCCTCCCACTGGAAGGACGACGGCCAGGTCGCCTGGCTGGAGGGGATCGGCGCGGACATCTTCCGCGGGCACGGCAGGCTGACCGGCGTGAAACAGGTCTCCGTCACCGGCCCGGACGGTACGCGGCACCGGCTCACGGCCCGCCGGGCGGTCGCCGTCTGCACCGGCAGCCGGGCCGTCGTCCCCGACCTGCCGGGAATCGCCGGAGCCCGGCCCTGGACCAGCCGCGAGGCCACCAGCGCCCAGCGGGTGCCCGGCCGTCTCGTCGTCGTCGGCGGGGGAGTCGTCGGTGTCGAGATGGCCACCGTCTGGCGGGCACTCGGCGCCGAGGTGACGATGCTGGTGCGGGGCAAGGGCCTGCTGCCCAGGATGGAACCCTTCGCGGGCGAGCTGATCGCCGAGGCCCTGACCGAGGCGGGCGCCGACGTCCGGACCGGGGTCTCCGCCACCGCCGTCCACCGGACCGGCAAGGACGGTCCGGTCACCGTGGAGCTGGACGACGGCGGTCGGATCGAGGCCGACGAGGTCCTGTTCGCCACGGGCCGCGCGCCGCGCACCGACGATCTCGGGCTCGACACCGTCGGACTGGAACCCGGCAGCTGGCTGACGGTCGACGACAGCTGCCGGGTCGAGGGCAGCGACTGGCTGTACGCCGTGGGCGACGTCAACCACCGCGCGCTCCTGACCCACCAGGGCAAGTACCAGGCCCGCATCGCGGGCGACGCCATCGCCGCCCGCGCCCAGGGCGCACCGCCGCTGGAGACGGACCGCTGGGGGGCGCACGCGGCGACCGCCGACCACGCCGCCGTGCCGCAGGTCGTCTTCACCGACCCCGAGGCGGCCTCGGTGGGCCTCACCCTCGCCGAGGCCGAACAGGCCGGCCACCGGGTACGGGCCGTCGACCAGGACCTCGCGGCGGTGGCGGGCTCCGGGCTCTACGCGGACGGCTACCGGGGCCGCGCCCGCATGATCGTCGACCTGGACCGCGGGATCGTCCTCGGTGCCACCTTCGTCGGTCCGGGCATCGGGGAACTCCTCCACTCGGCGACGATCGCGGTCGCGGGCGAGGTGCCGATCGAACGGCTGTGGCACGCGGTGCCCGCCTATCCGACGATCAGCGAGGTCTGGCTGCGGCTGCTGGAGACATACCGGGACGAGTGACGCCGGGCGGACCGCGTCCCGGCGGGCGTGCGGGCGGCAGCCCGGTGGCGAGGGCGCGTGGGCCGAGCCGGACGCGTGGGGCGGGAGCGGCGCCGGTCCGGTGGCGACGTGTGCCTCGCGGTGCGTCAGCCGTACGGCGACGGCGGCTCCGGGCCGGTGCGCCGGGCCGCCCGTGCCCCCGGCCTCCGGGCCGGACCGGTCCGCGCCGCCCGCCCTCCGGGCCGGACCGGTCCGCGCCGCCCAGCCCCGGACCGGGCCGCGCGCCTGTACCGCCGGACGTCCGACGGCCCCATCTGCTCCGTCGCGGGGTCCGGACCAATTCGTCTTCCTGGAAGCGATCACGCCCGAGGACGGCCCATGAGACGCTGAGTCCGAGAACCCCTGGAGGTGCTTGTGATCAGCCGGCTGCTCCCGTCCCATGTGGCCTGCGCGGAGACCCGGGAGGACGACGCGCCACCTGGCACGCTCTATCCGGAGGAAGAGGCCCTGATCACGAGGGCCGTGCCGCGCAGGCGGCGGGAGTTCGCCGCCGTCCGGGCGTGCGCCCGGCGCGTCATGGGCGAACTGGGACTGCCGCCCGCCCCGGTGCTCCCCGGCCACCGGGGCGCACCGCGGTGGCCCGAGGGCATTGTCGGAAGCATGACGCACTGTGACGGCTATCGGGCGGCGGCCCTGGCCCGGACCTCCGACGCCCTCGCGCTGGGCATCGACGCGGAACCGCACGCGCCCTTACCCGAAGGGGTGTTGGAGACGATCGCGCTGCCTTCCGAGCGGGGACGGATCGCCCGGAGCGGCACGGGCGGCGAAATCCACTGGGACCGGCTGCTGTTCAGCGCCAAGGAGAGCGTCTTCAAGGCGTGGAACCCGTACACCCGGCTCGAACTCGACTTCACCGAGGCGGACATCTCGTTCCGCCGGAGCCCCGGCCCGAGCCCCGGGGGCACCTTCGCCGCCCGGCTGCTGCGGACCGTACCAGGGCTTCCCACGGTTTTCGACGGCAACTGGCTGGTGCACGAGGGGATCGTGGTCACCGCGATAGCACTGCCCGCTCCCAGACCCCAACAGCCCTGAGAACACCAGGCCCTTCAGTCCTGAGCGCGCCCCGCGCCCCGCACGGCGGGACGCCCTTCGTCCGTCCGCCGTACGGCACCGGGCGGGCCCTGGTGAGCGGCCCGTCCCGGTGCCGTACGGCCAGGATCAGGAAGCCGCGCCCGGCAGGTCCTCCCGCACGGTGCGCGCCGCCGCCACCAGGTTCTCCAGCGAGGTCCGGACCTCGGGCCAGCCACGGGTCTTCAGACCGCAGTCCGGGTTGACCCACAGCCGCTCGGCGGGGATCGCCTCAAGTCCCTTGCGGAGCAGGGCGACCGCCTCCTCGGTGCTCGGCACGCGGGGGGAGTGGATGTCGTAGACCCCGGGGCCGGCCTCGCGCGGGTAGCCGTGTGCGGCCAGTTCCCGGGCGACCTGCATGTGGGACCGGGCGGCCTCCAGGCTGATGACGTCGGCGTCGAGGTCGTCGATGGCCTGGACGACGTCGCCGAACTCCGCGTAGCACATGTGGGTGTGGATCTGGGTGTCCGGCCGTACGCCACTGGTGGCCAGCCGGAACGACTCGGTGGCCCAGGCCAGGTACTCGGCGTGGTCGGCGGCGCGCAGCGGCAGGGTCTCGCGCAGCGCGGGTTCGTCGACCTGGATGACCGAAGTGCCGTTCGCCTCCAGGTCGTCGACCTCGTCGCGCAGTGCCAGGGCGACCTGCCGGGCGGTCTCCCCGAGCGGCTGGTCGTCGCGGACGAAGGACCAGGCGAGCATGGTGACCGGACCGGTGAGCATGCCCTTGACCGGGCGGTCGGTGAGCGACTGGGCGTACGCCGTCCAGCGCACCGTCATCGGTGCGGGGCGGGAGATGTCACCGGCCAGGACCGGCGGCCGGACGTAGCGGGTGCCGTACGACTGGACCCAGCCGTGCTGGGTGGCGAGGTATCCGGTCAGCTGCTCGGCGAAGTACTGCACCATGTCGTTGCGTTCGGGCTCGCCGTGCACCAGGACGTCGATGCCCGCCTTCTCCTGGAAGGAGAGCACGTCCCGGATCTCGGCCTCGATGCGTGCCTCGTACCCGGTGTGGTCGATGCGCCCGGCGCGCAGATCGGCGCGGGCGGTGCGCAGTTCGGTCGTCTGCGGGAACGAACCGATGGTGGTGGTGGGCAGCAGCGGCAGTCCGAGGTGGGCGCGCTGGGCGACGGCGCGCTCGGGGTACGGCTGCGAGCGGCGGCCGTCGGCGTCGGTGACGGCGCAGGTGCGGGCGCGCACCGCCGGGTCGTGGGTGAGGGCGGAGCTCTCCCGGGACGCCAGGTCGGCCCGGTTGGCGGCGAGTTCGGCCTTGATGGAGTCCGTACCGTGCGTCAGGCCGCGGGCCAGCACGGCGATCTCGGCGGTCTTCTGCCGGGCGAAGGCCAGCCAGCGGGCGATCTGCGGATCGATGTCGTGCTCGGCGGTGGCGTCCAGCGGGACGTGCAGCAGCGAGCAGGAGGCGGCGACGTCGACCCGGTCGGCGAGACCGAGAAGGGTGCCGAGCGTCGCCAGCGACTGCTGGTGGTCGTTGATCCAGATGTTGCGGCCGTTGACGACGCCCGCGACGAGCCGCTTGCCGGGCAGACCGCCCGCGGCGGCGAGGTCGTCGAGGTTGGCGGCGGCCGGTCCGGTGAAGTCGAGGGCGAGGCCCTCGACCGGCGACTTGGCGAGCACCGGGAGCGCTTCGCCGAGCCGGTCGAAGTACGAGGCGACCAGCAGCTTGGGCCGGTCGGTGAGCGTGCCCAGCGCGTTGTAGGCGCGGGAGGCCGCGTTCAGCTCGGCCGGGGTGCGGTCCTGGACCAGGGCCGGCTCGTCGATCTGCGTCCACTCGGCGCCCGCCGACCGGAGATCGGCCAGGACCTCGGCGTACACGGGCAGCAGCCGGTCCAGCAGGGTCAGCGGTTCGAAGTCGGCCGCGACACCGGGCGCGGGCTTCGACAGGAGCAGATAGGTGACCGGGCCGACCAGCACCGGGCGCGCGGTGAGGCCGAGGGCGAGTGCTTCCCGCAGCTCGGCGACCTGCTTGGTGGAGTCGGCGGTGAACACGGTGTCGGGGCCCAGCTCGGGCACCAGGTAGTGGTAGTTGGTGTCGAACCACTTGGTCATCTCCAGCGGCGCCACGTCCTGGGTGCCGCGGGCCATCGCGAAGTAGCCGTCCAGCGCGTCCGAGTCGACCGCGTCCCGGTGCCGGGCCGGCACCGCGCCGACCATGACACTGGTGTCCAGCACGTGGTCGTAGTACGAGAAGTCGCCGGTGGGCACCTCGTCGGCGCCGTCGGCGGCGAGCTGCCGCCAATGGGCACCGCGCAGTTCGGCGGCGGTGTCCCGGAGGGCGGTCGCGGTGACGCGGCCCTTCCAGTACCCCTCGACGGCCTTCTTCAGTTCGCGGTTCTGGCCCTGTCGGGGGTAGCCGTACACGGTCGCTCGTGCCGCCGCGGCTGCGGGCTTGCTGGTCACGGAACTCTCCTTCGCGAGTATGTGCCTGGGTCGACCCGGGACGGGACGAGGGCGCGAAGGGGTGACGGAACCGACGGGCCGCGGCTCGATGTCGCCCGAGCATGCCCGTCCGTGTGTGCGCCGACCCGCCCTCGAGGTCACCGGAATCACCGCGCACGAGGCCGTGCGCGGGCAGTGGCAGGTCTTCGGACTCGTGGGCACGTCCGCCCGAGGGCGGACACCTAGCGGCCGTCGCTTCCCAGGTCCCGTACGGGCCCAGTGCTCGATGACGGCGGTCGTTCCCACTCACCGCTGCGGGGCAGTCCCGGATTCCCACCGGGTTCCCTCTTACGACGCATCCCGTCTGGCGGACGGGGCGAACCAGCTGCACCGCCACCCTAGGCGCTCGCACCCGCCCCGAACACCTCTGCCCGCATGCCGGACGCCGAAATGAGACAACCGATGTCCCCGCCCGGCCGGTCCGCGGCGGGTGGGGTGGACTTACTAGGACGTCCAACTATATGTTCGTGGCCAAGGCCCGCGGTGCAGGGAAGCCGGTGCGATTCCGGCGCGGTCCCGCCACTGTGACCGGGGAGCACGTCCTCGCAGGAAACGCCACTGACGAGCGAGATGTCGGGAAGGCAGGAGGACGCGCGCCGATCCGGGAGTCAGGATACCGGCCGCGGGGTGTTCCGTGTTTTCCACGAGGATGGAGCAGACACGCATGGCACCGGTCCATGTTCCCGGCCCAGGCGAGCACGCCCGCAGAGCCGCAATTCCCACGCCCTGACGGCCACTTCGCCCCTGCGTCCACGAAGCGGCCGACGGCGCGCCCCACAGCGCGCGCCGCGGGTCCGCCGTGCCATCCCCGGATCACACCCTGACGAGAGCAGGCTCCCATGGTCCGAGAACTCACCCACTTCATCGGCGGCAAGCACGTCGCCGGAACGTCCGGCGCCCACGGCGACGTGTACGACCCCAACACCGGCCGGGTACAGGCCCGCGTCCCGCTGGCCGACCGCGCCGAGACGGAGGCGGCGATCACCGACGCCGCCGAGGCCCAGAAGGAATGGGGCGAGTGGAACCCGCAGCGCCGCGCCCGCGTCCTGCTGCGCTTCCTCCAACTCGTCGACGCCGAACGCGACTCGCTCGCCCGGCTCCTCTCCGCGGAACACGGCAAGACGGTCGCCGACGCCCACGGCGACATCGCCCGCGGCCTCGACGTCGTGGAGTTCGCCGCCGGCATCCCGCACCTGCTGAAGGGGGAGTTCACCGACAACGCCGGTACGGGCATCGACGTGCACTCGCTGCGCCGCCCGATCGGTGTCACGGCGGGCATCACCCCGTTCAACTTCCCGGCGATGATCCCCCTGTGGAAGGCCGCGCCCGCCATCGCCTGCGGCAACTCCTTCATCCTCAAGCCGTCCGAACGCGACCCGTCCGTGCCGCTGCGGCTCGCCGAGCTCTTCCTGGAGGCCGGTCTGCCGCCCGGCGTGCTGAACGTCGTCAACGGCGGAAAGGAGGCCGTGGACACCCTCCTCGACGACCCCCGCGTCCAGGCACTCGGGTTCGTCGGCTCCACCCCGGTCGCCGCGCACATCTACGCCACCGCCGCCGCCCGGGGCAAGCGCGCCCAGTGCTTCGGCGGGGCCAAGAACCACATGATCGTGATGCCGGACGCCGACCTCGACCAGGCTGTCGACGCCCTGGTCGGCGCGGGTTACGGATCGGCGGGGGAGCGGTGCATGGCGATCTCCGTCGCCGTACCGGTCGGCGAGGAGACCGCCGACGCGCTCGTCACCCGGCTGCGCGACCGCATCGCCACCCTGCGGATCGGCCGCTCCGACGACCCGGAGGCGGACTTCGGCCCGCTGGTCAGCCGCGACGCACTCGACCGGGTCCGCGGCCATGTCGGCATCGGGGTCGAGGAGGGCGCCGAACTCCTCGTGGACGGCAGGGACTTCGTACTCCCGGGGCATGAGAACGGCTTCTTCGCGGGGGCCTCGCTCTTCGACCGGGTCACCCCGGACATGCGGATCTACCAGGAGGAGATCTTCGGCCCCGTCCTCTCCGTGGTGAGGGCGGCGGACTACGAGGAGGCGCTGCGGCTGCCCAGCGAGCACCCGTACGGGAACGGCGTCGCCCTCTTCACCCGCGACGGCGACACCGCCCGCGACTTCACCCGCCGCGTCGACACCGGAATGGTCGGCGTCAACGTCCCGATCCCGGTACCCGTCGCCTACCACACCTTCGGCGGCTGGAAGCGCTCCGGCTTCGGCGACCTCAACCAGCACGGACCCGACTCCATCCGCTTCTACACCCGCACCAAGACCGTCACCTCGCGCTGGCCCTCCGGGGTCAAGGAGGGCGCGAGCTTCACCCTCCCGACCATGGGATGAGCGCGATGCCGACCCTCCTGACCGACGACCAGCTCGCCATCGTCGAGACCACCCTCGACTTCGCCCAGGAACACCTCGCCCCGCACGCCGTGGCCTGGGACCAGGACAAACACTTCCCGCTCGACGTCTTCCTCAAGGCCGCCGACCTCGGACTCGGCGGGGTGTACGTCTCCGAGAAGTGGGGCGGCTCGGGACTCACCCGCCTCGACGGCGTCCACGTCTTCGAGACCCTGGCCACCGGCTGCCCGTCCATCGCCGGATACCTCTCCATCCACAACATGGTCGCCTGGATGATCGACCGCTACGGGAACGACCGGCAGCGCGAGCGGCTG
Source organism: Streptomyces sp. AM 4-1-1 (assembly GCF_029167625.1). NCBI lineage: Bacteria > Bacillati > Actinomycetota > Actinomycetes > Kitasatosporales > Streptomycetaceae > Streptomyces > Streptomyces sp. AM 4-1-1. The sequence continues at coordinate 6,752,828 of NZ_CP119145.1, forward strand.
CTGCCCGACCTCTGCGCGATGCGGTCCCTCGGCAGCTACTGCCTCACCGAACCCGGCGCGGGCTCGGACGCCGCCGCCCTGCGCACCCGCGCGGAACGCGACGGCGACGACTACGTCCTGACCGGCGTCAAGCAGTTCATCTCCGGCGCGGGCGCCTCCCAGGTGTACGTCGTCATGGCCAGGACCGGCGCCGACGGGGCGTCCGGAATCTCCGCCTTCCTCGTCGAACGCGGCGCCCCCGGGCTCTCGTTCGGCCCCGACGAGAAGAAGATGGGCTGGAACGCGCAGCCCACCAGGCAGGTGGTCCTCGACGGGGTGCGCGTCCCGGCCGACCACCTCCTCGGCGGCGAGGGCGACGGATTCCGCATCGCCATGAACGGCCTCAACGGCGGTCGGCTCGGCATCGCCGCCTGCTCGCTGGGCGGCGCGCAGAGCGCACTCGACCGCAGCCTCTCCCACCTCGCGGACCGCGAGGCGTTCGGCGCCCGCCTCCTCGACGCGCAGGCGCTCCAGTTCAGGCTCGCCGACATGGCCACCGAACTGGCCGCCGCCCGGGCCCTGGTCGGCCAGGCCGCCGAGGCACTGGACCGAGGACTGCCCCAGGCACCTCAACTCTGCGCCATGGCCAAGCGGTTCGCCACCGACACCGGCTACACCGTCGCCGACCGGGCCCTGCAACTGCACGGCGGCTACGGCTACCTGAGCGAGTACGGCATCGAGAAGATCGTCCGCGATCTCCGGGTGCACCAGATCCTGGAAGGGACCAACGAGATCATGCGCGTCATTGTGGCCAGGGAACTGACCGGAGCCCTCCGATGAGCGGCGAAGACTCCGTACTCCTGCACACCGAGGGCCATGCCGGCCGCCTCACCCTCAACCGGCCGCGCGCCCTCAACGCCCTCGACCACTCCATGGTGCGCCGGATCGACCGGGCGCTGACCGCCTGGGAGCGGGACCCCGCCGTCCGTACCGTCGTCCTCACCGGAGTGGGCGAACGCGGGCTGTGCGCGGGTGGCGACATCCGGTCCATCCACGAGGACGCCCGTACGGGCGGGTCGGCGTCGGCCGACTTCTGGCGCGACGAATACGGCCTCAACGCCCGGATCGCCCGCTACCCGAAACCGTACGTCGCGGTGATGGACGGCATCGTGATGGGCGGCGGGGTCGGGATCTCGGCCCACGGCAGCGTCCGGGTCGTCACCGAACGCTCCACCGTCGCCATGCCCGAGACCGGCATCGGCTTCGTGCCCGACGTCGGCGGCACCTACCTGCTGGCCCTGGCACCCGGCGAACTCGGCACCCATCTGGCGCTCACCGGAGCCAGGATCGGAGCGGGCGACGCCCTCCTGTGCGGGCTCGCCGACCACTTCGTCCCCTCCCACCTGCTGCCCGCGCTCGTCGCGGACCTCGCACGCGAAGCCGTACCGGCCGTCCTGCCCCGCTACGTCCATGAGCCGCCGAAGGGCGAACTCGCGGGACACCGCGAGTGGATCGACCACTGCTACGCCGCCGACACCGTCGAGGAGATCATCGACCGCCTGCTCGGCAGCGGCGTGCCGGCGGCGAAGGACGCCGCGTCCGCCCTCCTCACCAAATCGCCCACCGCACTCAAGGTGACCCTGGCCGCCCTCCGCGGCGCCCCCGGACTCGGGCCGCTGGAACGGGTCCTGGAGCAGGAGTACCGCGTCTCGTGCGCGGCGCTCACCACCCCGGACCTGGTCGAGGGCATCCGCGCCCAGGTGATCGACAAGGACCGCGAACCGCGCTGGTCACCCGCCACCCTCGTCGAGGTCGGCGACGACGACGTGGCCCGCTTCTTCACCCCGCTCGGCGACCGGGAACTCTCCCTCCCCGCCGAATCACAGCAGGAGGTTCCCTGGTGAGCACGGACACAGCTCCGGACCCCGTGATCGGGTTCGTCGGCCTCGGCCACATGGGCGGCCCGATGGCCGCGAACCTCGTCGCCGCAGGTCACCGGGTACGCGGCTACGACCTGGTGGCCGAGTCCCTTGCCGCTGCGGCGGACGCCGGGGTCGAACCCGTCCCGTCCGCAGCCCTGGCCGCCGAGGGGGCCGACGTGGTGATCACCATGCTGCCCGCGGGCCGCCATGTCCTCGCCCTCTACCGGGACGAGGGACTGCTCGCCGCCGCGCCGCCCGGCACCCTCTTCGTCGACTGCTCCACCATCGACGTCGCCGATGCCCGAGCCGCGCACCGAGCGGTGGCCGCGGCCGGACACCGCTCGCTCGACGCCCCCGTCTCCGGCGGGGTGGTCGGGGCCGAGGCCGCCACCCTGACCTTCATGGCGGGCGGCGGCGAAGCGGAGTTCGCCCAGGCCGCGCCGCTGCTGTCGGTGATGGGCAAGAAGGCCGTGCACTGCGGTACGGCGGGCGCCGGACAGGCCACGAAGATCTGCAACAACATGATCCTCGGCATCTCGATGATCGCGGTGAGCGAGGCATTCGTACTGGGGGAAAGCCTCGGCCTCTCCCACCAGGCGCTCTTCGACGTCGCCTCCACCGCGTCCGGCCAGTGCTGGGCGCTCACCGTCAACTGCCCGGTCCCCGGCCCGGTTCCGGCCAGTCCCGCGAACCGCGACTACCGCCCCGGCTTCGCCGCCCCACTGATGGCCAAGGACCTCGGTCTGGCCGCCAACGCGGTCCGCACCGGCGGAGTGAGCGCCGAACTCGGCCTGAAGGCGGCGGAACTGTACGGGGAATACGTCAACAACGGCGGGGATTCCGCGGACTTCTCCGGGATCGTCAACACGATCCGAGCACGCTCCGAACAGAACGGGACGACCACCCCATGAGCGAGACCCCCACCGGTCCCCACGATCCCTCCACGGGAGCGTACGAAGCCGCCCCGGGACCGTACGAGACCCTTCTCGTCGAACGCCGGAACCGCACCGCGCTGATCACCCTCAACCGACCGAAGGCCCTCAACGCCCTCAACCTCCAGGTGATGCGGGAGACCGTCGCCGCGACGGAGGCCCTGGACCGGGACCCGGACGTCGGCTGCATCGTCATCACCGGTTCGAAGAAGGCGTTCGCGGCGGGCGCGGACATCAAGGAGATGCGTCCGCGGAGTTATATGGACATGTACCTCAGCGACTGGTTCGGTGCCTGGGACCGGCTCGGCGCCCTGCGCACCCCGACCGTAGCCGCCGTGTCCGGCTACGCCCTCGGCGGCGGGTGCGAACTGGCGATGCTCTGCGACATCCTGCTCGCCGCAGACACCGCGGTGTTCGGGCAGCCGGAGATCAAGCTCGGAGTCATCCCGGGCATCGGCGGCTCCCAGCGGCTGACGAGGGCGGTCGGCAAGGCGAAGGCGATGGAACTCGTCCTGACCGGTCGCACCATGGACGCCACCGAGGCGGAGCGCGCGGGGCTGGTGTCCCGGGTCGTCCCCGCCGACGAACTCGTCGACGAGGCGCTGGCGGTGGCCGCGACCGTGGCCGGGATGTCGGCCCCGGTCGCGATGATGGCGAAGGAGGCGGTGGCCCGCGCCTTCGAGACCACGCTCGCCGAAGGAGTGCGTTTCGAACGCAGGCTGTTCCACGCGGTGTTCGCCACCGCCGACCAGAAGGAGGGCATGACGGCCTTCGTGGACAAACGACCGCCCGAGTTCACCCACCGCTGACGGCGGACCGGCACGGAGCCGTGGCACGGGCGGTCGGTCCGGGGCCGTCGCACGGGCGGTCGGTACGGGGCAGCCGGTACGGGTATCCGCGCCGGATGGCCGGCGCGTGCTCCACGCGACGAACGCGACCGCGTGGAGCACGTACCGGACGCGCGATCGGCCCGCGCCGTTCCCGCTCCGGCGCCCGGCACCGCCGCGCGTCAGCTCTCCGGGCCCGTCGCCCCCTCAGGCACCAGCGGCCGACCGCACCGCAGATTCCACCGGCCGGACCGCCCGCTCAGTTCCGTCAGGGTCAGCGGTGCGACGTCGAGACGCCAGAACGCCTGGGGCGGCAGAGCCAGGGCGTGCACGACGGCCGCGCGCACCACCGACGGCTCTCCGACCGCCAACACCCGCTGCACGGAAGGGGCTTCGCCACCGCCTTCCTGCCGGGCGTCCAGCCAGTCACCCACGCGTGCGCACAGATCGAGCAGCGACTCCCCGTCGTGGGGCGACGCGGCGGGATCGGCCAGCCAGGCCGAGACCGCCGCCGGCTCGCCCGCGCTCACCTCGGCCAGTGGCCGCCCACGCCAGCGGCCCAGGTCCCAGCCGGCGAGCGCCGGCTCGGGAACGGCCCGCAGCCCCAGCGCGGCGGCCGTCGCGGCGCACCGCTGCGAAGGCCCGCTCACCCGGTGATCGGCGGTGGGCAGCAGCGGAGCCGCGGCCCGGGCCCGCCGTTCCCCGGCGCCGTCGAGCGGCACGTCGTCGTCGAACCGGGCCTCGCGCAGCGCCCCGTTCAACGCCGGTGAGATCAACATCACCCGTACCGTCATACCCGTACTCCACTCCCTCGACCGGGCCCGTACGCCAAGGACACCATGGTGAGCGGGGGTTCGTACCACGGGGTCGCACCATGGCGGCCCTTGCCCGCAGGCGGTAGGGTCGCGTCGAACATGACGAGGGTGGGATGGAAGAACGGTGAGAATCCGGCACGGTCGCGCCACTGTGAACCCCGTACCCGTGCGGGGAAGTCAGACCCAGCACCTTCGTCTCAGGCACCACGATCGGGACGCGTGTTCCCACAGGAGGTTCTGCCATGGCACAGTCCGCCGCCCCCGCCACCGGCGCACCCGCCATCACTCCCATCTCGCTGAAGGAAATCGCCCCTTGGGCGGTCTTCCTCGGCGTCGTCATGCTGGTCCTGCTCTACTTCGTCGGCGCCGAGCAGGGGGCCACGTCGGTCTTCTCCGGTTCAGGCGTCCACGAGTGGGTCCACGACGGCCGTCACCTCCTCGGCTTCCCCTGCCACTGACGAAACAGGGGAACCTCTCATGAACTCCATATCCGTCAGAGCTCTGCTCGTCCGCGGCATGCTGGCCGGTCTGATCGCGGGTGTGCTCGCGCTCATCGTCGCCTACGGCCTCGGCGAGTCCCACGTGGACGCGGCCATCGCCCTGGAAGAGTCCCACAGCCACGAACACGGCGGTGAAGAACTCGTCAGCCGTACCGTGCAGTCCACCGCCGGTCTCGCGACCGGCGTGCTGGTCTTCGGCGTGGCGATCGGCGGCATCGCCGCACTCGTCTTCTGTTACGCCCTCGGCAGGATGGGCAGGTTCGGTCCCCGGGCGACGGCCGGACTGATCGCCCTCGCCGCTCTGCTGACCGTGTACATCGTGCCGTTCCTGAAGTACCCGGCCAACCCGCCCGCGGTCGGCAACCCCGACACCATCGGCAAACGCACCACGCTGTTCTTCCTGATGATCGCGCTGAGCGTGCTTCTGGCCGTCGGCACCGTCATCCTCGGCAGACGGCTGGCCCCGCGCCTGGGCAACTGGAACGCCACCATCACGGCCTCCGCCGCCTTCATCCTCCTGGTCGGGCTGGCGTACGCCTTCCTGCCCTCGATCAACGAGGTCGGGGACGACTTCCCGGCCTCCCTGCTCTGGCAGTTCCGGCTGGCCTCCGTCGCCATCCAGATCACCCTGTGGGCCGCCTTCGGCCTGATCTTCGGTCACCTCGCCGAGCGACTGCTGGAACCGAGGACCGCGCGGTCCGCGACCGGTGACGGGGCGTCCCGGCCCGTCACGACCGCGAGCTGACGACTGGTCGACGCGGTACACGGCAGCAGGGCCCGCCGAGACGTTCGGCGGGCCCTGCCGCGTCCTCACCGGCACCCGCCGGCCCTCACTGGCACCCACCGGCCCTCACCGGCACTCGCTCGCCGTCATTTCCCGCCCGGAGAAGACCCGCACGCACCTCGGCCGCAGGGCGGGGGCGACGCCCGCGCACCTCCGTACCGCTTCATACTTCTTAGTACCGCGGTCGTACAGCCCTCGTACCACGACGCCCGCCGTGCGCTGATGCTCCCAGGGCCACGGGACAGCGCTTAGGTTGCCACCATGAGCAATCTCGATCGCCAGGCCGCGCTCTCCGTCTGCGGGGGCCGAGGGTTCGTCGTGGCCGAACCGGTACGTGAACTTCTCACCCCGCGCCACGTCCGGCTCGGCGAGTCCACCGAGGTACGCAGGCTGCTGCCCAACCTGGGCCGGCGCATGGTCGGTGCCTGGTCGTTCGTCGACCACTACGGCCCCGACGACATCGTCGACGAGCCAGGAATGCAGGTTCCCCCGCATCCGCACATGGGCCTCCAGACGGTCAGCTGGCTGCACGACGGGGAGGTTCTGCACCGCGACAGCCTCGGCAGCCTCCGGACGATCCGTCCCCGCGAGCTGGGACTGATGACGTCGGGGCGGGCCATCAGCCATTCGGAGGAGAGCCCCCGGGCACACCCCCGTCTGCTGCACGGCGCTCAGCTCTGGGTCGCCCTGCCCGGCGCCCACCGGGACGTCGACCCCCACTTCCAGCACCACACCGAACTGCCGACCGTCACCGCACCCGGGTTCACCGCCACCGTGATCCTCGGCGAACTCGACGGCGCCGCCTCACCCGGCACCACCTACACCCCGATCGTCGGCGCGGACCTCTCCCTGACCGCCGGCGCCGAGACCCTGCTGCCCGTCGACCCGGACTTCGAGTACGCCGTGCTGTCGATGTCCGGCGAGGCCGAGGTGGACGGTGTGCCCGTACTGCCCGGCTCGATGCTGTACCTGGGCTGCGGGCGAACCGGCCTCCCCCTGCGCGCGGTGTCGGACGCGGGCCTGCTGCTCCTCGGCGGCGAGCCGTTCGAGGAGGAGATCGTGATGTGGTGGAACTTCGTGGGCAGGACCCAGGACGATATCACGCAGGCTCGCGAGGACTGGATGAACGGTGATCGGTTCGGCACCGTACACGGCTACGACGGCCCGCCGATCCCGGCGCCGGTGCTGCCGGACGTGGCCCTGAAACCCCGTGGACGCGTACGCTGAGCTGCGCATTCTCCATCTGCAGGGGGCGCCGCTTCTTTCTCCGCTATCTCGGGCTGAGCTTCGGAGATCAGGGCGTGGAAGTCGACCGAGACGGCTCCGGAGCGCACTCACTGCCGGGCCGGGTGTTCCCGTCTGTGCCAGCGTGCTCCCGTGTGTGCCAGGACGGATGCTGACTCAATGCTGACTCTCCTGACGATGCGTCAAAAGGAGTCGCTGAAGGCTGTCCCGCAACTCGACGCACAGGCTGGCGGGCTACGGCGGAGGGGTCGGCTTGTCCGGTTCTGGTGCGACTCACGGCCTCGGCCACGACCTGGGCAATCGGGTCGAACTGGACGCAGGTAAGCGGCTGCAAGAGTTACGGGACAGCCTTTAGGGCTTGCCGGAAATTAACCTGTGGGTTTTGCGACCGGGCCCGCAGGTCAGCGTGCCGCTGGCCCACATGTTGTTCTCCTGCAAGCTCTTAGGGCTTGCCGAGGATTAACCTGTGGGTTTTGGAGCTTAAACCTGCAGGTCAACGCACTGCTTAACTGCAGGTTGTTCTCCGGCGGACGCTTAGCTTGATCTTTAACCTGTGCGGCGGGGGCGAGGGGTTGTTGACTTCTTCGTTCGTTGTTTCGCGGGGCCTGGTTTGCCGACTGTGTGCACGTCGTGGCGTGGGGTGGGTCGGGTGTTCTTGCTTCCGAGTGGCCGCCCGGGGCCGGGGCGGGGAGATTTGGGTACTTCGGCTGGGCAGGCGGCCTTCGGGCGGAGGTTTCGAAAGTCGCGGCGGACTCGTGTGGGGGTGAGTCTGTCGGGCGGGGTCGGTTTCTCCCAGGGCCGGCGGAGGTCGGCCGCCAGTGGGCGGGCGAGCCGGAGCTGGGTGAAGACGACGATGATCAGCCAGGTCCAGCGGTCGGCGGCCTCGGGGCTGCGGATCTTTGGGCAGGTCCAGCCCAGGGTCTGTTTGAACAGGCGGAAGGTGTGCTCGATGTCGAAGCGTCGCAGGAACGCCTGCCACAGACGGTCGATGTCGGCTGTGGTGGCGTCGGTGCCCGAGCACCACAGCCAGACCGGCTTCGGTGTGGCGCCGCTGGGCAGGTGCTCGACCTGCAGGCGGATCACGGTGCCCTCGATGACCGGCAGAGCACCCAGCTCGGCGGTCCAGGCCGAGCGGTGGGTCAGCCTCGGATGGAGCCGGTCCCAGGAACGGGCGGTGGCGGTGCCGTAGAGACGGGTCTCGGTCACCGTCTGCGCGTCGGGTGTGCCCCAGGTGGCCGGGTCACCGAAGACGAATTCGCCTCCATGACGAGGTGGGCGGCCCCGGACACCCGTCTCGCGGGGCGGTGCCGCCCGGCGTAGGACGCGGTCCGAGCGCATCCGTCCCAGTACCTGCACCGGGAGATCCCTCAGCAGGAAGGCCAGGCGGGGCACGTCGTAGCCGGCATCCACCACGATCAAAATCTCCGGATCACCGTCCTTCCACTGCCCGGCCTCGGTCAACCGCTCGATGAGCTCGCGCATCTGCCGGGCCGTGACGGTGGCGGCATCGTCGCCCGGTGCCAGACGCAGCGCGTCCAGCGGTGCGGTCCAGGAGCTTCGCCCTGATTCCAGTGCGCAGATCACCGAGTACGGCCAGCCGGGAACGGGAATGTGCTGGTCCTTGCCCCGTCCGTAGGTGTGGCACAGGATCCGCTGCGGTGAGGTATGGGCGCTGGGCCGCAGCCAGCAGGTGAGGTCGGCGGCCAGGACCAGCCGGCCGTCCGCTGCCCGTGGCAGCCGCACCGTGGCCAGGGCCCGTCGCAGCCGGGCGGCATCGACCCGGCCTGCGGCCAGGGCGTCGTAGAGCCCGCCGTGCCCGCGCCGGTGCTCGCCCACCAGCGACAGTTCCACCAACGACCGGACCGGACCGTCCGCACACAACACCGCGTCCGCGAGTTCGAACAGTGCGTCCGCACGTCTGGTCAGACACGCGTAGAACTCGCCCCGGAAGCGTGACAGACCCGCAAACGGATCCTGTCGGACAGCGTGATGCGACAGACTCATCCCACGGCCTTCGTGCTGAGCGTTGTGTGTTCCTTGGTCGGATCACATGCTCAGCCGAAGGCCGCCCCCACGTAAGGCAGTTACCAGACCGAGTGATCAAGTACGAGGAACCGTTCGACCCTCAAGGTTAAAGATCAAGTTAGGGCTTGCAGGCAATCAAGGTGTTGCTTCTCGTTCCGGGGATCGTTGGTGTGGTATGCGCATCCCGGACGAGACTCGTGATCAACTCGCTGTGAAGTTCGAGGTGTTGTTCCCGCACCTGGATGAACGGCAGCGCCGGCTGCTGATGGCCGCAGAGGCCAGGGTCCTGGGGCATGGCGGTGTCCGGGCCGTCGCGCAGGCCGCGGCGGTCAGTGAGACAACGGTCCGCAGGGGCGTGTTCGAGTTGGAGGCGGGCGAGGCACCGCCGGGTCGGGCACGAAGGCCGGGCGGAGGTCGCAAACGGGTCGCGGATCTTGACCCGGGGCTGCGTCCGGCCTTGCTGGCGCTGGTCGAGCCGGACGAGCGCGGGGATCCGATGTCGCCGCTGCGGTGGACGGTGAAGTCGACACGCGCCCTTGCCCGGGAGCTGTCCCGGGCCGGTCACAAGGTCAGTGCCGACACCGTCGCCGACCTGCTGCGGGAGGAAGGCTTCAGCTTGCAGGCCAACGCCAAGACCCTGGAGGGCGGCCAGCACAGCGATCGCGACGCCCAGTTCCGCTATCTCAACGAGCAGGCCCGCGAATACCGGGACGCCGACCAGCCGGTGATCAGCGTGGATACCAAGAAGAAGGAGCTCGTCGGAGAGTTCAAGAACGGCGGCCGTGAGTGGCGGCCGGCGGGTGATCCGGTACTGGTGGGCGTCCACGACTTCGCCGACCCGCAACTGGGCAAGGCCGTCCCCTATGGGGTCTACGACATCGAGGAGAACACCGGCTGGGTCAACGTCGGCACCGATCACGACACCGCTGCGTTTGCCGTGGAGTCGATCCGCCGCTGGTGGCACGGCCAGGGCCAGGACGCCTACCCGCGGGCAACCCGGCTGCTGGTCACCGCCGACGCGGGCGGATCCAACGGCTACCGCACCCGGGCCTGGAAGCTCGAACTCGCACGGCTCGCCGCCGAAACAGGGCTGACCATCACTGTGTGTCATCTGCCGCCCGGCACGTCGAAGTGGAACAAGATCGAGCACCGGTTGTTCTCGCACATCACCATGAACTGGCGTGGCCGCCCGCTGACCAGCCACGAAGTCATCGTGAACAGCATCGCAGCGACCACCACCCGCACCGGACTGCGCGTGAAGGCCGCGCTCGACACCAACAGCTATCCCATCGGGGTGAAGATCAGCGACGCAGAGATGGCCGCTCTGCCGCTGACCCGGCATGCCTTCCACGGAGACTGGAACTATGCCCTGCACCCCCAGATACGGCCTGCAATGTCGGCGACACAATCCCCACAGGCCGCTGACACGCAGTGGGACCAGGCTCTGCTTTCCGATCCTTCACTGACCGGGATGCCCCGCCAGCAACTGGACAACCTCACGGCAATGTTGGCTACCGACGGGGACATTCAGCGCGGCCGCCCACCCCGACTCACCTTCCCCGAACAAGTCCTGGCGACCGTGCTCCACCTGCGGGTCGCCCTGGCCGCGGAACCACTCGCCGTACTGTTCACCAGCAGCCGCACGGCCATGCACCGCACCCTCCTCAAGAACAGAAGACTGCTCGAGGCCCAGGGCATCACCATCCCGCCCGCGAAGACCCCACCCGCGTCCCTCGCAGTCCTCCATGCCAGGGTCCTCGCGCTGACCGGCGACACCAGCATCAAGATCAAGACACCGTGTTAATGACCTGCAAGCCCTTAGCGTCCGCCGGAGAACAACCTGCAGTTAAGCAGTGCGTTGACCTGCAGGTTTTAAGCCCCAAAACCCACAGGTTAATCCTCGGCAAGCCCTTAGAGCGCAATCTTGCCGGCTACGGGCCCGAGATGGAGGCGCGAACCCACAGAATTATCCAGGCCCTCCTGGACGGTGATCTGGAGCCTGGCCCCCGACCGGTATCCAAGACGGGAACCACGAACAGCAGATCGTAGGGTTGCCCTTAAAGTGGCACGCCGAGCGCTTGGGCACGTGACGGTGCTCGGGAAGTCGGCGCGGCCGGAGTACGCGTAGGCGATCCTGGCCGAGCCGCCGCCGGAATCACCGACGGCCCCGTACGGCCCGGAGCCGCCCGCCTGGATGATCATTCCTGTGCCGGTCCGGGACCCCGCGACAGGCAGCCCTGTGTACTGGGTGGACGAGGCCTCCCCCAAGAGGCGTGGGTGACACGCAGGGGCAAGACCGTGTACGAGCTGGAGAAGGAGAGTGCCCTGGACCGGCTGCGGGGCCGTGAGACGACTGAGGACGAGGAGCGGCCTGACTGGGCGGGTCCGGCGCCGTTCAGCGTCCTGACGCCCTCAACCCCCCGCGAACCGCTTGACGTACTGCTCAGGCGGGAGCCAGGTCGAGGTCATGCGGGTCTTTCCGTTGAGGGGCGTCGTTGGAACGGATCTGCCCGGCCTGCGAACTCGATGTCCCTCGCTGTGCGGAAGAGCTCGGCGGAGTTCGTCCCCGTAGGGAAGTGCTCGACCACACGGTGGTGTACGTGCTGTCGGTACACGACCTCGGCGAGCTTGCGGAAGACATCCATGTCGAGTTGCTGCTGCGAGGCGAAGCACCTCAGAGCCCTTGCTTTGAGGTCCAGGAGTTCCTGGGTGCCCACGAAGATCTTGGTGGGCTCGAACCCGATGCTGTAGGGGGAGCGGAAGTAGATCAGGTTGTTGGCCGCGCGCAGGGCGACGGTCGTGACCTCCTGCGCGGTGACGCGGTGATCGAGGTGCTGGTCGTCGGGAAAGTGCGTGTAGACGACGTCCGGGCGGGTCTCGTCGAGGAGCTTGACGAGGTCGCTGTTGATCTCGCCGCGATTCTCGACGAACCGGGTGTCGGGGATGTTCGAGAAGCTGTAGTTCTCCACGCCCAGGATCGCGCCGGCGGCCAGGCACTCGTGCGTGCGCTCCGGGGCGCCGTCCGGTCCGGGTGCCCCGGTGGTGAGGCAGTGCACCCAGACCCGTGCTCCCTGCCTCGCGTACTCGTGGATGCGCATCCCCATGGCTATCTCGGCATCGTCGGGGTGTGCTACGACAATGAGGACGGTCGTCATCAGGCCGCCCCTATGCGTGCGTCAGGCGGCTGAGGACGAGGTGACCCCGCTCGACGAGCACCGGGTTCTGCTTGGAGAGGCCGGTGGCGAGGTAGGAGACACCGAGCCTCGCGGTGAGGAGGAGCAGCGCCCTCTCCTCGCTGTCCGACAGGGCGCGGCCGTATCCGGTGAAGTATGCGGCCTTGAGGTCCGGGCGGGGCGCCCATACCGCTCCGCACAGCCACACGAACTCTTCGACGGCGACGCCGTGGGCGGACATCTCGAAGTCGATCACGCCGTAGCCGTGGTGGAGGTCCCACAGCCAGTTGCGGGTGGCGTAGTCGCCGTGCCGGTACACGACGGGCAGCTTCTCGGCGAGCTGCGGCAGCTCGTGGGCAACGCACTGGACCAGAGCGCGCTGCCTGTCGTCGAGGTGTCCGGCGGTGGTCTCCAGGCAGGCGGCGGCTTCGCTCGCCTGGCCGGCCATGGTCGCGCGGATCGTGTCGCGGTCCTGCTTCGAGGCGGGGGTGGAGGCGTTGTGCCAGCGCCTGAGCAGGTTTCCCGCCCGTTCGTGCACCCGCAGCTCCTCCTTCCTGCCGAGGGGCAGCCCGCGTACGACGCGGCCCGGCTGGAGCGAGGTCATGATCGCTTGCAAGCCGGGATCTGCGGAGAGGAGGCGGGGCGCTTCCTGCGGGGCGAGGACACGCGCCGCGTACGCGTAGCCTGCTACCTCCCGCTCGTAGTCCTTCGGGCTCGGGCTGAGCTTCACGAAGACCTCGGTCCCAGCCGTGGGCACCCTCCAGACTCGCGAGTCGCCGCGGTCCCAGGAGACGTCCTCGGCCTTGTCGGGGTTCCCGTCCGGCAGGCTCTCGGTGATCCATCGGCGCAGGTCGGGCGGCATGGGGGTGTTCCGCTTCATGTGGTGGTTTCTCCGAATTGCGTGCAAGCGGTGGAATCAGCCCGTAAGCGTGAAGGGTACTGCGGCGCCTCGCGGCATACGGGTCAGAAGTGGTCAGCGAGCCACGGTTCACGGTCGGTGGTGACAGCCAGGAACCGGGCGACGGTGCGAGGAGGGGCGGCTACTCCGGCCAGGGTGGCGGCGGCCGTGCTGCGGTAACCGCCGGCGTACCAGACGGCGAACTGTCCTCTGGTCAGGGTGATCTGTCCCGCGCGCGTGGTGGGTTCCAGATCGGCCTTCCCGCCGGTGATCCGGAGCGTGTAGCGCTCGGTGGCCTCGCCGCTCTCGGTGACGATTTCGATCGGGATGGTGAGGTCGACCTCTTCGGGCCAGCCGCGCAGCTGCACTGCTCGGCGTAGATCCAGGATGCGGAGCATCCACGGGTGCCAGGACCGCGCGGTCAGGGAGCCGGGACGGTCCAGGCGGTGCAGCAGCAGCGGTCCGGGCGGCAGACCGGTTCGCTGGAAGGCGACGGTGGGGATGCGGCTGTTGTGCCGGCCGAGGAAGGCGAGCATGGCGGCGGCCGTGTCCTGGTTCGCCGCCCAGAAGTCGTGCACGACGACCTGACGCTCTTCGATGGGGTGAGGCTCGTTGGCCACGCAGAGGACGCCGCTGGGCTCCTGCCCCGGCCGGTTGAACCGGTAGGTGGTGAGGCCGGGGTGCTTGCCCTGCTGCCAGTCCGCCCACCACTCCGGTCGTTGCCATGTTCCGTTCCACCAGGCCGCCAGGTCGTTCTGGAGCAGGCGGACCTTCGCGTTCGTGCCGTGGGTGATCTCGAATCCGGTCTCAGTGAAGCGTCGTTTCAGTTCGTCGGTGGGGACGGCCCACGAGTACACCTGAGCGGGGGCCTCCCAGCCGAGGCGGCGGGCGTAGCCGCTGGATGCGGTCCAGAGCGTGGAGATCACGGCTCCCTGGTCGCGTAGCGGGCGCAGGCGTTCGGAGATCATGCGGACGGAAAGGTGGGCTCCGCGTTCCTCCGGGGCGACGCAGCCGGCGCCGAGGAGTGCGGACGGTACCGGGGCCCCGCCGAAGAACTGCTGCAGGAGGAGGCCGAGACCGCCAGCCACGACGTGACCGTCCCTGACCGCGAGGCGGATGTCCGCATGGGGGCGCAGGAGGGCGATGTCGTCCACGGGGTGGCCGTAGCTCCGGGCCGCGAGACTGTCGTACTGCTGCCAGTGGTCGTCGTCGACGACCTCGGTGAACAGGGTCCGATCGGGCATGGGACGTCCGCTTCTAGTAGTTCGTGCGGTCTCTGACCGTGGCGCTGTCGAGGGGGACGAGGAAGCTCCTGCTGAACGTCATGACGACTTCGTCGTTCTGGTTGCGGCCGGTCGTGCGGCAGGTGACGATCCCCGTCCCGGGCCGGCTCCCGGATACCCGACGGCCGGTGACTTCGGTCTCCGCGTAGAGGGTGTCGCCGACGAAGACCGGGTGGGTGAAGCAGATCTCCTCGAAGCCGAGGTTCGCCAGGGTGAGGCCGCTGGTGCTGCGCACGGTCATTCCGCCGACGATGTGGAGGGTGATGCTGCTGCACACCAGGGGGCGGCCCCACTCGGTGAGACTGCTGTAGTGGGCGTCCGTGTGGAGGGGAGCGTCGTTCCCGCCGAGCGTCGTCATCAGGACGTTGTCGACCTCGGTGAGGGTGCGTCCGGGCCGGTGCTCGATGACCAGGCCCACGGTCAGCTCGTCGAACCCGAGACCGACGACCTCTCGGTAGCGGCCTTCGGCGATCCGCCGGTACCCCTGCGGGCCGACGGTGCTCATGCGCGCACTTCGTGCGGTGTGTCGGCACGGGTGAGGAGGGAGCGGGCGGCGGCGACCATAGGGGGTCCGATCATCTGGTGGCCCACACGGACGATACGTCCGCCGGCAGTTTCGGCGGCCTCGACGATGGCGCGGGCGGCGGCGATCTCCTCGTCCGCCGGACGGAACACCTCCGTCACCGCGAAGAGCTGCCGAGGGTGCACGCAGCTCTTCCCGGCGAAGCCGAGCGCCTTGACCTGCTCGGCTTCACGACGCAGCCCATCAAGGTCGTCCAGGTCGAAGAACGGGGAGTCAATGGCCGGGATGCCCGCAGCGGCGGCGCTGGTGACGAGCGCGGACCGGGCGTGCAGCATCGCCTCCCACCCCATGGCGCTGCCAGTAGACGTCGCGTAGTCGGCCGTACCGAACAGGACCCCGGCGATCCGATCGGCCCGCACAATCGACGGCAGCGCCTCCACAGCGCGCGGAGTCTCGATCAGCGCGTACAGCAGGGGCGTGTAGTCGGGGGTGTCCAGGACACCGGCGACGATCTCGAAGTCGCGCGGCGATTCCACCTTGGGGATCAAGACGATCTGCGGCTTCACAGGGAAGACCGCGATGGCGGCGAGGTCGCGAACGCCGTCGAGGGTGGCGGGCGAGCTGATCCTGACACCGAGCGTGCACTCGGTCGCGGCGGGGGCGGCGAAGAAGCCGCGGGCGGCGGCACGGGCGGACGGCTTGGCCACGGAGGGCACGGCGTCCTCCAGATCCACGAGCGCGACGTCCGCGCCGCACTCGTACGCGGTCGGGAAGCGCTCGGACGCGTGGCCCGGCGTGATGAACCAGACCCCGGCCGGGGCCGTCATGGCGGTCACCGGCCCGTTCCCCGCGTCGCGAGGCTGCGGGCGGCCTCCGGGATCACGTCCTCCTGCCCGGCGATCACCTGACGGCGGCCGAGTTCCTGGAACAGGTCCCAGGGGTGGACGCCTTCGCGCGAGGCTGCCTCCATGACGGGCTTCTTGAACCCGGAGAAGACGCCGGCGAGTCCGGACGCGAGGCTGGTCGAGTCGATTGACGGCGGCGCGGGCATGAGCGTCTGTCCGGCGAGGTCGGCGGCGTCGGCCAGGCGCCGGACGTCGATCCCGGTGGCGTGGCCATAGCGCTCCAACACGGGCACGAGGGCTTCCAGTTGGGTGTTGCCCGCGCCCGCGCCGAACCCCCGGGCGCACGCGTCGATGACGCGGGCACCGGCCTCGGCGGCGGCGACGGAGTTGGCCACGGCCATACCGAGGTTGTTGTGCCCGTGGAAGATCACGGGCACCTCCACCGCCGAGGCGATGGAGCCGATGCGGGCGGTGACGTCCTCGGGCAGGTAGAAACCGGCGCTGTCCATGATGCCGACGGCCTGAGCCCCGTAGCCGACCAGAAGCGCGCACTGCTCGGCGAGCTGTCCAGGGTCGGCCATGTGGCTCATCATGAGCACGGCCTGTGCTTCGGCGCCGAGTTCCCGGATGACTCCGAGATGGCGTTCGGCGGCGGTGGCCTCGGTGCAGTGCACCGCGATACGGGCCACGTCCGCGCCGTGGCGTACAACGGCGTTGCGGAGGTCGGCGGAGGTTCCCCAGGCGGGCGCCATGAGGACGGCCATCTTGCTGTGCGTGAGTGCCTCGCGGGCGGTGGACAGCATCTCGTCGTCGCTGATCTTGCTGTGCCCGACCTGGAACGAGGACGCGCCCAGACCGTTGCCGTGACCGACCTCGACGACGGGGACGCGGGCCGCGTTGGCGGCGGTGGCGTAGGCGCTGATCTGGTGGCGGTCGAGCTGGTGGCGTACGGCGTGCTGGCCGTCGCGCAGGGTCGGGTCGTGGACGATCAGGCGACCCTGGTTGCTGGAGGTCATCGTACGTACTCCTTCACTGCCGAGGTCCGGGTGAGAGCGTGCTGTTCGGCGGCGTGGATGGCGGCGGCGCTGATCACTTCGAGGTTCCCCGCGTGCACCGGCATGTTGGTGCGGGTGGCGGTGACCTCCACGGCCACGCGGATCGTGTCGTCGGCGACGGTGCACGAGGCCACGTGGAAGCCGGGGACAAAGGACCGCATGGTCCTGGCCGCGGAGTCCACGATCGTGCGCACCGGCTCCGCCTCCGCGCCCGGGGCCAGGAGCGTCATCGAGCTGCGGAAGCGCGGCGGCGGCGAAGCGGGGCTGATGTTCAGCATGGTCTTGACGGTGTCCGCGTCGGTGAACTGCCGGATCGCGGACTGGGTCGTCTCGATGTATTCGTCGAGGTTGAGGCGGCTGGCCCGGCCGACGCTCTTGGTGGCGGCCGTGGCCACCATCTCCACGTGGAGGGCCGGGTAGTGCTGGGTGATGGCGTGGAGGACGGGGAGCGAGGTCTGGCCGCCACACGAGGCGAGGCTGATGTGCTGGTGCGCGGCGGCCTGGTCGCCGTTGACGGCGGGAACGATCAGCGTCCCGGTGTTGGCGGGGGTCAGGTTGATTACCGTAGCTCCGGTGCCGGCGAGGCGGGCCGCGTGCTCGGGGTGGGCGAAGGCGTTGGTGACGTCGAAGACGATGTCGAACGTCTCCTCCGAGTTGGCCAGGGCGGTGATGCTGCCCGCCGCGGTGGCGCAGCCCATGGCGGCGGCCTTGCTCAGGCCGGTGCTGTCGGGGACGCGGCCGACGACGAGACCGCAGTGCAGGTGCGGGGAGTTTTGGATGCGCTCGACCAGGTCGAGGGCGAGGAGACCGGTACCGAGGACGGCCGTGTTCAGCACGTGTACTCCATTCTTCAAACGAAGCGGTCAGGACTCAGACGGCGTGCGTACGGATGGTGGGGAGCCGGGGCGACGTGGCCCGGATGTCCATGTCGGCGGTGAGCGGGATGCTGGCGTGCACGGAACCGGCCAGGACGATGTCGCCCGCGCGCAGCGTGGTCTTGAGGACGGGGAGGCGGTACGTCAGCCACATCAGCGCCTTGAACGGGTCGCCGAGGATGTCGCGTCCTTCCCCGGTCGCCACGGTCTGGCCGTTGACGGTGACCGTGATCCGCTCTGCGGAGACATCCTGGATGTCGCTGACGGGGACCGGGGTTCCGGTGATGACCCGGGCGCACGCGGCGTTGTCGGCGATGCTGTCGACCAGCGTGATGTTCCAGTCGGTAAAGCAGGTGTCGAGGACTTCGAACGCGAGGAAAACCTCCGCCACGGAGGCGCGGACGGTACGAAGGTCCGTGGGGGCGTTCAGGTCGCGGCCGATACGAAAGGCGATCTCCGTCTCGATCCGGGGCGCCATGAAGTCCGCGATGCTCAAGCGGCTGCCGCTGGGCGAGATCATGTCGTCGAGGACGAATCCGGAGTCGGGCTGGTGGATGCCCATCTGCTGCTGCATGGCAAGCGAGGTCAGCCCTATCTTGTGACCGACGACGCGACCACCCGCCGAAACGCGACGCGCCACGTTGAGCCGCTGAATGCGGTACGCATCTTCGAGAGCCAGGCCCGGGAACCGGCTGGCCAGCGGCGGCACGGGAGTACGGAAGCGGCTTGCGTCCGCCAGTTCCCCGGCCAGGGCGGCGAGGGACGGTCGCTTCTCACCATGGGGCACGTGGGAGTTCAGCAGCTTGACCATCCGTGCTTCTCCTTCGCTGAATGTGGCAGAAGACTGTGGCTGGGGGCGTTTCAGAAACTGGGCGTGCCGGCGATGGCCAGCGCGACTACGGCGAACGTGGCTACGACGACGAACGCGAGGACAGCCAGGTGCTGGCGCCAGCCGGACCAGGGGCGTAACCGGGTCACAGGAGCTGGATGTTGTCCGCGGCCGTCGTCCACTCGATCCCACCCCGGGGACGGATGTGCGCGATCCGCACGGTGCCGTGGCTGTGGAGCTCATGCGTCACGGCGACGAGGAGGCCCTCACCGCGCGAGGTAAAGTCCCGGACGTTCTTGTTCAGGAGTGGGTGCTGCTCGTACCCGTCCGGATCGACCGGGTTCACGTTCCCGCCTCCGGTCGGCTCGCGGCACGGCACATGAACTTCTCCCAGCCGTCGGCCGCCCGCAGGCGCAGAGCACGGCTCGGCGCACCCACCTGGGGCTCCGGCGGCGTGTATGTCCGGCCGCTCGCGCCGGGGGCCCTACGGGGCAGTTCGGAGGCGGTCACGTGGTCGCTCCTCTCGTGTGGACAGCAGCGGGCCGCGGTTCGGGACGCGACGAAGCCCGCTGCCTCGGGGGCCGCCCGGAGTCCTCAATCTCCGAGCGAATGCGTCAACAGGCTGAACCCTTCCGGGTGCTGTCGGTTTCCGCGTCTTGAACGTACGGTCACTCTGAGCGCGGTAGGACTGACTGGCAGTACGGGTTGGGGGCAACGCGCACTCGGGGAGCAGGACATGGCGGCGAGACCGCCCGCACGGGGACGTGCGGCAAGAGGATCGGTTGCGGGGTTCGTGCTGCGGTTGGCGCGGGAGAGCATCCCCCGCACGCAGACGACGATGGCGGAGGCCCTGGATGTGGACCTGGGCACCTTGCAGGGCTGGGAGTCGGGGCGCCGCCCATTGGCGAACATGAAGGCGGGCGCGCTGCTCAGGCTGCGGCGCCGGCTCGGGCTGCTCGGCGCGGATCCGCAGGTGGTGGGCTTACTCGATCCGGCGATGGACGCGGACCAAATCATCGGGGCAGCGCTCGCCGCACCGGAGGAGCTGGACCTGCACCCGCTGGCGTCGTGGGTGCACACGAGGGACACCGCGCACATGCTGGCGTGGGCCTTGACGGGGCTGGCGCCCCCAGCCCTCGCCGGCCGGGTTCCGGCACCCAGGCGGGGGCCTTCGGCTCTTGCCCCGCAGCTCGGCATGGGAGAGCGGGCGCAGTTCTTCGCGCACCTGCGGGAGACCGCCGAAGCGGCGCGACGCCCGGCAGGCGGGGCTCTGCTACACCGCCAGGCACTCTATCTCGCCTCATACGACCGGGGACCCGCGGCGGCGTCCTGGACGGCGCAAGCCCTGCACGCACGGCGCGGGGTGCTGGCCCGACGGGGGTGGTCGGAGCACTGGGCGGAGGCGCGTTCGACGGCGACCGCGTTGGCCCGGCTGGGTGATCCCCAACCGCTTCTGGACTTCATCGAGCGTTCCCTGGCCGACGACGACACTGCCGAGGCCGCGAACTTGAACTACTGGGCCTACTGGCTCGGCGGCGTACGACTGCCACAGTCCGACGACCGGTTCATGAGGGATCGGGAGCTGACCGCCTGGGACCCGGTCACGCTACTGCGGGGCCTGGTGCGAGGGTTCCACTACGCCCCTGGGTATGTCGACCTGTACGCCCACACCCTCTGGGCTCTGCTGATCGCGCACCCATGGCTCCCAGAGGCGGCGAAGGGGCTGGCGGCGGACCTTGAGGAACGCACCGAACGGGTGCTGGACGGGGGTGGGATCTCGGAAAGGACCCGCCGCGAACTCAACTTCGTGCACTACGTTTTGCGTGATCGCACCTGAGAGCGGAGGTCAGCACATGGCGGACGACACGGCAAAGGGCACGGCCGGCTTCATTTTCGAGATGGGCGTGATGAAGCAGGCCAAGAGGACCGGCTGGTGGTTCACCGGCAACAACAACCCCGAGTCGATCGCCGACCACTCGTTCCGCGTTGGGATCATCGGCGCCGTCCTCGCCATGATGGAGAGTGTGGACCCGGCGAAGGTCGCGCTGATGTGCCTCTTCCACGACACCCAAGAGACCCGGATCGGGGACATCCCCCATATCGGCCGCCGCTACATCAAGGCCGCGCCGAATGAGACCGTCACCGCCGACCAGATCGCCCGCGCGCACCCGGCGGTGAAGGTCGGAGTCCACCGTGTGGTCGAGGAGTACGAGGCCAACGACAGCCCCGAGGCGATCGTGGCCAAGGACGCGGACAAGCTGGAGTGCTTGGTGCAGGCGGTGGAGTACCGGGCACAGGGAAACACGCTGGTGCAGGACTGGATCGATACGTCGTTGAACAGCCTCAAAACGGCGTCTGCCCGAGAACTCGCCGAGGCGGCCCTCACGATGTCGCCGCTGGAGTGGCGCCAGACCTTCCTCGGCTGACCGAGTGAAACGGCGTAGCCTCCGCCCCGGAGCGATCCGGATCGGCGGAGGTTACGCCGTGTTCAAAACATGCGCCGCAGCTTGGCAAGGTGGGCCCGGCGGCCGAGGAGGCGATGAGCCGGTCCTTCAACCGGGAGGCAACCCCACTCGGGACCTTCAAAGGCGTGCCCGTCCGTGGACGTCGGATCCGCGGTGACGTCCTGGGCGAGGCACGGCACGAAGTACTGATCGGATTCCTGCAAGAGCCCGTAGAGCTGAGCCGCCACGAGCAGCGAAAGCGATTGAGTAATCTAACAGGCGACCGGCTCGACACCTTCCTCGACGGCCGCCTGCTCACAACCGTACGCACGATCGACGGCCCGCGACCCAGTTGGGACCGGATCAGCGCAGAGCTGCTGGGGTGAGTCACGAAGTGCAGCCGTCGTGAGAGGGGCTGCGGGCAGTGAACCGCTCCGGGTTCGGCGGAGGCTCTATGCGTTGACTCCAGCCGCCGGTTGGGGGTGGTATTGAGCGTAGTGATTGGTCTCGTGTTCGTGGGGCGGGATGTCCCCGATGGCGGTATGGAGGCGCTGGTTGTTGAACCAGTCGACCCATTCCGCGGTGCCGAGCTCCACGTCGGCCAGGCCGCGCCAGGGCCTGTGGGGCTTGATCAGTTCCCTTTTGTAGAGGCCGATCTGGGACTCCATGAGCGCGTTGTCCAGGGCGCCGCCGACGGTGCCGATTGAAGCGGCGATGCTGGCCTCGAGCAGGTGGGCGGTGAACGCGAAAGACGTGTATTGACTGCCCGTGTCCGAGTGATGAACGAGCCCGGGATCTGCGGATGCCAGCCCGGTCTCGGCGCCACAGGGCCATGTCGAGTGCGTCGAGGACGAGCTTTGCCCGCTTGCTGGTCGCGGCCGACCAGCCGACGATCGCCCGGGAGAACACGTCCACGACGAAGGCGACGTAGACGATGCCGGACCAGGTGGCGACATAGGCGAAGTCGGCTACCCATCGCTCGTTCGGACGGGATGCCGTGAAGTCGCCTCTGAGCAGGTCAGAGGCCCGCTCATGGCCGTCCTCGTGGATGGTGATGCGGATGCTCTTGCCCCGTCGGGCACACTCAAGACCGAGGTCATGCATCAGGGGGCGACCGTGTCGCGGGCCACGGGGATGCTCTCACGGTGCGGCTGCCGCCAGACCTTGCGCACGCCGTAGACACCGAAGTTGTCGGCGTGGGCGCGGCTGATCTGTGTCTTCAGCTCCGCGTCGCGGACCAACCGCTGGCTGGGGGCGCGCTTCCGAGCGGGTAATAGGAGCTCGTGGCGATCTTCAGTCCGTGGCTGCTCAGGACTTTGCAGATCGGCTCGACTCCGAACACCTGCCGGTGGGTGTCGATGAACGCTGTGAGCGCTTCAACGGCCGGTCGAGCTCGGCCGCGAAGAAAGCCGAGGCCGCCTTGAGGATCTCATTCGCCCGGCGCAGCTCGACCCCGGGACGCCGGCCAGCGTTGAGCTCGGCCTTGCGGACCCACATCCGCGCTGTCTCAGCGGCACCGATGCCCAGCTTCGCGGCAACCGCCTTCATCGCGGCCCACTCAGTTGGGTAGTTGGGGCGGACCTCCGCGACCATGCGCACCGCACGCTCACGAAGCTCGGCAGGGTAAGGAGACGGACGGGCCATGACACGATCCTCTCAGGGAATCGAGCCTCCATCAGACCCGGAGCGGTTCACGGCCGGATCGTCCTGGGACCAGCACCGGATCAAACGGGGTTCGGCGGGCGACCGATCGGCCGGTTTCGTCCGGCAGTTGTACCGCGACAGCGAACTCAGGCGAGCCAGCCGTAGCGGCGCTCGGGTCTGCCGGCGGTCCCATACCGCAGGGACAGCTCGGCGCGGCCGGTGTCGTGGAAGTATTCGAGGTAACGACGGGCGCTCACCCTTGAGACACCGGCTCGGGCCGCGCACTCGGCGGCGGACAGCGTTCCGTCCGTACCGGACAGTGTGCGTTCGATCAGCTTCGAGGTCTCCCGCTCATGCCCTTCGGCAGCGTGACGCTCAAGGCCGGCAAGTGGCCTCCGGCCAGTACCCGGTCCACGTCGGCCTGGTCTCTGACGACCGCGGTGAGCAGACTGTTGCGCTGTGCGGCGTACTGCACGAGGCGAGGACGCAGGTCTTCGAAGACGAACGGCTCCAACAGGTAGTTGACCACGCCCTGACGGACGGAGCGGCGGACCGCGTCGGCATCGCGCGAGGCGCTGATCACCATGATGTCGCAGTCGTGCCCGTCGATCCGCAGGCGGGGAATGACGTCCAGACCGAACATGTCCGGAAGGTGGAGATCGAGCGGGACCAGGTCGGGCCGTAGTTCACTGACGGCCGTGATCGTCTGCTCGCCGGTGCTCGCTGTGCCGACGGCCCGGAAGGACTCGACGCTGTCGACGTGAGCCTGGTGGATGCTTGCCACCACGAAGTCGCCGTCGACGACCAGTACATCAATCATCGGAAAGCTCCTTCCGGTACCGCGTCGGACAGGGGGTCGACGGACATCCTCGCTGTGAACATGGCGCCATCGGGTGGTGAAGCGGAGTCGACGGCGACGGCCGGTGGTGACCAGTTGGGCGGTGGCGGAGAATTGAGCCCATTTCCGAAAGGCCGAGGCCAGGTTTCTGTCAGGCGCCAGAATCCGTGCCGCGCCAGGCGGCAGAGGCGCTGAAAAACCTCGTCATCGCCTCGGCGCGACTTGACACTCCGAGTTTCCGGTAAATCGAATGAAGATTATTCTTTACCGTGCGCTCGGCTATGCCGAGGCTGCGTCCTATCTGTCGGTTCGACATTCCGGTCAACAGTAGATTGAAAACCTCGCTCTCGCGTTCCGTGAACGATTCAGTTTCTCTGTCCAGAAACACCGTCAATGCTTCTTCGCGTCCAGAGGAAGGATTTTGTGGTGTCTTGATGAAGGTGTGCGGCGGAGTGGGGTGCGACTCGTACCCATCGACCAGGACCTGCAGTAACTGAGTTATTTCACCGAGGTCTTCGAGTAGTTTCCGTAGGCTGCACAAGATCTCCTGATCGTGGGCTCCCTTTTCGTCCGGCACGACGACGCCCCCTGGGGTAGATTCTGGCGCTCAGAGAAAGGTCAGCGGTTCTGCGGTCCGAGGCGGGACGGACGGGGTTATTATTCCCTGGTTCTCCGGGCGGTGAACCGCAAATTGGACCGGGTTCCATTTCGGTGATCAACCTCTTTTCCGTGATGACGACTCTGACTCACTTTCAGTCCGGCACCACTGGCTCACCTGTGCCCCTGTGGTACCCAAGTCACCACACGACAGCCCGGGGAGGCTTCAGATCGTCGCGCGATCACCACGGGAGGAGCGATGAGAGAGTGCTGGAAATGTCGATCTACAGGTGTGGTGCGCCTGTGGTTCGTTACGGATCAGTCCCTCTCGGTGCCGGGGAAAAACGTTTGGAACCAAGGGGCCTGGTGCCGTATCGAAGGTACCGGAAGCCTTGGCGTTTTCGGGTTTGAGGTCAGGGTACCCGTGCCTGCGGACGGCGGATAATTCAATTACGCCGGAGAACCGGAGACGGGGAAGCCGTGAATTCTGAACCTGTGTGTGGCGCTGCCCAGTTTCTTATGGAGCAGGAAAAGGTTGTCGGCCAGGTGAGTGCGTCAGGCCGCGATCAGCCGGCGACGGGCAGGTTCGCGAGCGGAACATGTGGACCATGGTGCAGGCCGGCCAGTTGGGCCCGCAGTGCGGGACCGCAGCCTCATCCCTGCTTCTGGCTCAGTTCCCGAGCGGGCCGGAAGTCAATTCGCTCGCCGGGCTGAGCACGCCGGGTTCGCCCTCGTCCGGTCTCCTGATCGCTCGTAGGCCGGTGCCGAATTTGTTTTTCCTGCCCCGGTCGGTTGACTCACGAAGGGATTCGACATGCCGTCGACGGCGAGCACGCCGAACAAACGCGCCCCCGAGCACGTCCGCGCGTGCGGCGCCACCAGCACCGGTTATCCGCGCGACGCCCTCCTTTCGGCCCTGTTCTCCGAACAGGCGCTACGATCCCCGGACAGCGATGCCCTGGTGTGGAGCGACGGCCGCTGGACGTTTCGGGACCTGCACGGCCGAGTGCGCCGGGCCGCCGCGCAGCTGCGCGCCCGTGGCGTCGGTGACGGCGACATCGTCGCCGTGCTGCTGGGACGCTCCCCCCAGTCGGTGATGACCGCGCTCGCCATCCTGGAAGCAGGCGCCGTCTACCTGCCCCTCGATCCCCGTACACCCGAGAAGCGGCTTGTCGCGGTGGCTCAGGACGCGAAGATCAAGTACCTCGTGGCCACGCCGGACACCGCTGTTCCCCAGGCTCTTCGACTCTTGGTTGTCACCACCCATGACTTGGAGGAGGAACCACGGGCGCAGGCCCCGCGACGGACAGCCGGACGCATGGCGACGGACGCCGCGTATCTCATATACACCTCCGGCTCGACCGGTGCGCCCAAGGGCGTGCTGTGCTCCCACCGAGGGCTGGTGCGCTTCGTGACCGCCGATCACCCGGCGGTTCCGGGGCCCGGTGACCGCCTCCTCGCCACGACGAACCCGACGTTCGACGTCTCGTGCTACGAGATCTTCTGCACCTTGCTCAACGGGGGATGTCTGGTTCTGCCGGCCCCTGACGACCTGCTCGACACCGAGGCACTGGCGCAGCGCCTCCGGCGCGATCGCATCACGACCCTGTGGCTGAGCGCCGGTCTGTTCCACCTTCACGCGCAGACGGCACCACACATGTTCTCCGGCCTGCGATGTCTGATGGTGGGGGGTGACACGATCAGCCCCGGAGCCGTCCGCGCCGTGCTGGCCCAGGGCGCGCCGACCACTCTGGTCAACGCCTACGGGCCGACGGAGAACAGCGTCATCAGCACCTCCCACACGATCCGCGCACTGTCACGGCACGCGGAACTCGTGCCCATCGGCACGCCGGTGTCCGCCACCACGGCCTACGTGGTCCGCCGGGACGGCAGCCCGGCCGAGGCAGGAGAGGAGGGGGAACTCTGGCTCGGCGGAGACGGCGTGGCGATGGGGTATCTCAACGACCCGAGGCGGACCGCGGAGCGCTTCGTCCCCGACCGCTACGGAAACGATCCACAGGGCCGCCTCTACCGGACGGGCGACATGGTGCGCCGGCGTGCGGACGGAGTGCTGGAGTTTCTTGGGCGCAGGGACAGGCAGGTGAAACTGCGGGGCTTCCGGGTGGAGTTGGACGAGGTCGAGGCCGTGCTGTCCACCCACCCCGACGTCCGGCAGGCCGCCGTCGACGTACTGGGTGAAGGGCCGGGAGAACACCTCGGCGCAGCTGTGGTCTGCTCTCCCCACGCGGATGCCGCCGCACTCGTCCCACACCTGTACGAGCATGTCCGGGACCGTCTGCCGGCACACATGGTGCCCAGCAGGCTCGTCTGCGTCTCCGATCTGCCTCTGACGACCAGTGGCAAGGCGGACCGTGACCGTCTCCTGGCCCAGCTCTCCCGGCCGGAAGCAGGCCCCCGTGGTGGCACGGCGCCGGAAGGCGCGGACGAGACCGCCGTCGAGCGGATCTGGTGCGAAGCCCTGGGTAAGGACGCCGCGGTGCGAGGCGACGACTTCTTCGCGCTGGGCGGTACCTCGCTCATGGCGACGCAGGTCGCCACGGCCACTCGCCGCGGCTTCGGCATCGATCCGAAGCACGGCAGGGAACTCATCCGTGTTCTGTTGAGCAATCCGACACTCGGCGCGTTCGCCCGGCAGGCACGGGAACTCGCCGATCAAGGCGCGACCCAGGTGCCACGCGAGACCACGGACTTCCATGCCGAGGCGCGACTGGAACGGGCGCCCTCTTTCGCCGGCCCGCTGCCCGACGTAGGACGCCCGGGCACGGTGTTCATCACCGGCGGCACAGGCTTCCTCGGCGTCCACCTCATCGACCGGCTCCTCCGGGCCGGTGCGGAACGCGTCCACTGCCTCACCCGCACGCGAGACGCGTCACGCGGCGCCGCGCGCATCGCGGCCAGGACCCGACGCCACGGATTGGACCCGCGACGCGTGAACGACCGGGTCACGGCGGTCCCGGGCGAGTTGTCCGCCGAACGGTTCGGCCTGGACAGGACCGCCTGGGAACGGCTGGCACGGGAAAGCGACCTCATCGTGCACTGCGGCGCACAGGTCAACTTCGCCTACCCCTACGAAGCACTGGCTCCGACCAACGTCGGCGGCACCCGCACGGTCATCGAACTGGCCGCCGCGCACCGGCTCAAGCCCGTACACCACATCTCCACCGTCGGTGTCATCGCCGGATTCGGCCTCGCCGGCGTCCGGCACGTGACGGAGGAGACGCCACTCGCCCACCCCGACCGGCTGTCGCTCGGCTACATCGAGACCAAATGGGTCGCCGAGAAGATGATGACGGAGGCCGCACACCAGGGGCTCCCTCTGTCGATCCACCGCCCCTACGAGATCACGGGCACACGTGACCGGGGCGTATGGAACACCGACACCATGATGTGCGCGCTGTTCCGCACGATCGCGGAGTCCGGTGTGGCCCCCGACGTGCCGCTGCCGCTCAACTTCGTCCCGGTGGACTACACAGCCGACGTCATCACCCGGGTGATCACCCACGAGAAGCCCGACGGCCGCGTCTACCACCTCACCAATCCCCAGGAGGCACAGCTCCCCCTCCTGGTCGACCGTCTGCGCGCCGCTTCCTACCGTGTGCGGGCGGTCGGATACGAGGAATGGGTGGACGGGATCGTCCAGGCGACCAGCGAGGACCCCCAGCACCCGATGGCGCCGTACGTCCAGATGTTCGCCGAACCCATGACCGGCACGGACATCGCCATCGAGCAGATGTACCTCTCCGGCACGTTCCCCGACCTCAGCCGTGACAACGCTGACCGGGTGACGGCCGAGGCCGGCCTGGTGTGCCCGCCGGTAGACGACCGGCTGATCGACCTCTACCTCGGCCACCTGCTGGAAAGCGGGTACCTACCGCCGCCGGAGGTGACCCGCGGTTCCTCCTCCTGAGTTGTCCGTCACCCGCGCCACCGGCCCGCATGTCATCGACGCATTGGAAGGGAATCACATGAGCACTCAAGGTCACGGCGACGCCAGGACCCTGGCTGACGATGTCCGGCAGACCCTCTCCGGGACAGCTCCCGGCAGTCCTCTCGTACTGGCCCCAGTGACCGGTCCCGGTGCCGTCGAGCCGTTACGGCGCCTGGTCGCGATCGAGTACCAGTCGCACGCTGTGGAACTCGTCGCGTACGGAACCCTGCTGGCCCGGTTCCCCCACAGGCCCGCCGCCGAGCTGTGGCTGACCGTGGGAGGAATCGTCCACGGCGCGACTCCCAAGCTGCTACGGGTGGCGCGCGCACTGGGGATGAGGGAAACCGACCTGGTGCGCTGGCCGGCGGACTTCGGCGCCTACTCCTTCCACAGTGCCATGTCCTGGATCGCGGCATCAGGAAGCCAGGCGGCAGCAGCCCTGGCGGCCCACACCGACATGAAGGTCTACTACTCCGGCGCCACCGCCGTCGCGCGACGCCTGCGTGAGACGGATGCCCAGGTCCCGCAGGAATTCATCGACTACTACGACGACCCCGGCGACGACGCGCTGAACGAGCTCGCCCTGACGGTGGCGCAGGACGGCCTTGACCGCGGCGACGACCCCCAGGAAGCGCTGTTCCACGCCCACCGCATCGCGGACGCGCTGCGTGAGGTGTGGAGGGTCGCGGCGCCCGGAACGGCCTGAGCCCATGTGGTGTGGCGGTGTCGGATCGCAGTCCCGGCGCCGCACCACCTGTCGGAAGGGAAGGAAACCATTGAACAGCGTCAACGATCCGGCGTACGAGGTGCTCCCGGCCCACCGCGGCGACTCGTTCCGTGAACACGTCGTGCGGGCCTACGAGGACGCCCCGAGCGACTGGCAGAAAGTCCTCGGCGATCAACTGCACTTCCAGTGGGGTGTCTTCGACCACCCCGACTCGCCCCGCCCCGTGTCACTGGACGAGGCCGGGCTCAGGCACCTGGAGCGGCAACTCGCCATAGCCACCGGCCTCGGACCCGAACACTCCACGCCCGGGCGCGTTCTGGATGTGGGATGCGGTTGGGGAGCAACACTGCGGCACCTCGCGCGGGTCTTCCCCGACTGCCGGCGACTGGACGGCATCAACATCAGCGCGGAGCAGCTCGCCCATTGCGCGGAACACGTACGCGGGGCGGACCGCCGCGTACACCTGTACCTCTGCGACGCCGCCGACATCGCCGCGCTGCCTGACGCCGAACAGCCCTACGATCTGGTGGTCGTCCGAGGCACCATCACACACTTCCCCCCGGAGGTGTACGAGACCGCGACCGAGGCCCTGGCACAGCGCATGCGGCCCGGGGCCCTGCTCGTCATCTCCGAGACGCTCTACAGCGAAGAGTTTCTGGCCGACGAGCGGCCCCTGCCCTCGGACACGGACCATCTCGCCCTGGGCCACCGCAAGTCACTCCGGTACGTCACCGACGTCCTGCGGGACAGGGGATTCGATGTCCGGGACCAGCGGGTGCTTCCCTCCGCGGAAGACGCCGCGCGATGGGTCCTGGAGCTGAAGAGCAACATCGATGTCCACTTCCCGGAGGAGGCGAGCCCGCCCCTTGAGGCGATCCGGAGCATGGCCGCGACCCTCGCCGTCGTCCTGCTCCAGCACGAGGCGTCGGTGCACAGCATCGTGGCCGAAAGGCGCGAGGCCGCCTGAATCGGGCGCCCGCGGCAGTCGGGGCGACAGCGACGTCGTCGTACGCGGTCCCCAGGCGCCTCCCACAAGCAGTTGCCGCTGCCCCGGTCAGTCCGAAGACGGAAGTGGCGGCAACTCGCCGCGGGAGCGGTGCGGGACGGATCGGACCAGGGCGATGACCCACGGGAAGCCCTTCTCACGGCGCGACTTCCGGAGGAGGGCTTCTGGGGGAGTGCGGTTACGGCATGAAAGCGCCGTGACCGTGCTTCCTCACCACAGGAGGCATGATGAGAATCGGCATTGCGGGTGCGGGGACAGCGGGCCTCACCACGGCGTGGCTGCTGTCCGGCAGCCACGAGATCGTGTTGCTGGAGGAACGCGGCACTCCGGGAGGCGACGCGCGCACCGTCAGCGTTGGCACCGGCGCCGGCACAGTCTGTCCAGACCTCGGGGTCCATGAGGTGTCGGACCAATTCCCACTGTGGTCGCGCCTGATGAGAGCGGCCGGCCTCGGACCGGACGACCTGCTGTCGGTTCCCGCCTCCCGCACCCTGCGGCACAGCGGCGACGCCCGTCCCTATCTGGTCAGCCCTCACACCGTGCGGGAGGACAGGCACCGTGAGGTGATCCTCGGCCCGGCATGGGAGGCACTGAACCGTCTGTTCCTTGAGGCATCTCGTTGGGAGGAAGAAGACCTCGACGGCGAGATCACTGTCGAGGAGGCGGCCGACTGGCCGACTCTCCCCGGCGCTCTGCGGGACGACGTGATCCACGCCCTGCCGGCCTCCGTGTTCGGCTGCGGCATCCGCGAGGTGCCGGGGCTCGCCGCCCGGGGCGTCGGCGGATTCTTCGCCCGTCCCGAACCGTCCACTTCCGAAGCCGCCCCGACGCAGAACGTGCGAGGCGGCACCCAGAAGCTCGCCCTCGCGCTGATCGATCAGCTGAGAACCACAGAGGTCCACCTGCGGGCCCGGCTGCACCGGCTGGACCGGGACGGCGACCGCTTCACGATGACCGAGACGTCGGGGCGGACTCATTCGGTGGACGCGGTCGTCTTCGCCACGCCTGCTCATGCCGCGGCAGCGGCGCTCCGGTCCCTCGGGGGCAGCAGCCGTCTGCGCGCGATCCTCGACTCCTTCACCTATCAGGAACTCGTCTACGCCGCGCACCTGGACCCCTTCGGCATGCCGCAGGAGCGCAGGCACTGGTCCACCACCAACGTGACCGTGCACGACGGATGGAGCGAGACCACTACCTGGTACGGGCCGGGCCACGGTGCCGACGTGTTCGTCAGCCAGATCACCCATCGCGGCCCGCAGCCCGGCCGCGAGGTCGCCCGGACGTCCTTCCGCACCCCCCTCCCCACTCCGGCGGCGCACCGGGCACGCCGACGCCTGACGCAGTGCCAGGGCGAGGGCGGTCTGTACTTCGTGGGCGCGTACACCCGCGCCCTGGGTTCCCAGGAAGCCGCAGTGGCCTCCGCTCTCGACGTGGCCCGCCGTCTCGCCCGCCCCGGCCCTCGTCTGCGCCAACTCACCGTCCGATAAGGAGAACCCGCCATGACCGAACCGAACACTCCCGTCTTCCACGACCGGAACTCCTACGTCGCGGATCTGATCGTCCCGTGCGTGGACGTGACCGGAGGACGTACCGAGAAGCCCTCGCGGATACCGGGGCTGCCCGATCCCCGGGACGTCGTCGGCGTAGCCGCCACCTATGCGCGCGACGGCGCCACCAAGCTCTTCGTCGACGTGACCGATCCCTGGGAGCGCGCCGACGACTTTCTCCGTCCCCTGGTGAGTCGCCTCAAAGGCACCGGCATGTCTCCCCTGGTCTCGGTCGGGCACGGTGTCGTCCCCACCGCCGACCACGTCGGGCGCTTGCTGGACGCCGGGGCCGACGCCGTCTCCGTCAGCACCAGCGTGATCGACAACCCGGACGACGTGAAGGAGGCCATCGACCGCTACGGGGCCGAACGCTTCGTCGTCGTCATCAACAGTCGCCCGCGCGGGAGCGGCGGGTGGGAAGTGTACACACACAACGGTACGAGGAACTCCTCGATCGACGCCGTGGAACTGGCCCGCAGGCTCGGAGAACTCCACGTCGGCGCCGTCCTGCCGAACGCCGTCGACAGGGAGGGAGTCGGCAAGGGCTTCGACCTGGAACTGACCCGCACCATCGCGGAAGCGTCAGGGCTTCCCGTCATCGCCTCCGGCGGGTGCGGCGCACTGGAGCACCTCACGGAGGCATTGAGCAAAGGCGGGGCCACCTATGTCCTGGTGAACTCGATGGTGCACGGCGGGAAGTTCTCCATCGCCGACATCCGCGATTCGCTCCTGGCCAGTTCGTCCTTCGCGTAGGGGGTACTCATGCGCGCCGTTGTCTTCGACCGCCACGGCGATCCGGCCGAACGTCTGTTCCTCACGGAGCTGCCACTGCCCGACACACCACCGGGAACGGTCCGGCTACGCCTGCGAGCACGGCCGGTGAACCCTTCCGACGTCCTGTTCGTCCAGGGGGACTACGGGCGGCCGGCCTCCTTCACCCGCGTCAGCGGCAGCGCCGTCAGCCCCGTCGGGTTCGAGGGCGCAGGCATCGTCGATCAGGCCGGTCCGGGAGTCCTGCTGGAGCAGGGCACCCGTGCGGCAGTCGCCGTCACGGGCACCTGGCAGGAGTACGTCACCGTCCCCCAGGACGCCGTCATCCCGGTCCCGGCCGGTCTGCCGCTCGACATCGCCTGTCAGTTCACGGTGAATCCCTTCACCGCCCATCTGCTCCTGGCCGATCTCGGAACAGAACCGGGCGACACCCTCCTCCTGACGGCGAGCACGTCGTCAGTGAGCCAGATGCTCATCCGCCTGGCACTCGACCGGGGTGTCCGCTGTGTCTGCCTGGCTCGCGACGCCCAACAAGCGTCCCGGCTCCGGAATCTCGGGGCTGAACACGTCGTGTCGACCGACGGCCCGGACGACGTGGTCGTCCACAGGGTCCGGGACGCAGCGGGAACGGGAGGCGTGGCCGCGGCCCTGGACGCGGTCGGCGGACGGCAGGGAGCGCTGGCCCTGCGCTGCCTACGCGACGGCGGGCGCCACATCGTCTACGGCTTCAGACCCGGCCACCCGCTCCCCCTGCCGCCCTTCGACCTCGTCTTCCGGGGGGTGAGCGTGGAAGGCTTCTGGCTGCCACAGCACATGGAACGGCTGAGCCCCCCGGCACTTCGGGAAGTGACCTCAACCATCGCCCGACAACTCGCCGATCACACCCTGGCGGCCCCCGTGGAGACCCACTACGATCTCGCCGACATCCACCACGCCATCGCCCACCACCTGCGCCCCGGCCGCAGCGGGAAGATCGTGCTCACCGGTTGACGAAACCCACCTCCCGGACGGACGGGAACACGGCGCCGGCCGCGTGGAGCGCCGTGTCCAGGGCCGAGCCCTCCCCGGTGTCCTCCCCGAACCCGCCCTGACAGGCACGTCCGTCACCCGGCGCGTGGATGCTCCTCTGCGGCGGCCTCGGAGAAGGTCAGGGGAACGGGTGCGGATGCGGGTTGACCTCCTCGGGGCGGAGCGGCCGGGAGGCGTGGCCGAGGCGGTGGGGGGCGGTCAGTACCCGGTCGAGTCCGGTGATGCGGCGCAGACGGTGTCCGAAGGTCATCGGGAGCAGACCGGGGACGAGGACCTTGACGCAGGAGAGACCGGATGCCGCGTGCACCGGGGTGGTCTGGTCGACGACGATCGCTTCGAGGCCGGTCGAGGCGTAACGGCCCACCAACTCGTCGAGATCCGCGCGCAGATCGGTGTGGTGCGGCCAGGCGTAGCGGTCGGCGAGTTCGCGCAGGTTCCGGCGTTCCTGCGGCGGCCGGCCGCCGGGGGTGAGCAGGAAGTCGAGGCGGCGGGCAGCGATCGGGTCGCAGTGGAGCAGCGCGTGGTCGTCCATCAGGCGGACCTGCTCGGGGTCCTCCCGCATACGGGCGGCGTCCTCCGCGCGCTGCGGGTAGATCATCCGGTACGCCTCGATGGCGGTGACCAGTTCGTGCAGTGCGCCGAAGACCCCCCGTTCGGGGTCGAGCCCCGAGCCTCCGGCGCACAGCACTCCGGGGCGGGGCGCCGCGGGCCCGGTGCCGGGAGCCGGGTGGGGCCGTGTGTCCACGGCGGCGGCCCAGAAACAGGGGATGCCCTCGGCGCCGGTCACATCGAAGACTTCCACCCGGCAGCCGTCGCGCTCCTCGATCCGGTCGGCGAGCAGGCCGATCCGACGGTCGCGCGCGGTGTGCAGGTCGACTGCGGGCGCCGGCAGTCGGGCGTACCAGGTGAGCAGGAACGCGTCGCGTTCGGCGAGTTCCAGAAGGCCGTACAGGGCGGCCTCCTCGATACAGCCGCCGAGCGCGCAGCCGTTGGAGATCTCGGAGACGAACGGCCGGTCGGCCTGCGGGTGGTGCCGGCCGAGACGGTAGTACGCCAGGCTCTCGGGGACCAGGACCGGCCGTTCGCGGGTGAGGGAGTAGCCCCAGACCCAGGGCAGGACGAGGTCGGGGTGGTAGGGCTGGAACGGGAAGCCGGGTTCCCGGTAGCGGTGGGGTTCGTGACTGCCGGTGGTCGCCGGGTCCAGTACGCCGCCGGGGTGCCGGGTGGCGAGTTCGCGGTGGCTGCCGCGCACCACGGTGCGCCGCCCTCCGGGGCGGCCTCCGCCGAGCCGCTCCAGTGCTTCGGCGATCGCGGTGACCCTGGCGGTGCGGAAGTCGAGCGCACGGCCGTAACCGCCGTCGACCGACTCGGGCGGGCCGACCTTGGCCTCGGCGAACGGCAGGGTGTGCAGTCCGCGGGACCGCAAACCCTTGAGTACGCCGGTCTCGTCGTCGGCGTAACGGGCTTCCAGCACTGCCCGCTCCGCGCGCAGGTTCCGCAGTCGCGGGACCGCGGGGTCCGGCTTGGGCCGGGCGACGCGTGGCATCGCGGCGCCGGCCGGAGAATCGTCGGGCAGACCGCCGCACTCGGGACAGAGGGGGTCGGGCAGGAAGAGGTGCCGGGTGATCCCCAGGTCGGCGAGCCGGAGCATGGTGACGGCGTGCTCGGTGGTCGCCTCGGTGGTGAGCCGGTTCAGGGCGAGGTTCGCGGCGAGGTCGGCGGCGACCGGGGTGAGCAGGGGCGAGACCGTGCCGGTCAGGCGGTCGCCGTAGGTGGCGCGCAGGGCCGCGTCTTCGGCCGCGTCGGCACGTGCTCCGGCGCGGCGGACGGCGAGACACCGGTGGCAGCCCGGTGCGCCGGGGCGGACCAGCGGGCCGATGACCACGCGGTCCAGTTCCGCGACGACGAGCAGGAACGGGTGTCCGTCGGTGACCAGGTCACGCGCACGTTCCGACGCCGCGTCGGGTGTGTCGGCCGCCAGCAGCCGGACCTCGGTCCGGGGCCACGGCATGGCGTCCGACCGGCGGACGAGGGCCTGGCCGAGCAGACCGCCGTCATGGTGCGTCCTGGCGGAAGCGGACAGGAGGCCATCAGTCATCACAACGCACCGTTCTCAGCAGGTAGGGCAGTATCCCGGTGGCGGCCGGATCATGATCGAGCGGCACGATCAGTGCGCCGTGCGCGGGGCCGCGCCGGTCGCGGAGCGCCGCCGCCACCGCCTCGTCGAACGTGGCGCCCGCGCCGAGACCCCGGGGCGCGCGTGGGCCCCGCGCGCGTACGGAGGCGGCCGGAACCAGGTGGGCCGTGCCGTGCTCGGGGGACCAGGCCCACAGAGCGGGTCCATCAGGTGTCGGGACGAACCGTCTCGGGTCGAGGGCGAGCAGCGCGTACAGCGCCAGCGCGCGTCGCGCGGTGCGCAGGCGCGCTGTGGTGAAGTCGGGACCGGTGGCGTGGACCTGATGCTCGGCCCGGCCGGTGCGCGGGTCGCGCACCAGGGCCCTGGAGGCATGCCGGGGGAACTGGGGCAGCGCCCCCTCGTCCAGGTCCGCCAGCAGTCCGCCGTACTGGTCGATGCAGCCCGCGGCGCGCCGGGAGAACTCCTCGGGGCCGACGGCCGGTCCGTCGCGCAGGGAAGCGATCCTGGCGAGGAACCGCGCTGCGGACTCCGGCGCCGCCGGCAGCGCGGCCGGGTGGGGCCGGTAGGGGTGGCGGGTGGTGGTCAGGGTCGCGGTGTCCAGCCGGACGAGCGGTTCCGGCTCGGCCGCCGCTGCGGTGGAGGAGCCGAGGAAGGCCCGCTGAAAGCAGTGCGCCAGCAGGGTCGCGGCGAACTCGGCCGCCTCGGAGGGGCATTGCGGGGTACGAGGGACGGCCTGCGTACCGTGCACGCGAAGCCAGGCGCCGAGCCAGCCGCCGACCGCGCGGCCCGGACCGGGGGAGAGCGCCGGACCCAGCCACCAGGACTCCGCGTCACGGACAGCGGCGGCGAACCACAGGCCGCGTGCGCGGCAGTCCTCGTCGAGCCGGGCGAGGGACCGCGGATCGTCGCCCGCCGCGAGCAGCAGCAGCGCGTCGTGGCCGCCGGCCGCGACCGCGGTCCTGGCCGCCGCGTGGTCGGCCACCGGCGTGACGGCCGGCAGACCGGTCAGCCGCAGCGCGTTCGTCAGCGCGTCGGCCGCGGCCGGCGCCCCGAGGACCAGCACCCGCGACCGTGGGTAGGAGGCGGCGCGCGGGTCCGGGCCTGGCGCCGCCTGGTCCGCCAACAGGCCGTGACCGTCGATGAGCCGGAGGATGCGGAGCACCACGGTGCGACGGGGTGCGTCGAGGCCGCCGAGCAGCTGTTCCACCGTGCGGGTGCCGTCCAGGAACGGAGCGAGCCGGTCCAGCCAGTCGGCGATCCCGGGGGCGGCGATCAGGTCGGTGCCACGGCTGGAGCGCACGTAG
This sequence comes from Streptomyces sp. AM 4-1-1, assembly GCF_029167625.1. NCBI lineage: Bacteria > Bacillati > Actinomycetota > Actinomycetes > Kitasatosporales > Streptomycetaceae > Streptomyces > Streptomyces sp. AM 4-1-1. Next base: position 6,789,331 of record NZ_CP119145.1, read on the forward strand.
ACGGTGCCGCTGCCGCTCGGGGTCAGGAAGACGTCGGGGCGCAGGAGGGGGACGGAGTCGTAGGTGATCACTGTGTCCTCGGCCGGGGAGGGGGCGGCACGGTCGGGAGGTCCGAGAGGCTCACGAAGGGCCTTTCGGACGGAACAGGTGGCAGGCCGGTGCGCCGCTGCCGCGTTCCTGGCCGAGCAGGGCGGCGAGCAGCGTGGTGCGGTCGGGGTGCGCGCGCAGTACGGCGTCGGCGGCCGCGGTGTCGACGTCGCAGCGGAGCCCGGCGCCGAGTCCGGCGCGCGCGGCGGCCAGGCCGATCCGCTGGCCGACGACACCCGCCCGCAGGTTCAGCATCCGGTACCAGCGGTCGCCGTGCTCGGGATAGCCCGACTCGTAGTCGCCGGTCACGAGCACGGCGCAGGCAGCCTCGAAACCGGCCAGTTCTCCCGGCCCGCCGGGTGGGAACAGGCTCCGGGGCGTGACGTCCCCGGCGACCGGTACGAGCCGGCCTGTGCGCGGGTCGTACCGGTGGCAGCCGGCTTCCAGTCCGGTGACGCGGTGGGCGACCACGTACAGGTCGCAGTCGGCGGGGGCGGGGTGGTCCAGGGGGATCGGGCGGGCGGCCTCCTCCAGGACCGGGAGCAGGGCGGCCGACGGAACGGCGACCGGCTCGAAGCCGGAGCGGGCCGAACGGCGGCGCAGCAACGGGGCGTCGGGCGCGATCATGCCGGGCGTCCGGGCGGTGACGACCGCGTGGACGCGCTCCGCTCCGGGGTCGAGGCCGAGCAGGCGGCCCGGTTCGTCGTCCGCGAAGCGGGCGTGCGCCATCGGCGCGGCGCCGGCCGACTCCAGCAGGGTGAGCGCCTGCCCGGTCAGGACGCCGGTGTCGAGTGCCTGCAGACGGTGGCCGAAGGGGCCGTAGCGGGCCAGGTTCGCGTCCAGCCGACTGGTGATCAACAGGACCGTTTCCGGTTGTTCGAGCGGCGGCCGGTCCAGTGAGCGGGTGAGGCCGGCGCGCAGGTCGGCGTGGGAGAGGAGTTCGAGTGCGTGGGCCGACGGCAGGTAGTGGCAGAGTCCGGAGGCGGTGGCCGCGTACACCTCGCCCGGATAGGTGCCGCCGCCGGACGGCACCGGACGGCCGGCGCCCACGCCCGCGTCGGTCCAGTCGACCCGGGTGACGCCGTTGAGCAGCGCGAGGAGCGCGCCCAGAGACTCCAGGAAGGCGGCCGGACCGCGGTCGGCCGGGGGCGACGGGAAGACGGGCGGGAACGGCAGCGGGAGGACGGGCACACCCGGATGGTGCTTGGGCGCGGTGCTGCCCGCCGCCGGGTCGATGGCGGGCAGCACACTGCCGTGCCGTGCGTGGTAGCGGCGCGCCGCGGCCCCTCCGGTCTCGGCGGGCGGAGGGTAGGCATCCGGCGGGGGAGCCGGTGGGGCGGTCCTCATCGGTGTGTCCGCGCGGGTGCGGTGACGTTCTCCGGCGCACCCGGTGTGTCCGTCGCGGTGGCCAGGACCAGTTCGAGCGCGCTGACCCCGTAGACCTCCTCCACCGCGTTGGCCGCGAGGTGGCAGAGCAGGTAACGGGTCAGTCCGGGCAACCCGAGACGGGAGAGGTGGAGATAGGTGTAGTTGAGCATCAGGCGGTAGCGCAGGAAGCGCGGCTCCCGGTACATCATCTGCTTGTACGTGGCGCTGCCGCTGATCACCCGGTGCAGCGGGCTGGACGTGAGCAGTTCGCCGATGCCGTTCTCCTCGTCGGTCGGGATCTCCGCCTCGGGGATCTCGCCGGCCTCGTACAGAGCGGTCCAGCGGCTGCCCAGCGGGTCGATCGCGGCCACCCAGCGCCGCAGCGCCGCCGCCTGGCCCGGCCCGGCCGTCGCTCCGGTGTCCGAGGCCCCGGGCTCGGCCGCGGCGGTGTCGAAGGCCGCGACCACGGCGCGCACCTGGTCGGTGAGGACCGCGCGGTTGGCCGCGTACCGCTGCTCGAAGGCGTCCCGCACCTGGGGGCCGACCGTGCTCAAGTAGCCGTCGGCGTGCGAACGGAAGGACACGAATCCGCGACGGATCGAAGGGTCCTGCGGGTGCCGGCAGAGCGTGTGCGCGGTGGCGAGCATCAGGCGCAGGGCCAGCGTCTCGCGCGGCAGTCCCGCGGCGACGGACTCCAGGTGCTCGAACATCAGGTCGTTGGTCTGCTGGTAGAAGAGGGCCAGCTCGTCGGCGCCGACCGGACAGCCGAGCACGTCGACCCGGCGATCGTGCTCCTCCCAGGTGATCGAGTGGTCCGGGTGGAAGGGGGTCAGCGGGCCGGGTTCCCGTTCGGCCGCGGCGAGACGGCGGTGCAGCGGCAGCAGGGCGGCCTCGTCGAGGGGAGCGGCGGCGAGCGGCCGCGTCCTCAGATCTCCGCCGATCAGCTCGGTGACGGCGGGCACCACCAGCTCGGCGAAGACGGCGGGCGTGGCCCGGACCACCAGGCGCAGATGAGGACCGCGGCGCCAGTGCCGCAACACGTAGATCGACTCGACGTGACCGGTGCAGCGCTCGATCACCGGCCGTACGGCGCGGAGGATCAACTGGTCGGTGTCGTCACCGAAGTACGCGATGTGGGCCGCGCGCCACTGTGGCTCGTCCGTCGGCGGGATGGCTGCCACGGGAATCCTCCTTCGTGGTTCTCTGCTGTCCGGGCTCCTCGGTGCGGGGGCCGGTCTCACGGTGGTTCGGCGCCGTCGTGCGGTGCGTGGCCGTGGTCGCTCCGGTCGGGCCGGGTGCTGTGCCGGCGCGGTCGGTCATCGCCCGTCGACTCCGCCACGGCCAGCAGGGCCAGAGCGCGCAGGGTCGCCTCCTGGCCCAGCCGCACGCCGAGGCGGTTGCATGCCAGGTGGGTCAGATGACCGGCCAGCCGGGCGGGGAGGGCGGCCTGCCGCTGGGCACTCCGGCAGGCCGCGAGCCACCGGCTCACCGGGTCGGCGCCGGCCTGGTCGACCGCTCCCGCCGCGCGTGCCGCACGGGCGACGGTGAGCAGGGCGGCACGCCGGTTGCCGTACTGGGCCAGCACCTCCGGCGTCGGCCGGCCCGGCGGAGCACTCGCGTCCAGGCTGCCGGTCAGCAGGGCGAAACAGTGCGCCGTCCGCCGCGCCGGGCCCCACTCGGCCAGCACGGCGGCGAGGGCCAGTTCACTGCAGGTGGCGAACGCGTCCTCGACGGCCCGCAGCGCGGCGCCACGGCCGTACTTGCCGTGTTCCGGCCGGTAGGCGTGGAAGGCGAGGCTGTCGTTGGGGGCCAGGGCCCCGGGCTCGCTCTCCGGCTCCTGGGCGGACAACCGCCGTGCCAGGGAACGGTATTGATGTGCCGACATGGGCTGTGAGGGCGGCAGCGCGCGGAAGAGCGCCGTGGCGTGTGCGTCCAGCGCGGCGCGTACCGAGGGCTCGGCCGCCGGTGTGGTGAGACGCACCCGCAGGCGCAGGTGCGGGCCGCCCTGCCAGTGGCGGAGGAAGAAGAAGCGGTCGGCCAGGCCGCGTTGCCGCAGTTCCGCGACGGCCTCGGGGACCAGCGCGCTCAGCACCAGGTCGAGCGGGTGCCCGGTGAACACGTGGGCGCTGACCCAGCGGTCCTCCGGTTCCGGGCCCGGCGCGCCTCCGGGCGGACGGGTCAGCACGTCCGCTCCCGCCGGCCCGCCGCCGGGAGCGGGGCGGTGGGCAGCTCGATCAGAAACTCGGTCGCGTAGTGGCGTCCGTTCCGGTCGGCCGGTGCGTCGTGGAGGTCGGGCAGGGCCTCGGTGAGCAGCAGCGGCCGTCCCGTGGCCGCCACCCGCTCGAAGACGCGTAACAGATGGGCGTGGGCGAAATCCAGGTACACCGGCTTGCGGTCCTTGTCGTGCAGCGCGGGGCCGGCGAAGCCGTCGGCGGGACGCGGGGTGAGGGCGCGCAGGAAGCAGCGCTGCGGCAGGCCCAGCGCCGCACGCCAGGTGTGCACGCGGACCAGGTAGGCGGCGTCCGGCTCCCCGGCGGCGCGGGCGGGCGCCCGCCCGTGGTCGATGAACCAGGTCGCACGGCGCAGCACCAGGGCCCCGAGGGCGAGACGGGGCGTCTTCGTCCAGCCCGCGCCGGGCGCTGCCCCCGGGCCTTCGAGGGGTGGGGTGGTCCGCTCCGGCGGGAGCAGCCGCCACAGCTGCGGCCAGTCCGACCAGAAGGCGTAGGAGGTCTGACCGAATGCCTCCGCCAGCAACCGGGCCGGCAGCGGGAGCAGCGGTGTGGCGAGCAGACCCAGGTGGAGCGGCCGTACGACACGGCCGGTGGTGCGGTGGGCCAGGTGAAGGCGCTGGGTGTGCCGGTCGTGCACGACGTCCAGGTCGGCGGGGCGGATCAACTGTTCGGGGGGCCGGTGCGAGGTGGCGCCGTCCAGGTCGATCGCGTAACGGGTTGCGGCAGCACGCTGGTTGAGGGCACTGCCGAAGACGGCGTCGAACTCGGCGCGGAGGGGTGCGCCCTTGGGACCGTCGCCGGGAGCCTCTTCGGCGGCAGCCCCGGGGCAGGCCGGTGGGTCGAGCAGGCGGGCGATCCGGGTGCGGCCGGTCCCATGGCCGCAGGTGACCGTGTTGAGCACCAGGCCGAGCCCGGTGGCCGGGTCGGGCAGCGTCTGGACGTAGCACGCGTGGAGGTCCCCGGAGGTGTCCGGGCCGGGCCAGGCGCCGCAGAGGTCACGGACGGTCCGGGGATCGAGACGGACGGTGCCGTCGTGCGCCGGCGCGGTACCGGCGATCAGATGGCGCAGCTCGTCCTGGCGCCGCGCGTCGCGCTCGGTGGGAGCGTGCGACCCGGGTGCGGCCCACCAGGCGCCGAAGTCCTGGAGGAAGTGGGTGAAGGGCCGCCTGAAACCCTGGCCGTAGGCGGTCAGGGCGCGCTGCCGGAGTGCTTCGCGCGGCGGTGCGAGAGTGTCGAACGGGGCGAGCAGCGCGGGTACGAGAGCGAGGTCGGCCAGCGCGGGCCGCCAGGCGGCCGGGTCGAGCGCGGCGGCCCTGCCGGTGATGACGGTGTGGTGGAAGTACAGCGGACCGCGGTCCAGCTGTTCGTCCGGGCCGAGCAGTCCGAGCCGTCGGGCGGCGTCCGTGGTGTGCCGGCGCAGGGTGGCGGCGATGCCCCGGTGGGCGCCGGGCGGGGCGGTCCGGGCGGCGTCGATCCGGTCGCGGATGGCGCGCAGGTCGTCGAGCAGGAGAGTGAGGCGGTCGCCGCGGTGCGGCTCGGGCAGGTGCCGGCCGAGCCAGTCGCACAGCGTGGCGGCGTCGAGCACCTGGTCGGGCGGTCCGAGGCGGACCTCCAGCAGGCCGAGCCGGACGAGCCGGGCGACGACGGCGTCGGCGGCGGTCGTGGTGCTCCCCGGGCCGGGCGCGCCGAGCAGGGCACGCAGCCGCGCGGGGGTGCCTCCCTCGTGGACCGCCGCCAGGACCGCGGCCAGCGCCGGCGTGGCGGGCAGGGCGCGCACTTCGCCGGACGGGCCCGGCGCGGTGAACAGCCACTGTTTCCCCTCGGGGGAGGACACCGGTGTGGCCGACGGGTTGACGCGCAGTCGGACGGCCGCGCCCAGCTCGGGCACGTGGGCGAGAGCGGCGGCGATCCGGGACAGCGGCAGCAGACCCGCCTCGGCCACCTCGGCCCGGACGGAGCCCTCCAGGCGTACGTCGACACCGGCGTCCGCCACCCAGTCGCCGAAGCCGCTGGCGGCGAAGGTGGTCAACGGGCTGGGCTTGGCCATCGCGCGGCCCGCGTACTTGGCCAGCCGGACGGCTGCGCCGTCCAGTGGCCGCCGCCCGGACGTGTCGTGCTCGCTCCAGCGCAGCAGGTCCTCGTACAGGTCCGGACTGGCGTAGTCGAGACCGGCGGCGAACGCCGGGTCCTGGACGAGCGTGCCGAGGGCCGCCGCCGCCGACCGGATCTCGACCGGCAGGACACGCCCCAGTTCGGCGAACAGTTCGGTCCGGGTCCGGCGGAGAGCGGCATGGCCGTGGAGGCGGTCGGTGAGCGCGGCGCCGAGCACGTCCGGCGGGGCCGCCGCGTCCAGCAGTGCGCCGATGCGGGCACCTTGGTGCACGGCTCGGCGCAGGCCCACCAGCCGGGCCTTGAAGGGGCGTGCCGGCCCGGTGCCGATCAGGGCGTACAACGCGTCGCTGAGCCGCGCCGCGTCGACGGTCAGCCGCTGGTCCAACGACGCGACACTCATGGCGAGTTCGGTGCTGTGCGGGATGCGGGAGGCGTCGAGCGCGGTGGTGGGCAGCCCGGCGATCCGTACCCCCACGGGGCAGGAGGGCGCACCGGGGGAGGGGGCGGTGACCGCGGGGGAAGCGGTAGGAAGCGGAGCGTTCCGGCTCATCAGAACACCACCGGTACGCGGAAGGCGGCGGCCGGCCGCGCCGTGCCGACGGCCACCTGGAAGAGCACCGTCTCCTCGTCCGGGGCCAGCCCGAGCAGGCGTTCGCCGGCGGCGGCGTCGTAGCCGTTGTGGACCCGGGCGGACAGGCCATGACGAGCCGCGACCACGCAGAGCAGGTGTGCGGCCGCCCCCGCGGTCAGGTGCAGTCTGCGGAAGGCGTCCGCGCCGTACCGCGCGACGGCGGCGCCGCGCCGGACGGCGATGTAGGCGGTACAGGCGGTCGAGCGGAAGTTCACCGACACCCGGCCCTCGGTCTGCCCGATCTGTTCGAGCAGTTCGAGCGGGTCACCGTCGCGGACCTGCCGCAGACGGCCACCGCTGTGGACGTAGTGGCCCGGGGAAAAGCCGGTGACGCGCCGGACCAGCAGATGGCAGGAGAAGTCGGTGAACGGCGCCGCGGCCAGGGCGGCGCCGAGATCGGTGAGCAGCGCACGAGGGGAGGGCGCCGGTCCGGGGTCGAAGATCGCGGCGCCGGAGTGACGGGCACGGAGCACCGGGGCCAGGTCGGGTGGCGGCCAGGCCCGGTCGGCCGGGTGCCGCACCGGTCCCAGGATCTCCAGGTAGCCCATGGGGTGTTCCGCCGGGGCCGACAGCCCGTTCGCGCAGAGGCCGTTCAGCGTCTCCTGGTCCTGGCCGGGCCGGGTGCGCAGTCCGAGTGCGGTGGCCACCAGGTGCACCGCGCCCAGCAGCATCCCCGCCTCCTGGGCGCAGAGCCGCGGGGCGTAGTCGCCGTAGAGCCGCGCCGTCCGGGCGAACCGGCTGGTGATCACGATGAACCGGGACGTTCCGGGACCGCTCGCCTGGTCGCCGGTCACCGCCCCTTCCAGGGCTACGAGTTGGTGGTGGAGCGGATCGAATCGGAACGCCGCGGTGGGTGTGACCAGGGTGAGCTCGCTCGGGTAGCGGCACCGCGCGGAGGCCACCGCCCGGTGGAGCGGCCGGCCGCCCGGGGTCAGGTCGTGCTGGAGCAGGCCGTAGGAATAGTGCAGCAGCGCGGCGAGGACGGACGGGTCGGCGAGGGTGGCCGGGGAACCGGGGGAGGGCATCAGGTCGAGCGGCGGCGACGCGAGCGCGAGGCGCGGCCCCTGGGGGAGCGGGTCGCGCTCCGCGCCGGCCGTTCCCGGAGCCGGGGAGCCCGTCGCGAGGGTGGCCGGGATGGCCCTGCGGGAATAGACCGCCTCCGCCCAGAGTGCCGACGGAAACGGGTTCTCGCCCGCGAAGCTCCCGGGAGGCCCATCGGTCCCGCCGGTCTCACCGGTCCTGCCGGCCCCGTCGGTCACCCCGGCTCCGCGCCGAGGAAGCGGCCGCTGGGCAGATCCAGGACCGCGGCATCCGTCACTGGTGACGGATCGGCGCCCCCGTCGGCGGCGTCGAGACCCGCCACCCGGCGTAACAGGTGCAAGCAGAGCTGGTTGGCGGCGAGCGCGGCGATCGGACCACCGAGGTACGGACTCGGCTCCCGCACGCGAGCCGGATTCCCCGCACCCGTGGCGCCTGTCGCGTGGTGACCGAGCCCACTGCCCGGCGACCCGCAGGGGGCCGGAGGTTCCGACGCGCCCTCGGGATCACCCACCGAACTGATCACGATGTGATCGCCCCGTCCCACCGCCTGCCCGTACCGAACCCCGCCACGTATCGCCAGCGCGCGGGCCCGGTCCGCCGGCTCGGGGTCGAACACGTCCGAGCCGAGAAGCACCACGCCGGCGTCGGTGGGCGGTTCGGAAAGCTCTCCGCTCAGCTGTTCGTAGCAAAAGCACCCGCCCTCCCGCTGGAGCAACGCGGCACATTCGCGCAGCCGGGCCACATCCGTCGCGTTCCCGGGCCCCTCTTCGGCCTCATCGAGCCGGAGGCGGACATGTGCCACACCCGAGGCGAGCAGGGCCAGGACCAGCGCACTCGCCATCCGCCCGGTACCGACGACGAGGGGAGCGCAATCGCGGTATCGCTCGAAGCGGTGCTCGGGCGAGTCCGCGCGCGCCGCGATGAAGTCGATCAGCGCGGCGTGGCGCGCCCGGACCCGTGGGCTCAGTCCGTGCGGCAGATCCGCCGTGGCGTCACGTACGAAACCTTCCCGGGTCAGCAGTTCCACCAGCGTGCGGACATGCCGCGCGGCCTGCGGCGGAAGGCCGGCGGTGAGCTGGTCCAGGCTGCTGTGGCCGTCCAGGAACGGCCGCAGCCGCTCCAGCCACGGGTGCATCCCCGGCAGCGCGAAGGCCGCCGTGTGCTGAGGCCCACTGATCACCACGCCCCGGTCGGACGGCAGCAGATGTGTGTCGGGAAGCAGCCTCGGCCTCATCACCACCTCCATCGGAATTCCTCAGCGGGAAGGCGCTCTCCCACAGGCGTGAAGGCGCCCGGCGAAGCTGCGCCCGGGGCCTCCGGGCGGCCGACACTAGCGGAGGCAAATGGTCTAGTCCACCCCCTTCACAGGCTCCCAACCGTCACGCTAGTGTCCCAACTTGGCGCACCAACATGCCTGTTGATGCCCCACTAGGTACGGAAGGAGGGCTCTGATGAACGAGAACAGCAACAGCTCACCCTCGCTCGCTGCCGCGGTCGCCGACCTCGCACTGGACCTCGACCTGGATTCACTGGCCGGGGACGAGCACAGCCAGTCGCTCACGGCGGGTCACGGCATGACGGAGGCGAGTGCGTCATTCTGCTGCGCTCCGCCGCCGAACTGCTGTAACTGCAGCTGTTCCTGACCAGGTAGCGCGTGCCGGGCGGACAGTCGGCCCGGCACGCGCGTCGGCCCGTCGGTGTCCTGACCGACGCCGGCACTCCGAACCCGCCGGAGCCACCGCGCCTGCGGCGGTCGACTGCCTGGCCCGCCCTCTCCGGGATGACGCGTCGTGATCGCCCGCGCGGGTTGGCGGCGGGTCCGCCGGCTGCACTCCAGCACGGCGCGGTCGCCCGGTCGGGAAACGCCCGCGGCCCCTCCAACGACACCCACACCCGCGCCGCCACGACCCCGCGCCGCCACCTCGGCCACGGGGAACTCCCGGTGGGCGCACACCTCCCGGACCTCCCGCACGTGCTCGTACCGGTCTTGCCACCGTGCCCCGTGCACAGTGAACTCGCCCGCATCCACACCGAGCCGCTCGGCCGCGAAACGGACCACCACCTCCGACACCGGGTATAGGTCCTCGGTGGGGAGAACGCCCACCCTTCCGGTCCTCTCCGGGGGCCGTGACCCCGCTGCGCCGCCCGGGCACGTCGGTCCGAGGCGGGTCGTCGCCGAGGTGGGCCCGGAGGAGTGTCGGCGCGCGGATCGCACTCATGGCTGTCCCGCGATCCCCGGCGGGCGCCCGACGACAGCTGCGGCACCTCGCCGCGTTGTCGGAACATCCTCATGCATCCAGTAGGCGGACGTCCCTCCGCCTCGCGGCGCACCGCGTCCGACGCCGCACGCCGTTCCACCACGGTTCGGGGTTGAGCCCTTGGGGGCAGAGGGGCGTTGAAAGGGCTGGGGTGAGCTTCGGGCGCCCCTCTTTCACCTCTGCTCGTACGGGCCGTCGTCCTGCCAGGCTGTGGTGATCAGCGCATCGCGGGCCCCGGGATTCGTCTCGTGGCGCCCGCTCCCGCACCAGGCAAAGGGAATTCTCCGATGAACCGCATCACCGCGCTCGCCGCTGCCTCGATCCTCTTGACAGGTGCCCTCGGCGCCGGCTCGACCGCGACCGCCGCTGTCCGCTTCCCATCTGCCGGCAGCCCGAGCGCCTCCTACAGCTGCACCGGAAAATTCTGCATCTACAACGGCTGGGACGGCAGCGGAAGCAGCTGTCAGTGGTCGGGCGACAAGGCGAACACCGCGGACGGCTGCTCCTTCATCAAGCGGGGCGGGAACGTCCGCTCGGTCTGGAACGGGACCGGCGGCAAGGTCACGTACTACACGCAGACCAACTACAAGAAGAAGGTCGGCTCCACCCCGGCCGGGCAGGGCGGCAACCTGCAAGGGAACTACCAGATCCGCTCCTTCAAGCACTGACCCGCACAAAGCCCGAACACGCCCGACGGCCCGTCGTTCCTCCGGCGGGCCGTTTCGCTGTTCCGGGTGGCGTGTGAGAAGCACCGTCCGCATCCTGCCCATCAGCGCGATCGCTCCGTCGCACCGTGGCCGACAGCACTGCCCCGGCCGGCCCGGCCGCGCCCCCGGCCCGGCGAAGACCAGGGAGGCCGCCTCGCGGGGCTGCCCGGAGGACCGGGCTGCCTCACCCCACCACTGTGATCAAAGCGGCCGACGGCCGGTATCCGGGAGCCGATAATCCGCACGGTTGAACGATGTGATCACTCGATCGTGAGTTTGTCCGTTCTCGTGCCCGGTGTGACGTGATGCTCGCAAGAACGGCGCGTGACCGGCGCTGCCCGGGTGTGCTGTGGGTGAGGGGAGAGAACGTGACACCGGAAGCGGGACGACGCGGCGGCGTGGAGAAGCAGGCGGTACTGCTGGTGGCCGGGCTGGCCGACCTGGCGGTGAGCACGCTGGGGACTGCCGTGGGGACGGTACGGGGGCTGCTGCGCCGCTCCGACACCGCGGAACTGGCGTCGGAGGTCGAGCACGAGCTGATGGCGCGTGGCCGGCTCGTGCTCGACCGATACGCCGCCGTGCCCCCGGCCCACCTGGAGACCCTTGCCCGGCATGTGCTGGATCGGAAGAGCACTGACGATGTCTGACCAGTGGGAGCCGGCCTTGTTCAGGACCCGTGTCGATGAGCTACTGCACCGGTTCGTGGCCCAGGAGGCCGACCACTTCACCGCGATCGATCCGATCCTGAGCCCAGTGGCCGAGCAACTGGAGGCCGCGGTGGCGGACGGCAAACGGCTGCGGGCCGCGTTCTGCTACTGGGGCTGGCGCGCGGTGGGACAGCCGGACAGCGACGCGCTGGTGCGGGCAGCGGCGTCGATGGAGCTGGTGCACGCCGCCGCCACCGTGCACGACGACCTCATCGACGACAGCCCGCTACGACATGGCCGGCCCACCGCGCGCATCGCCCTGCGCGGCGCCGTCCGGCGCCGCCCGCGCGCCGACGCCGCGTCGAGGTCGCTGGCGATGCTGGTGGGAGACCTGCTGATGGCGCTCGCCGGGCAGCTGTTCACCACCAGCGGTCTGCCCGCCGCGTACCTCGCCCGGGCCCGCCCCCTGTGGTCGGTGATGGCCCGGGAGCTGATCGCGGGTGAGTGCCTGGAGATCCTGCGTACCGGAGACGGTCCGGACATCGCCGTGTCGTTGAAGGTGATCCGCTACAAGACGGCCAAGTACACCGTCGAGCAGCCCCTGTTGATCGGCGGCGTCCTGGCCGGAGCCGACGGACGGCTGCGTGAGGGATACACCGCGTACGGGCTGCCGCTGGGCGAGGCGTTCCAGCTGCGGGACGACCTGCTCGGCTTGTTCGCCGACCCGGAACGGACCGGCAAGGCCAACGCCGACGATGTGCGGGGCCGGCGGCCCACGGCCCTGCTGGCAGAGACCTGGCGCCTCGCCGGCGGCGACGACCGCGATCGGCTGCGCGCTGCGCTGGGCCGGCGTCACCCGGACGCGGACGATCTGGGCGCGGTCCGCGAGGTGATGCGCCGCCTCAAAGCGCCCGACCGCATCGAGGACATGATCAGCGTGCGGGTCGAGAAGGCGCTCGGCGTCCTCCACGAACTGGACGTACCACCACACGCCGCTGCCGCTCTGACCTCGCTGGCCCGATCGGCGGCGCACCGCTTGTCCTGAGCCTCCCACCGGCAGGTACAACCCCGTGCCGACTGTCCCTCCCGCCGCCATGGAAGATCCGTCGAAGACAAGGAGCCCCCTGTCATGACCTGCACCGAGGCATCGATGGACGCCCTGCGGCAGACCGGTGACGCACTCGCCGACGCCACTGTCGCCGCACTCTTCGAACGCGGTCAGGTGGGCGAGTTCAACACCCTGATGCGCTACGTCTCCACCGCAGGCGCTCCCCTGCCGGACGGTCTGCCCGACGTCGCGCGGGAGTACCTGGAGGCCACCCGAGTCCCGCCGGCCTGGGTGGACTGGTCGGAGATGGAGAAGGCCCGGTTGTTCTTCATCGACAACAACGTGCACATCTCCACCGCGCTGTCCTTCGCCTCCATGCCCGCCTGCTACGTCGTCCCTCACGTGGCAAAGCTGCTGTCGACCACCCACGGACTGGAGTACCCCTCCAAACGAATGGCGGAGACGGGCCAGTTCACCGTCCACCTGATGCAACCCGACGCCTTTGAAGCCGGCAGCCGCTTCATCCCCGCCGCCCAGAAGGTCCGCCTTCTGCATGCTTCCATCCGCCACCACCTCAGGCGCGAGAACCGATGGGACACCGAGGTGCTCGGAACGCCGATCTGCCAGGAGGACATGATCGGCGGGCAGATGTTCTTCTCCCTGCTGGTGTTGGACAGCCTGCACCGCCTCGGCATCCACATGTCCACAGAGGGTGCGGAAGCTTACTACTACGCCTGGCGTGTGGTCGGTGCCATGCTCGGCGTCGACCAGGACGCCGTGCCCAAGTCCCTCGACGACGCCCGCCGGTTCCTGGACCTGTACATGATCCGGCACATGGGTCCCTCCGAGGAGGGCACGCACCTGACCCGGCAGCTCATCGACCTCTATGAGGAAGTCGTGCCCGGCTCCTTCTTCGACCCGATCGTCTCGTCCCTGATCCGCCACCTCATCGGCGACACCTGCGCCGACTGGCTTCATGTGCCGCACACCCGTTGGGACACGGTCGTCAAGACACTGCCCCACCTCCTCGGCGTCATGGAGACCATCGAGGACCGCTCCCCGTTCGGCGCCTGGGCCTTGGACCGCCTCGGCCACCTCGCCACCGTCTTCGAACTGTCCTCCCTCACCCGCGGACGCGTCATGCACTACGCCATTCCCGAACAGCTCAAGAAGGACTACGGCATCTCCAGCGCGGTGCCCCGCGGCCGCCGGTGGACCCCGCCGGCCGCCACGGTTTCTTGATCAGCACACGCTCCGACGCGGTGTCACGCACTCAGGGGCTGAGCGACGTGGGCCCCTGAGCCACCGTCCAGGTCCGCGGATCTCGAAGGCTATTGCCTCACGAGCTGGTTACAACGTGCCGCAGGGCTGGTTGGGCAGGCCCGCGTTTCAGGGGTGAGGCCGCCCAGAGGTGAAGCGGCTGGGGCGGGAGCGGCACCGCGCCTGTTGGCCGGCGCTTCGGCTCGGCGGTCGGACCGGACGATTCTCATGAAACCGCCCGGCACGCTCCGCATCCCGGGCAGCACGCATGAGCGCAGCGCGAAGCCTTTGGGGGAATCGCGGGACTCGGCCATCTCAGACCGAGGCCGTCGGACCGGTCGATCCGGCGGCGCGGCGGTATTCGGCGTTGATGCGCTGGGCTTCTTCCAGCTGGTCTTCGAGGATGACGATGCGGCAGGCCGCCTCGATGGGGGTGCCCTGGTCGACGAGTTCCCGGGCGCGGGCGGCGATGCGCAGCTGGTAGCGGGAGTAGCGGCGATGTCCGCCCGCGGAGCGCAGCGGGGTGATGAGGCGGGCTTCGCCGATGGCACGGAGGAAGCCCTGGGTGGTGCCGAGCATCTCGGCGGCCCGGCCCATCGTGTAGGCGGGGTAGTCATCGTCGTCGAGACGGTCGAACGAGTCGTCCGCTGTCATTGCACCTCTCTGTGGAACGCGTAGAGGGGTCCTGGTGCCATATGGCACCAGGACCCCGAAGGAACTGCTACACCATCTGCCGGCTCCGGTACTGGGCCGGCCTTCTGTTTCCGCAGACCCGACCGGAACACTGTCGGGGATGCGGGGATCGCGGTTGCTTGACCGGAGACCACCTCACTGTCGATGTCCTGCGGTACCCGGGCTCGCTGTTTTCGCCCCGGGCGATCCTGATGGCGCGGAACTCCTCCGTCCTTCCCTCTTGATCAACTGGTTACCAACGGGAACCGCGTTGTCGGCACTGCATGTCGCCGACGACGCCGCACCGCTGTTGATGCGAACTGCTGGTGGCCTGTGAAAGCGCCACCCCTCGGCAGCCGGCCCCGTCGCCTGTCCTGCGTCCGCTCTGGCTTGGAACCCCACTGCCGAACTTCCCGGTGCGCGCGTCCGCAGCCGACGCCTTCACCGAGGTGCTGCTCACTGACTTCACTGCTGGGACCGCGAATCGCGTTTGCCGGTAGTGCAACCGCGTCAACTGCGGCACTGCTCACGGCGGCCCCTGATCACTGCGGGCCACCCGGTCCGGCCGTCAGTCCCGTCGCCGTCCAGCAACAACCCTGGCTTCGGAACTCCACCACCGCACCGTTCTCCGAACTGCGACTGCATGTACTGCTGCCCGGCAGTTCGTCTCTGCCAGGCCCTACTGTCTCTCTGGGCTACGAGAGAAACCATAACTACGTCACCACCCAATGTCTACTCCAGTCAGCATAGATTTCCGCGTGTCCGGCGGTGAGGCAGTGGCCGGGCCTGGTCCAGGTGACTGACGTCGGCCGGGCTGTCCTGGGGCAGCCGCTCGGATGGCCGGCAGGGGTGGCCTGTCGGGCAGGCGTCGCATCCCTTGTGGCCGACGCGCCCGGAGGGGCGGGCCGCGGTGAGGAACTGGGCCCCGCCCCGCCCCGCCCGTCACCGGGCCGTGGCGCGTGTCGCTGTGCCAGGCATGTGCGCTCTGCGGCACGACGCGATTTACTTGTACGAGCCGTCGGTCGAGGTCTGAGCGGTCCCGGAACAGTCCCGCCCGTCGCACTCCCCGAGACGCACGCGGTGGAGCGGCACCCGTGCACCGGGCTCCGCCCCGACGGAGGCGGCTCCGGTATTGCGCGCGCACGCGGAATACCTCGCTCCTCATATAGCCATTCGGGCATGTCCTGCCCCCAAGTCGGCATTCGACATGCATGTGTCGCGGCTCTCATGATGATCCGCATCAGACGAGGGAGGCACATATGTCCGGTAGGTCGAGAAGGAAGCACGCTGAGATCGTCGGTGCGGGGATCAGCGGCCTGACGGCGGCGACGGCGCTGGCCCAGCGTGGATGGTCCGTCCGGCTCCACGAACGGGACAGCTCGATCCGTGCCATCGGCGCCGGGATCTACGTATGGGGCAACGGCTTGCGCGCCCTGAAGGCGCTCGGTCTCCACGACGAGGCGGTGGTCGGCGCGCACATCGGCCCGGTGATGGAGAGCCGTGACCACCGTGACCGGGTCGTCGAGAGCATCCCGATCAACGCTCCCGGCCGGCCCGAGGTCCGCACCATCATGCGCGACCGGCTGATCGGCACCCTGGTCAAGGGCGCGGAGGCGGCCGGCGTCGAGATCGTCACCGGCTCCGAGATCGCCTCCGCCCGGCCCGACGGAACACTCGTCCGTGCCTCCGGCGAGCGTCTGGACACCGACGCCGCGGATGTCGTGATCGCCGCGGACGGCGTCAATTCCCGCATCCGCGACGGCATCGGCATGGGAGCCCGCCGGGAGCGGATGAGCCAGGGCGCCGTCCGGCTCACGGTGGAGCGGTCCGACGACTTCGTCGCCGCCCCCGACCGCGACAAGTACATCGAGTACTTCAGCGGTCGCCGCCGCGTCCTCTACACGCCCTCCAGCGCCACCAGCCTCTATGTGGCGCTCGTCGCCGACGCGCACGACGGCGCCGTGGGGCAGGTGCCCGTCGACATCGACAGCTGGGTGCGCTCCTTCCCGCACCTGGAGAAACTGCTCCGCACCCTGGACGGCGTCCCGGCCCGCTGGGACACCTTCGAGTTCCTCCGGCTGCGCTCGTGGTCCCAGGGCCGGATCGCCCTGATCGGCGACGCTGCGCACGCCCAGCCGCCCTATCTCGGCCAGGGCGGTGGCTGCGCCATGATGAACGCGCTGGGCCTCGCCGACGCCCTCTCCGCCCCCGGCGACGCCACGCTCGAACAGCGTCTCGCCGGCTGGGAGGCGACGGAGCGGCCCCTCATCGAGCACACCCAGCTCTGGTCCTACCGGCTGCGGCTGCTCAACCTCATCCCCGACGCCCCCCGCGCCCCCCTCCTCAGCCTCAGCGGCCGCTGGAAGTCCCTGGGCGCCTCCCGTATGCGGGCCGCCCTCGCCACGCCGACGGGCGCGGACCATTTCCTGGGCGCATCGGCCTGAGGGCCGTTCGTCGCCCTGGCGGGCCCGCGGCCACGACACCGTGTTCGTGCCGCTCCGGGCAAGCGTCGCCCGTCCCGCCGCCCAGCACGGAGGACCAGGGGCCCCTCCAGAACTTCCGGCCGCCTTGTGGCCGCACGCACCGGGCGACGCTCCTCCGGGGCGAACATCGCCGGTCACAGCATTCGATGTCGGTACACCCGCACAAGACCCGAAACAAAGCTGTTCCGCCGCCTCGCGGTACCCCGCATCCGGCGCCACGCGCTGATCCACCAGGAATGTCGGGACAGCCCCCAGCGGCCCAGGACGCGCCCATGAGCGTCGACGGCGACAGCTGTACGTGAAGACGAAAGGACGACCGGTGAGCACAGCCCCCTCCGACCTGAAGAGCGTCGAGGTCAACGGCCACTCGATCAGTTACGACGACCACGGCCCCGCCACGGGCCCGGCCGTGGTGCTGCTGAGCGGATGGTGTCAGGACCACCGGCTCTTCGACCCACTCCTGCCCCACCTCACCGACACCCACCGGGTGATCCGGATCGACTGGCGCGGCCACGGCACGGACCGCACGCCCGTCGCCGACTTCGGCTACCCGGAACAGGCCGACGACACCATCGCCGTCCTCGACCACCTGGGCGTCGACACCTTCCTGCCCGTCTCGACCTCGCACGGCGGCTGGGCCAACATCGAGCTGACCGACCGCCTCGGAGCCCGCCGGGTGCCCCGCAGCATCGTCATCGACTGGATCATGACACCGCCGCCCGAGGACTTCGCCGACGGTCTCGCGGCCATCCAGGACCCCGAGCGCTGGACCGAGGGCCGCCAGGGCCTCTTCGACACCTGGCTCAACGGCAGCTCGAACCCGGTCGTCAGGCACCACCTCGACAAGGAGATGGCTGACTTCGACTTCGAGATGTGGGCCCGCTCGTGCCGTGTCATCGCCGCCGGGTACGAACGCTGGGGAACACCGCTGCTGCGCATGAACGCCCTCGCCGACAAGCGTCCCGTCCGCCACCTGTTCTCGCAGCCGACCGACGCCGGGTACGTACGGGCGCAGCGCGACTTCGGGGCCGAGCACCCCTGGTTCTCGTACCGCCAGATCGGTGGTGAGACCCACTTCCCGACGCTTGACTCCCCGGGGTCCGTGGCCGAGCAGATCCGCGGCTTCGGTTCCGGCGACGACGCCGCGGCCGGCTGAGCGCGCCGCCATGACCTCCGACCCGCGCGTCGACGCCGCCTACAACGTCCGGCTCAGCGTCGAGGAGAGCGAGTTCCGGCGGACCATCGACGCCTACCGCGACGAGTCCCTGCGAGCCACCCGCCACCTGTCCGGGCACCGTGCGATCTCCTACGACGAGCACAGCGACGAACGCCTCGACGTGTGGGGGGTGGGGGAGGACGGGCCACGGCCGGTGTTCCTCGTCGTGCACGGCGGCTACTGGCGGATGCTGTCCCGGCACGACACCGCCTTCATGGCCGCAGCCCTCGACGCGGCGGGCATCGCCACCGTCGCCGTCGACTACTCCCTGGCACCGGGAGCGCCCCTGGAGGAAATGGTCCGCCAGGTCAGGGCGGCCGTCGCCTGGATCCACCGGCACGGCGCGGCGCACGGCCTCGATCCCGACCGTGTCGTGGTCGGCGGCAGCTCCGCGGGCGGGCATCTCGCCGCGGCCACCATGACCGGTGACTGGCAACGGGAACTGGGGCTGCCGGCGGACGTGGTGAAGGCCGCCCTGCCCATCAGCGGCCTGTTCGACCTGCGCCCCCTGGTGACCTCCTTCGCCAACGAATGGCTGAGCCTCGACACCACGCGGGCCGCCGCGCTCAGCCCCCTGCTCGCCCTCGGCCCGGCCGGCTCCTACGTCCCCGAGGCCGTGATCGCCGTGGCCGAGCACGACGGTACCGGCTTCCTCGAACAGAGCGAACGCTTCCATACCGCCTGCGCGGCGCACGGCGCCGCCGAGCTTCTGGTGGTCCCCGGACGCCACCACTACGACGTCTTCCTCGACCTCGCCGATCCCCGGTCCCCGCTCTTCGAGCGGTTGCTGGGGCTCGTCGCCCGGACCGGGGCCGCCGGCCGAGCGGCGCACGAAGGGCCCTGAGAGCGCGGCGGACATCCGGCACACCCTCCCCCCATGCGGTGCATCACACAACCGGCCCAAGGCTAAGGAGCGTCACATGAAATGGCGCATGCTCGCACTGATCTCGTTCGGATTCATCGCGATGACGGTGAACTGGTTCAACATCGCCGCCGTATTCGGGCCCATCGCCGATGAGTTCGGTCTCTCCGTCCCGTCGGTGGCGCTGCTCATCTCCGTCTTCGTGGCGGCCTACGGGCTGCTGCACATCCCCGGTGGCTTCCTCGCCACCCGCTGGGGACTGCGCCGGGTCCTCGCTCTCGGACTCGCCGTGGAGGGGGCCGGCGCGCTCCTGTCGGCGACGGCGCAGAGTCTGCCCCAGATGATCGTCTGGCGGGCACTGTGCGGTGCGGGCGCCTCCGTGTTCGCGGCGGTCGGGATCGCCGCCGTCAGCGTCTGGTTCAGGAAGCGCCACCACACGCTGGCCCTCGGGGTCTCCTCGGCGGCCTTCAGCGTCGGTACGGCCCTGGGTCTGTACGTGTGGGCGGACATCGGCAGCGCCACGTCCTGGCGCATGTCCCTGATCACGGGGGGCGCGCTCGCGCTGGCCGCCGCCCTCGCCTGCGGCCTGTTCTTCCGCGTCCCGGCCGGCATCGATGCCCTGGAGGGTGTGCGGCTCAGCCGGGCGGGACTGCGCCGGACCCTCGCCGACCGTGAGATCTGGCTGTACGGCATCGCGTTCTTCGGCGCGTACGGCGCCTACCTCACCGGTTCCCAGCTCATCGCCGGATACGGCGAGGACCGGGGCCTGTCCGGGGCGACCGTCGGCGCGGCCGCTCTCCTCATCGGCATCGCCGGGGTTCCGGGAAGCATCACGGCGGGCTGGCTCGCCGAGAAGGTCCGCAACACTCGCGCCCTGTTCGTGGCGGGAGCCGTGCTGGAGAGCCTGTTCCTGCTCGCGCTGCCGCTGACCGGTCCGGCGACCTTCTGGATCGCCGCACTCGGCATCGGCTTCATGTTCAACTTCACCTTCGCCGTCTGGCAGACCGCTCCCGGCGACAGCACGCGGATCGCGCCCGAACACCTCGGCACCGCCGTCGGTCTGATGCTGACGGTATCCGCGGTCGGCGGGTTCGTCCTGCCGTGGGTGTTCGGCCTGCTGGTCGACGGGCCCGGCTATCCGGTCGCCTGGACGGTGATGGGCGTGACCGGCATCGCCACCGCGCTGGTCGCCCTCGCCGTGCGGAAACCGGCCGACCAGACCGGCGCCGCGCACGCCCCGGCCCAGGAACTGGCCCCGGCCGCCAAGTCCGGCTGATCCGGCGCCCCGGCCCCGGCCCTCGTACGGCGGGGGCCGGGGCCGGGCCCGGTAGCCGGGTCGCCCGATCCGGTCCCCGGCCCCGCCTCCGGGGGCGAACACCCCCGGTCCGGACATCTGCCCCGGCCCTCTACCGGGAGGGGAGGGTGGAGAGGTAGCGCGGCGACGTACGGGCCGGGGTGACCTGTTCGAGGGCGTACGCGTAGCTGAGCAGACGCGCGTCGCTGAAGCGCGTCCCCAGGAACGAGACGCCCAGCGGCAACGCTCCCTCGGCGTATCCGCCGGGCACGGTGACGTGGGGGTACCCGGCCACCGCGGAGTTCTGGCTGGAGCTGGTGAAGGGGGTGGCGCCGCCCTGGTAGTCGACCGCGGGCGCCGGAAGCTCGGTGGGGGTGATGATCGCGTCGAGCCGGTACTTCGCCAGCGTCCCGTCGATGGCCTGCCGGGCCGTCCGGGTCGCGGTCTCCCGGTGCTGCCGGTGGACCGGGTCGCTCAGGTCGCCGTCGGTCTTTTCCGCCATCTCGAACAGCTCCTGGCCGAAGAGCGCCATCTCGGTCCGGGCGTGCTGCTTGTTGTACGCGATCAGCCCGGCCAGGTCCTTCGGATGGGAGCCCGGCGTGGCGGCGAGATAGGCGTTGATGTCGTGCTTGAACTCGGTCAGCACAGCGGGTACCAGGTGTTCCTGCGCCATCGTGGGGGAGCTGGGCACGTCAGCGCCCTCGACCACGGTGGCGCCCAGGTCCTTGAGCCTCTTGACGGTGGCCGCGAAGACCCGGTCCACATCGGGATCGATGCCGGTGTGCCCCTTGCGCCACACTCCGACGCGCTTTCCGCGCAGCGCGTCGCGGTCGAGCATCGTCCGGTAGTCGGCGGGCAGTTCGGCATCGGCGCGCGCGGTCTCCGCGTCGGCCGGGTCGGAGCCGTGGATCGCCCACAGCGTCAGCGCCGCGTCGGTCGCGTTGCGGGCGATGGGCCCGGCCGAGTCGTGGCGTTCGGTGATGGGCACGATGCCGCTTCTGCTCACCATGCCCAAGGTGGGTTTGAAGCCCACGGTCGACGTCATGCTCGCCGGGGAGACGATCGAACCGTCGGTCTCGGTGCCGATCGTCACGGCCGCCAGGCCGGCCGCCGCGGCGACCGCCGAACCGCTGGACGACCCGCTGGGACTGCGGTCCAGCACATACGGATTGTGGGTCTGCCCGCCGACGCCGCTCCATCCCGCGATCGCACGGGGCGACCGGAAGTTGGCCCACTCCGACATGTTCGTCTTCCCGAGGATCACGGCTCCGGCGTCGCGCAGCCGCTGGACCAGGAACGCGTCCTTGGTGGGCTCGGCCTTCGAAAGAGCCTCGGACCCGGCAGTGGTCGGCTGCCGGTCCGCGGTGTCGATGTTCTCCTTCAACAGGACCGGGATGCCCTCCAACGGTCCGCGTGACCCCTTGGAGCCTCGTACCGTGTCGCTGCGGCGCGCGAGGGCGATCGCGTCCGGATTGGTGTCGACCACCGCCCCGAGGCGGGGGTTCAGCCGGCGAATCCGCTCCAGGTAGGCCCTCGTCAGCTGTTCGGACGTCAACTCCTCGCCGTTCATGGCTCGTTGCAGATCAACGATCGTGACGCGGTCCAGGTCCACGGCCAGGGGCGGCGCTCCCGCGCCCGGGCGTGAACTCCGGCCCGGCGCGGCGTCCGAGCTGGACGGGGCCTGGTCCGCGCACGCCGCCAGGGAGGCGAGCAGACAGACGGAAGTGACGGCGACCACCGCACGGCGCAGCGGTTCGGTGACGAACGGGCTCATCGGTTCCTCCGGATCAGGGAGGCGGCGGGGACGTCCACAGGCACCCCGTCGTCCCGGCGCGCACTGTCGGAGACACCCGCCGCATGCCTCGTACCTATGCCGGAAACCCTAGGTACGGCGCCGCGTCACCACGACGGTGTCAGCTCCCCGACCTGCGGTGGTGCCTGCTACACCCCTGCCACGTCCCCGCTCTGCCCCCTGTGGACGGCGCGGCCGTCAGGAGGTGGCGCGGCTCCCGCGACGCCGACTCGGCCGCCGCGCCGTCCACACTTCCGTAAAGGCTCCGGAAGGTGACATCAACGTGTGGGTCGCAACCTGAAAGGGAATGCGGGTCCCTTCACCTCGGTAAAACCGCCATGGTTCGAATTCGGCCACTGGAGCTGTTTCGCTTCCCCTTCGCGAGACGGGCCCATAGCGTGAGCACGACAAAAGAATCCGAGGGGGCAACCATGAAGGCTCTACTCTCACGACTCCCACGTCTCCCGATGCCTCGCAAGATCGCCCGGGTCGGCACGGTACTGATTGCCCTGACGGCGGCGTTCGTAGCCTTCCCCGCCGAAGCCTCGGCCTACACCGCAGGCCAGTGTCATTACGGCGCGGGCGACGGAAATGGCGATGGACACGGCAATGTGATCACCATGCAGATCTACCTGTGCCCGGATGGCCATGAGTACGTTTCTGGGCTGATCAAAACGCCCGACAACGCGTGGGCACGCGTCTGGATCGACGACTCCACCAATGGCGGGGTGACCTGGACGGGATTCCACTTGTATGCCGAGGGATATGACGCGGTGTCCACCGGTAACACCCTGTATTACGACGGCTCGCCTCATAAGGTCCGGGTGTGCGGGGACGCGGGGGGCGGACCCACCTTCTGCATCCTGAGCTGGTATTGAGGGGTCGCGCTCTCCCGGCGTGTCACCCCGTGGAAGGCGTGCGGTGACGGGGTGTCGGGTCGTGCAGGCGGAGGCGGCCGATCGTCCGCGAGGTGGGGCGGCTTCCCGTCGCGGGACCGGTTCGACCGGCCGAACCTCGGCGCCGCCGGCCCCGTCGGTCCGTACCGGCGGACCGTCCGTGCCGGAGCGGCGTGTGACGCCAAGGGGCCCCGGTGCGGCCCCCGTTGCCCGTTCGTGTCCGGGCGTCAGGCGGAGGCGGTCCAGTGCCGTGGACGCTCCAGGCCCGCCGGGAGCCTGGTCGCCCGATCACCGCGGGCGGCGTTGAGCTGGGCCTGGGTGAGGAAGAGCGCTCCGGTCAGATCGGCGCCGGCCAGATCGGCGTCGCGCAGGTCGGCCCCGATCAGGTCGGCGTCACGCAGATCGGCGCCCGAGAGGTCGGCGGCGATCAGACAGGAACCGCGCAGGCTCGCCCCGCGCAGCCCGGCTCCACGCAGACGGGCTCCCATGAGGTCGGCGCCGCGGTGATCCTTCTTGCGGCCGGGCACGCCGGCGCGGACGAGCTCACTGGCTCGCAGCAGAAGTGTGTTCACCTCCGCGCGCAGCGCCGCCACGTCCGTCGCGAGGAGGGTCCCGGCCGTGTCCCGGGTCAGTGCGTCGAGGCGTTCAACGGCCCGGCGCAGGTCCCGGTGGACGGGCCCGGCCGCCGCGAGGTCCAGGGCTTCGGTGGCGTACCGCAGCAGCTCGTGCAGCTGCCGCATGACCGGGAAGACCTCGTACATCGTGCGGGCCGTACCGGGTTCCTCACGCCAGCCGCGGCCTGCGAACGTGACCTGGGAGACCTTCTGGCCGGCCCCGAAGCAGTCGAAGACCGTGCAGCCCGGATAGCCGCTGTCGCGCAGCCGCTCGTGGATGCCGCAGCGGTAGTCCTCCTGGAGATTGCCGCACGGAGTGCCCGCCGCCTTGTTCGCGGCGAAGTCCGCCGAGCGGGCGAACGGCAGTGCCACGCAGCACAGGCCGAAACAGTTCCCGCAATCGGCCTGAAGGTCTGGGCGGGCGGCGTGGGGCGTTCGCTGTGACAAGGCGGTTGCTCTCCTGGTGCGGCGCGGGTGGCGGACGTGCGCCTCCCATGATTCCTCAGCGCCGCTCGGGGGTGCTCACGCGGGTTGCGGTGCGCCGGTCCACCGCCACCCGGGCCGGACGGGCCCTTCGGCCAGGCCGGTCGTCGGCCGTTGTCCCCGCCGTCCGGGGCCGGATGCGGCACCCTGCCCATGACACGCCCGCGAGGGGCATCCGTCGCACGGCCTCGTCCCGTCCCCGTTCGTTTGTCAAGGCTCGGTGCCGACTCCGATAGAGATCGATTCGACTGCCCTTTGGCCAACTCGATTGACGTGGCGCGGTCCCTCCCCTGTGCTGTCCGGTAGCAGATAGGCGCGAAGTCCGGATGTCACACTGCTGGAGGCGGAAGCCTCGACCGGGAGGGGCCATGTCCGTCGAAACAGCGCAGGCAGTGGAGTCGTGGGCGGAGTTCGGCCGGCACTTGAGGTCCAGGCGCCGACGGGCCGGGTTCACCCAACTGCAGCTCGGCCGGAGAGTGGGGTACCACCACACCCTCATCAGCAAACTCGAAGGCGGCCTCCGGGAGCCGCCGATCGGTCTGGTGCGCCGGCTCGACTCCGTTCTGGAGACCGGCGGCGAGCTGGCCGCGATCGTCGCCGCGCCACGCGAAGTGCCGCCCGGCCCCGGCCGTCTTCTGGCTGACCCGACACTCTTCGCCCCGATACCCGGCGTGGACGCCCCCGGCGACCAGGACGTGCTGGACCCGCTCCTGTGGCCGTCGCGGCTGCCCGCCGAGGGGCTCGCGTGTCCGCTGCACGGCAACGCGGGCTGCGCGGTGCCCGACCGGCGTGAGGTACCGGCCCTCGTCAACGGGTTGGCCTCGCCGCACGACCGATTCACCGATGACGCGGGCACGGAGTCCGAGCTGCTGCACGGGCTCACCGCCGTCCTGGCCTGCCTGATCCGTGAGGCGCTGCACCACGTCACCGCCGACGGTGTGGCCACCGTGGAACGGCTGCTGCGCGTCGTGGTGCGGTGGGCCGAGGAGGTCAACTCCAACGGGCGCCTGCCGTACGGGCAGTTGCGGCTCGCCGCTCAGTACGCCCAGGTCGCCGGACGGCTGCGGATGCAGCGCGGCCAGAGCAGCATCGGCATGGCCTGGTTCGGCCACGGTCTGCGGTGGGCGGACGCCGTCCACGACGCCCCGGCGCGAGCGACCCTGCTCAGCGACATGTGCACCCTGGTACGGCTCGACCAGGACGCCGGATCGACGCTCGTGTACGCGCGGGCCATCGGCGCGGTGGACGCCCAGCGCCGGTGGATCGCCACCCTCTCGTCCCTGTACCAGGCGCGCGGGCACGCGCTCAACCGCGACGCCGCCGAGTGCCGCAGACACATCACCATGGCCCGGCGCAAGTTCGCCCGGCTCGACCAGCGGGACCGTCTGGAGGCGCCCTGGCTGTCCGGCGCCGAGGGCGAGATGCGGGTGGAGTCGGCGATCGGCGGAGCCCTGCGCGACCTCGCCGCGACGACCGGCGACCGCGGGACGGCCCGGCGGGCCGTCGACGCCACCGAGCTGTCGCGCGCCCGGCTGCCGCCCCTGATGCGCGCGACCCGGCTGCTGCTCACCCTGCGCCTCGCCGACTGCTGGGCGTGTGCGGGCGACCCCGGCGCGGCGGTCGCCCTGGCGGCCCCGGTGCTCAAGGAGGCCGTGCGCTCACAGGAGTTGATGATCACCGCCGAGCTGCGCGGGCTGCACGGCAGACTCACCGGGAAATGGGGCGACCTTCCGGAGGTCAGGGAGTACCGCGAACAGCTGCTGGACGCGGGGGTTTGAGGTCCGGACCGTCCCGGTTCCGCTTGCCAGATTTTGACAGGCCGTGACGGCGGCCCGCAATCCGTTGACCCGGGCGCGGGTCGGTGTGAGTGTTCGGCCAGCCCAAGCCATGACATGCCACCGTCAGCGGGTCGGGCGGAGACACCGCTGCGTCCGTGAAAGCGGACCCTCGACGTGTGGCCGGCCTGGGCGACCGAACAGAGCCTCAACACCTCTCACAAGGAGCCACGATGCTTAGAAAGATGGCGGTGGCCGGGATATCCCTGGCCGTGACGCTCGGGGGGGTGGTGGTGCCGGCCTCCTTCGCCTCGGCCTCGGCTCCGGCCGCCGCATCCCCCGCGAGCAAGCCGACCCCCGTCGCGATGGCCGTCTCCGCCGCCGACCAGGCCGCGCGCAGCGGTGTCGACGCACTCGCCAAGGGGCCCGAGGAGCAGTACGACCGCGCCCAGGTCACGCCCTGGGTGAAGGGCCTGTACTCCGTCGCGTACGAGCGCACCTACCGCGGTCTGCCCGTCGTGGGCGGCGACGCGGTCGTCCTCGCCGACGGCAACGGAAAGGTCCGCTCGGTCCACTCCGCCACCAAGGCCCGGATCTCGGTCTCCACCAAGGCCGGGATCACGGCGGACCAGGCGGTCGCGACCAGCCGCGCCCAGCTCCCGTCGGTTGACAAGGTCGACTCCAAGCGCCTCGTGGTCCGGGTCAAGGACAACGTCTCCACGCTCGCGTGGGAGACCGTGCTGACCGGACGCACCAAGGCGAACGTGCCCAGCACACTGCACGTCTTCGTGGACGCGCGCACCGGCAAGGTCGTCGACAGCTACGACGACGTGCGGGCGGGCACCGGCAACAGCAAGTGGAACGGCCCGAACCCCCTGACCATCGACACCTCCCGGTCGGGCAGCAACTACGTGCTGAAGGACACCACCCGCCCCGGGCTCCAGTGCTCCGACTACAACGGCGGCGTGTTCACCAAGGCCACCGACAGCTGGGGCACCGGTAACCCCACGAGCAGGGAAACCGGTTGCGTCGACGTGATGTTCGCGGCGCAAAAAGAATGGGACATGCTCAGGGACTGGCTCGGCCGCAACGGCCACAACGGCAACGGCGGCAGCTGGCCGGTGCGCGTGGGCCTCAACGACCTGAACGCGTACTGGGACGGCTCCACGATCACCATCGGCCACAACAGCGCCAACGAGTGGATCGCCGGAATCGACGTGGTGGGCCACGAGTTCGGCCACGGCCTCGACCAGTACACCCCCGGCGGCGCGAACAACGAGCGCGGCCTGGGCGAGGGTACCGGCGACATCATGGGCGCCCTGACCGAGGCGTACGCCAACGAGCCGGCCCCGTACGACACCCCCGACTACACCGTCGGCGAGATGATCAACCTCCAGGGCCGCGGTCCGATCCGCAACATGTACAACCCGAGCCTGGTCAGCAACGACCCCAACTGCTACTCCGCGTCGATCCCCTCGACCGAGGAGCACAAGGCGGCCGGACCGCTGAACCACTGGTTCTACCTGCTGGCCGAGGGGTCCAACCCCGGCGGCGGCAAGCCCTCCAGCCCCACCTGCAACAACCAGCAGGTGACCGGCGTGGGCATCCAGAACGCCGGCAAGGTCTTCTACGGCGGCATGCTGCTCAAGACCAGCGGCATGACGTACAAGCGCTACCGCACCGCCACGCTGAGTTCGGCGAAGAGCCTGGACGCCAGCTGTGGTCTGTTCAACGCGACCAAGGCGGCCTGGGACGCGGTCAGCCTTCCGGCCCAGGCCGGTGACCCGACCTGCACCTCGCAGCAGACCGACTTCTCGCTGGCGCTCAGCCCGTCCTCGGGCAACGTCGAGGCGGGATCGTCGGCGAGCGCCACGGTCAACACCAGCACCGTCTCCGGCAGCGCCCAGCAGGTCTCGCTGACCGCGTCGGGCACCCCCGCGGGTGTGAACGTCTCCTTCAGCCCGGCGACGGTCACCTCCGGCGGCAACTCCACGATGACGGTCTCCACCTCGGCCTCCGCGGCCGCCGGGACCTACTCGATCACCGTCACGGGCACCGCGGGCACCAAGACCCACACCGCCCAGTACACGCTGAAGGTCGGTGGCGGCAACACCCCGACCACCCCGCCGGACGTCGACGTGGCCAAGGTGCAGGCGCACCTGACGCAGCTCAACACCATCGCCACGCAGAACGGTGGTAACCGCCGCTCCACCGGCGCCGGTTACACCGCCTCGCTCGCGTACGTCAAGGGCAAGCTCCAGGCCGCCGGTTACACCGTCACCGAGCAGACCTGCACCTCCGGCTGCACCGCCGGCTCGGGCAACAACCTGATCGCCGAATGGCCGCAGGGCAACGCCAACAGCGTCTACATGTTCGGCGCGCACCTCGACAGCGTGTCGGCCGGTCCGGGCATCAACGACAACGGCTCCGGTTCCGCCGCGCTCCTGGAGGCGGCGCTGACCCTGGCGCAGAACAACCCGACGATGACCAACCGGGTCCGGTTCGCGTGGTGGACCGACGAGGAAGCGGGCATGAAGGGCTCCGACTTCTACGCCCGGACGCTCGCCACCACCGAGCGCGCCAAGATCAAGGCGTACTACAACTTCGACATGGTCGCCTCGACCAACGCCGGTTACTTCATCAACAACGTGAACTCGGCGGCCTCGGTCCCGATGAAGGAGTACTGGACCTCGCTCAACCTCGCCCCGCAGGAGAACGTCGAGGGCCAGGGCCGTTCGGACGACTACTCCTTCCAGAAGGTCGGTGTCCCGACCTCGGGCTACGCCACCGGTGCTTCGGCCGTGAAGTCCGCTGCCGAGGCCGCCAAGTGGGGCGGCACCGCGGGCCGCGGCTACGACCCGTGCTACCACTCCTCCTGTGACACCACCAGCAACATCAACGCCACCGCGCTGAACCGCAGCGTCGACGGCATCGCCTACACGATCTGGAAGACCTCCGTCGGGGACACGCCCGCGCCGACGAACGACTTCTCGATCTCCGCCAACCCGTCCTCGGGCACGGTCCAGGCCGGTTCCTCCGCCACGGTCACCGTCTCCACCGCCACCACCAGTGGCAACGCGCAGAACGTGAGCCTGTCGGCGTCGGGTGCGCCGAACGGTGTGAGCGTGTCGTTCAGCCCGTCCTCGGTGACCTCGGGCCAGTCCTCCTCCGCCACCGTCCAGGTCGCGGCGGGCACGGTCGGCGGGACCTACACCCTGACCTTCACCGGTACGGGTGCGGTCAGCCACACCACCACCTACACCCTGACGGTGCCCGGCGGTGGCGGCGGGGAGACCAGCTGGCAGCTGGGCGGCACCTACAAGGCGGGTGACGTCGTGACGTACAACGGCGTCAGCTACCGGTGCCTCCAGGGCCACACCGCCTACCAGGGCTGGGAGCCGCCGAACGTTCCCGCCCTGTGGCAGGCCATCTGAGGAGATCCGCTGCCGACGGCCCTGACACGGGGCGCCCGGCAGCCCCATGAGGTGGTGGGGTGACCGCACCCCACCACCCCGTGGAAGCACCGCACCGCCCCGGCGGGCCCCGAGGAACGGGCCGGCCGGGGCGGTGTCCGTGTCCACCGCGTCATCGCACGCGCGACGTTCACCGCGCCGGCGGGCGCGTCACGTCCACCGCGTCACCGGGCGCGCGACCCGGCCTCCCGTACGAGAGCGTCGAAAAGGCCATGCTGGGCGCGATCGTGGTGCGCGGTGTCCTCCGGATGCCACTGAACTCCGGTGAACCAGCCCTCGTTCGACGGGAGTTCGAGCGCTTCGACGGTCCCGTCGGCAGCGGTGGCGCAGACCCTCAGGCCCCGGCCCAGGCGCTCGACGCGCTGGTGGTGGTAGCAGGAGACGTCCACCTTCCCGACACCCGCCGCCCGTGCGACGACCGAGCCCGGCGCCAGCTCGACCGGGTGCACGACATGACGGTGCTCGCGTTCCGGGCCCCCCATGTCCTGGGCCAGGGTGCCGCCCAGCACGGTGTTCACGACCTGGAGGCCGCGGCAGACCGCCAGCAGCGGCATCCCCAGTCGCAGTGCCTGCCGGGCGGCCTCCAGATCGAAACCGTCCTGCTGGTCGTCGACGTCGTAGACGCTCTCATGGGCCGGTCCGGCGCCGTACCGGCCGGGGGCGATGTCCCCGCCCCCGGGCAGCAGCACCCCGTCGAAGCGCCCGAGCCGGTCGGCCACCTCGCCGGGATCGGCGCTGCCGTCGGGCGCGTGCGGATGGATCGTCGCGGGCTCGCCGCCCGCCCGCCAGACCGCCTCGACCAGTGCGCGGGCGTTGACCTCGGCGGCGTACCGAAGGGCGGACGTCCCGGCGGCGAAGCGGGCCGGGATCGCGATCAGCGGCCGTACGGGACGGCTCACAGCTGGATCCAGGTCGTCTTGAGTTCGGTGTACTTCTCCAGGGCGTGCGCGGACTTGTCCCGGCCGTTGCCGGACTGCTTCATCCCGCCGAACGGAACGGTGAGGTCGCCCTCCTCGTAGCAGTTCACCCACACCGTCCCCGCCCTGAGGGCGCGGGAGACCTTGTGGGCCGTGGACAGGTCCGACGTCCACACCCCGGCCGCCAGACCGTACTCGGTGGCGTTGGCCAGGGCCACGGCCTCGTCGAGTCCGTCGAAGGTGAGGACGGACAGCACCGGCCCGAAGATCTCCTCGCGGGCCAGCCGGGACCCCGGCGCGACCCGGTCGAAGACGGTCGGCTCCATGAAGCTGCCGCCCGAACCGGTCAGGGTCCGCGCGCCGCCGCAGCGCAGCCGCGCGCCCTCCTCCCGGCCGTCCCCGACATGGGCCAGCACCCGCCGCAGATGGTCCTCGCCGACGAGCGCGCCCATCTCCGTCGCGGGATCGAGGGGATCTCCGACCCGCAGCGCACGGGCGTGGTCCACGACGGCCTCGGTCACCTGCTCGGCGACCGAGGAGTGCACCAGCAGCCGCGAGGGGGCGGTGCACATCTCACCCTGGTTGAAGAAGATGCCCCAGGCCGCGGTGGCGGCGGCCTTCGCCAGATCGGGGGCGTCCGGGAGGATGATGTTGGGCGACTTGCCTCCGAGCTCCAGCCAGACCCGCTTGAGATTGGAGTCGGCCGCGTACCGCAGGAAGTGCCGCCCGACGGCGGTGGAGCCGGTGAACGCCAGGACGTCGACGCCCGGGTGCAGTCCGATGGCGCGTCCCGCCGTCGGACCGTCGCCGGTGACGACGTTGAGCACCCCCGGCGGCAGCCCCGCCTCGGTCGCCAGCCGTCCGAGCAGCAGCGCGGACAGCGGTGAGGACTCCGAGGGCTTCAGGACGACGGTGCATCCCGCGGCGAGCGCCGGGGCGACCTTCCAGGAGGCCAGCGTCAGGGGGAAGTTCCAGGGCACGACGGCGCCGACGACACCCGCCGGCTCCCGGGTGACGAGCGCGAGCGCGTCCGGCGCGGTGTGCGGGGCCTCGTCGGTGAGCTTGTCCGCCAACTGCCCGTACCAGCGGAACGTGTTGACGGCGGCGCGCAGTTCGATGTCGTACGCGTCGGTGACGGGCTTGCCCATCTCCAGACTGACGGTCAGCGCCAGCCGCTCGCGGTGCCGCTCCAGCGAATCCGCGACGCGCAGCAGGACCCGCCCGCGCTCCACGGGGGCCATGCGCGGCCAGGGGCCCGAGTCGAACGCGGCACGGGCCGCGGCGACGGCAAGGCCGACCTCCGCCTCCCGCGCGTCGGCGACCCGGGTCAGGACCCGCCCGTCACGGGGTGAGACGACCGGGAAGGCGGCGCCGCCGCCCGCCTCGTCCTTCCCGTCGATGTGGTGGTACGAGGGCAGGTCCAGCGACTTCGCCCGGGACAGCAGTTCCTCGTGGGTGGCGTCCAGCATGCGCCTCCTCCGTTTCTGTGAGCGCGGTGTGCCGGCAGGCCCCGCGCGCGCCCGGGGCCGCCGCGCCGGTCTCGGCCCGACCGGACCGGCGGCCCCGGGACACGTCAGCGCCTGGGCGCTCTGACACCGCGGAACTCCCAGTCGCCGCCCAGCGCGGTGGACAGGACCTCCTCGGACTCGGTGGGCTGCGCCCCGACGTCCGTACGGATCGCGGTGGGTCCGGTGACGATCCGGTTGGTCAGCCGGCCCAGACCCTCGACCTCCACCTCGACGAGGTCGCCGGGCCGCACGGGGCGCGAGTTGGCCGGTGTGCCGGACAGCAGCACGTCGCCCGGGTACAGGGTGATGGTGCGGGCGATGTCCGCGACGAGATAGTGCATGTCCCACTCCATCTCGTCGGTCGAACCGTCCTGCACCACCTCGCCGTTGACGTAGGTGCGCAGGTACTTGCCGTGGAAGTCCCAGTCGGTGACCAGGCCGGGGCCGAGCGGGCAGAGGGTGTCGGAACCCTTGACGCGCAGCATGGAACCGGCGTCGGTGTCCCGGAAGTCGTGCAGACCGTAGTCGTTGGCGACGGTGTACCCGGCGATGTACGCCCCCGCCTCGTCCGGGGAGATGTTGCGGCAGGTCCTGCCGATGACGATGGCCACCTCTCCCTCGTAGTTGAGCCAGGTGCAGCCCTCCGGGCGGACGATCGCGCCGCCGTGGGAGTTGAGGGAAGAGGTGGGCTTGTGGAAGTACGTCGGCGCCGGGGTCAGCCGGGTTTGGAACTC
Organism: Streptomyces sp. AM 4-1-1; assembly: GCF_029167625.1. Taxonomy (NCBI): domain Bacteria; kingdom Bacillati; phylum Actinomycetota; class Actinomycetes; order Kitasatosporales; family Streptomycetaceae; genus Streptomyces; species Streptomyces sp. AM 4-1-1. Next base: position 6,821,440 of record NZ_CP119145.1, read on the forward strand.
CTCCACCCGGCTGCGGTGGTTGAGGTGGACCGCGATGATCTTCGAGGGTACGACCGGGGGCAGGTGCCGGGCGTCGTCCGCCTTGACGCGGCGGCCGTCGCCCGCGACCAGCTCGTCGCCGTCACGGACGGTCTCGACGGCGGCCCCGTCGAGGAGGATGCGACGGTACTCGGGCATGTCAGGACTCCTGCTCTGCGTGCGGGGCGGCGTGCTGGTGCGGATCATCGCCGGGACGGGGCCCGGGGGTTCCGGCCCATCCTCCGGCGGGCCGGTCGAACCAGAGGTGGACCTGACCGGTGCCGATCGAGTTCTCGTACTCGCCGTACTGGCGGCCCTTCGCGACGCACGCCTCACCGCCCAGGGCGCCCGCGGCCATCAGATAGTGGAAGAACTTCGCCTCGGGCCGGTACACCGAGAACTCGTCCATGGTGCGCAGGACCTTGTCGTGGCGGCCCTCCTTGAACCAGGCGATGCGCTCGGCGTCGGCCGCGCGCGCCTCGGGGGTGAAGATGTTGGCCGGGTCGCTGGACTCACGGTCGCGCAACTGGCGCAGCGGCCAGAAGGTGTGCGACAGCGCGCCCGAGGCGATGAGCAGCACCTTGCGGCCGGGAGTGGCCGCGATGCCGTCGGCGAGCGCGCGCCCCAGCCGCAGATGGTCCTCCGTGTCGCCGGTCTGGCACACGCCGATCGACACCCACCGCTTGTCCGGCAGCCCCTTGCCGAGGAACTGCCACAGATTGAGGGTGGCGTAGTAGATCGGCAGATACGTGTCGTCGATCGCGGTGATCCAGGTGCCGTGTTTGTCGGCGAACGAGGCGATGTTGTGGGCGAGTTCGGGATCACCGGGGAAGTCGTACGGCATCCGGCACATGCCGCGCGGCAGCTCCTCCGAGGTGAAGAGCCCCGCGCGCCGGGACTGCGCGGTGACGACGAACTCGACGGTGGTGGCCCAGTGGGAGTCGAGGACCACGACGGTGTCGTAGTCCGCGGTCTCGAAGACGTCCTCGCGGAGCTGGTTCAGCCCGGTGACGAGGGTGACCTCCTTGCCGTCGTTGAGTTCCAGCCGGGTCTTCCGCGGCAGCACGATGGTGGGCACGTGGGCCAGCAGGCCCGCCCCGACGATCTCACCCATGGTCCGGCCGTCCTTCGGGAGCGGTGACGGTGTTCTTGACGTCGCAGTAGAAGTCGAAGCTCCACGTGCCGCCCTCGCGCCCGACACCGGAGTGGCGCGAGCCCCCGAACGGTGCCTGGAGATCGCGGACGAAGAAGCAGTTGACCCAGACGGTGCCCGCGACCAGTCGCGCGGTGACACGCTCGGACCGCTCACGGCTGCCGGTGGCGACGGTGGCCGCCAGGCCGAACCGGGTGCCGTTGGCCAGCCGTACCGCCTCCTCCTCGTCGGCGAACGTCTGGAGTGTCAGAACGGGCCCGAAGACCTCCTCCTGGACGACCTCGCTGTCCTGCGCGACGTCGGTCAGCAGCGTCGGACGGTAGTACAGCCCGCCGAGTTCGGTGTTGGCCGCGCCTCCGACGACGGCGCGGGCCCCGGCGTCCAGGGCCCGCCGGACGAAGCCGTCGATCTTCTCCAGCTGACGGGGGTGGATGTTGGGGCCGAGGTCGGTGGCCGCGTCACGCGGGTCGCCCTGGGTGAGCCGGCCCGCCTTCTCCACGAAGCGCCGGGTGAACTCCTCCGCGACCGTCTCCTCGACGAGGAGACGGGTGGCCGCGAGGCAGACCTGCCCGGAGTTGTCGTACTGCTCCACCGCCAGGTCGACGGCGAGATCGAGGTCGGCGTCGGCGAAGACGAGCAGGGGCGACTTGCCGCCCAGCTCGAAGCTCGCCGGCACCAGGTTGGCGGCGGCGGCCGCCGCGATGGTCTTCGCGGTGGGCACCGAGCCGGTGAAGCTGATGCGGCGGACGTCCGGGTGCGAGACGAGCGCGGCGCCCACCTCGGCCCCGTAACCCTGCACGACGTTCAGCACCCCGGCCGGCAGCCCGGCCTCGGCCGCGATGTCCGCGAGCAGCGACGCGGTGAGCGGTGACCACTCGGCGGGCTTGAGGACGACGCTGTTGCCGGCGGCGAGCGCCGGGGCGACCTTCCAGGTGGCGAGCATCAGCGGCGCGTTCCACGGCGTGACGAGCACACAGGGGCCCGCCGGGTCCCAGGAGACGTGGTTGGTGTGGCCGCGGGTGTCGAAGTCCTCGTGCCCCAGCTCCAGCAGCCAGTCCGCGAAGAAGCGGAAGTTGTGGGCGACGCGTGGCATCACGCCGCGGCGGTGGGAGCGCAGCAGCGCGCCGTTGTCGTTGGTCTCGACGATCGAAAGGTCCTCCAGGCGCTTCTCCACACCGTCGGCGATCGCGTGCAGGAGCCGGGCGCGTTCGGCGCGCGGGGTGGCCGCCCAGGCGGGGAAGGCGTCCTTGGCGGCGGCGACGGCCGCATCGGCCTCCGCCGCCCCGCCACGGGCGATCTCGCCGAGGGCGCGGCCGTCGATCGGCGAGTGGTCGGGGAACGTCTCGGCGGACGCCACGCGTTCGCCGCCGATCCAGTGCCGGGTGTCGACGGCCACACCGGCCACGGTGGTGATGAGAGAGGTCATGTCCGGTCTCCGGGGGTGTCGTTCGTCATCGGTCACTGGGCGTGGGAGGTGCCGGACTCCAGCAGGCGTCCGCCGTCCCAGACGACCCCGACCTGGCGGTAGTACGCGCCGATCGGTTCGTGGATCTCCAGACGGGCCAGTTCCTCGGTGGGGGCCTCGAACAGCTCCAGCTCCGCGTCACCGGCCCAGGCCGGACCGGCCTCGACGGAGGCGGCGCCGGACTCGACCAGTTCGTCGAGCGCGAGCCCCTTGCCCTTCTCCACGGAGGGCAGCCAGCGGTGATGGGCCATCGGATGGCCGTTGACGAACCCGCCCGTCTCCGACGGCTCGCGGAGGGTCACCACCGCCTGGGCGAGCCTGCGGTCGGCCGCGGCGAGCGTGGCGCCGAACCGGGCACCGGCCTCGATCCGCGGCGCGGGACCGTAGGGGTGGGGACGGGTCTGGTGGATGGAGCCCAGCTTCTTCGGGTAGCCCTGGTGCAGGCCCCGGGCGATCGCGAAGTCCTTGTCGACCCAGATGTACACGCAGCGCGAGTACGTCCGCCCCTGGTACGAGCACCGGACGACCGCGAACGCCTCCTTGTACTGGGAGAGCACCGGGTCCAGCAGTTCCGGCCCGCCGGACGAGCAGGACTGCCAGTCGGCCCAGATCAGGGCGACGGCCCCCGGGTCCTCCTCGGCGAGCTCCAGCGGCTCCGGCAGCAGCTCGCGCACCCGGGCGGGATCGGTGCGGTACTCGACGGTGAGCAGGTCGCCCGAGTACAGCCAGGGGGGCGAAGGGATCAGCGAGGAGGCACCGGTCCCTGTCTTGGGGTGGAAGTAGCCGCGGATGCCGGCCATGTCGTTACGCTCCTTGCGGGTCGGACGGTGAGGGTGGTCTGCCTGATCTGCCGGGCGGGTGCCCTCGGAGGTCGTACGGGTCTCGCGGTTCAGGGCCCTTCCGGGTCCACCGCGTCGCGGTCCGCCCAGAGCGGTTCGATCAGCGACCTCAGCCGCTCGGCGCCGGTCTTCTCCAGCACCTCCAGGGCGGCGACGTTGTCCTCCAGCTGCCGCAGGCTGCTGGCCCCGAACAGCACGGTGGCGACCGACGGGTGCGTCAGGGTGTACGCGATGCAGAGCTGGGCGGGCGTCGCCTCCAGCTCCTCGGCGATGCCCGCGAGCACCGGCGCCGCCTGCACGATGCGGTCACGCACCCCGCCCGGGTCGCGGCCGATCTGCCGGGAGACCTTGCCGCGCGCGAGGATGCCGCCCTCCATCACGTCGGAGGCCTGCATGGAGACGCCCTCGGCGAAGACCCGGGCGAACGGCTCGCCGTCCGGGATGGACCGCCGGCAGGGGCTGTACTTGAGCTGCGCGAGCTGGGGACCGGGGGAGCCCGCCTCGACGGCGTGCTCACGGACGGTACGCACCGCGGTGGCCGACCAGTTGTTCACCCCCCAGCACCCGATGAGCCCGTCCCGCTCCAGCTCTGCCAGGTCCCCGGCGAGAGCGCGCAGGTCCAGGTCGTCGCGGCGGATGTCGCCGAGCACCGCGACGTCCGCGTGGTCGGTGCCGGCCCGGAACATGGCCCGCTCCAGCTGCTCGCGCAGGGACTGCTCGGGGTACGGCTCCAGCCACAGCTTCGTCGAGAGCAGGTACTCGTCACGTTCGATCCCCGCTGCGCGCACGATCGCCGAGAACAGCACGTCGGTGAAGACGGGCGGCTCGCCGGGGATGCCGTAGACACCGACATCGAACAGATTGATCCCGAGGTCGACGGCGCGGCGGACCATGGCCACCGCGTCGTGGAAGTCCATCCGGTCGTAGATGTGCCACGACCCCAGGGACAGGACGGAGACCTCGGGACCCGCGGTCCCGAGACGGCGGTGCGGTACGGACTTCGTCGGCATGGACATCTGACTCCTTCGACTTCTTCGACTGCTCGGACCACTCGGCTGATCGGACTTCTTCGGCTTCTTCGGGGGTGTGTGGTGGCGGCCCGGTGTCCGGTACGGGCCCGTACCGGACACCGGGCCGCCACCGCCGTCACGCCTGCCAGGGGTGGACGACGGCCTTGACCTGTTCGAGCCGGGACATCGCCTCGACGGCCGCCGAGGCCCCGCCGAGCCCGACGGGCTCGCTGAACAGGTCGTCCCAGGCGAACCGGGACTGGAAGGTCCGCAGGAACTCGACCGCGCGGTAGTAGTCGGCCACGTCCCCGTTGAGGGAGCCCAGGATGTTCAGCTCCTTGCCCATGACCGTGCCCAGCGGTACCGGGTCGGGCCGGGGACCGGTGCTTCCGACGACGACGAACCGGCCGCCCTGCGCCGCCATGTCCACCGCCTCGGCGGCCACCCCAGGGGCGCCGGCGAGATCGAGCACCAGCTCGGCCCCCCGGCCGCCCGTGGCCTCCATGACGGCGGCGACACGGCTCGCCGGGTCACCGTCCAGACCGACGGTGACGTCGGCGCCGAAGGACTTCGCCAGCTCCAGCCGCGCGTCCGGCGCGCCCACCGTGACGATCGTGCCCGCGCCGGACACCCGGGCCACCGCGGTCGCGAAGATCCCGAGGGCTCCCGCGCCCTGGACGACCACGGACGACCCCGGGCGCACCCCGCCGGCCCGGTCGAAGGCGTGCAGCACGGTCTTGACGGCGCAGCCCGCGCCCGCCGCCCAGGTGTCCTTGACGTCGTCGGCCAGGATGACCTTCTGGGCGCCCGGGGTGACGTAGTTGTACTCGGCCAGTCCCGCCGTGGCGTACGGGTGGCGGTCCGAGCGCTGACGGAACCCGTATCCCCGGTCCGAGCAGGCCACGGGGGAGCGCAGCACCGTACAGCCGTGACAGTGACCGCAGGTGGACTCGGACCAGCCGATCCGGTCCCCCTCGCGCACCGGACGGCCGAGCGCGTCGACGGTCCCGGGACCCACGGCCACCACGGTGCCGGTCATCTCGTGTCCGAGGACCATGGGCAGCATGTCCGGCATGGCCATGGCGCCGCTCCACAGGTGGACGTCCGTGGCGCACAGGGTCGCGCAGTTCACGCGCACCAGCGCCGCGCCGGGTTCGCACTCTCCCGGGAGCGGCAGCTCCTCCAGGACCAACGGTTCTCCATGGGCCCGCAGGACGGCGGCCCGGGTGGACGTCGGAATCGACATTCGATGTTCTCCGTTCACTATCGGCTGTGCGCCGTGTCCCAGACCTCGTGCCGGCTGCGCCACCACAGCGCCACCAGGATCACCAGGAAGGGAACGACACCCTGGTAGCTCTGGACCGACTCCACGGACGCGGAGAGCCCTTCGAGGCAGCCCAGGACCAGTCCGCCGACCAGGGTCAGCGGCAGGCTCCGGAAGGCGCCCAGCATCGCGACCGCCAGCGCGGTGTTGATGAGTTTGCCGAGGGTCGAGAAGTCACCGCCCAGACGTGGCGCCACGAGCAGGACGACCAGGGTGGTGATGGCGCCGATGGCGACCCAGACACCCAGGGCGAGCCGGGGCGCCGGAATGCCCACCACCTGGGCGGTGGACGGCTGCTCGGACAGCGCCTGGAGCTGGAGACCGACCCGCGTCCTGCTCAGCAGCAGTCCGACTCCGGCGGTGATCACCACCGCGAAGGCCAGCGAGACCAGCACCGACTGCGGCACCACGACACTGCCCATGGTGAAGACGGGGGCGTCGAAGGGCTGCGGGAAGCGGTGCGCCCCGGTGGTCGTGGAGCCGAAGAACCGTACTCCGACCGCCATGACGGCGACGTACAGGGCGACGGTCACGGCCGCCTTCGTGTTCTGGCTGTGCCCGCCGAACCAGCGCACCAGCACCGATCCGAGCAGGCCGGACAGGACGGCGCCCGCGAGAACGCCCGCCGGGAGCGCGAGCCACACGTTCAGCCCGGCGTCCGTCAGCGACACCATCACGAAGGCGCCCATCGCGCCCACGGCGGCCATCGCGAAGTTGACCACGGCGGCGAGCCGGTAGGTCAGTACAACACACAGCCCGAGCAGGGCGTACACCCCGCCGCTGGTCAGGCCGGCGATCACAGAATTCACCATCGGACACCTCCTGATGGGTTCCGGGCACGCACGCCGTGCGCGTGCGTGCGTGGTCTGAAGCTGCCGTCAGCTCTTCTGGCCGGGGACGACGAAGCCCTCCGGGAGCACCTTCCACTTGCCGTTCTCGGCCTTGACGAAGCGGCTGCCCTTGACCGGGTTGTGCACGTCGCCGGGGCCGAAGACCCACGGTGTTCCCACCATCGGGTAGGTGATGGGCTGCATGTTCTTGAGCGCCTTGGTCACCGAGGAGCGGTTGACCGGGTCCTTCATGCCCTTGAGCACCTGGACGAAGACGTCCGCCGACATCACCGCGCCCTGGCTGAAGGCGGTCTTCTGGATCTTGTTCTTGCTGACGATGTCCGCCCACCGCTTGTTGCCGGGCAGGGTCTCGTCCGTGTACGGCTGCCACTCGGTGCCCGCGTAGACGGACATCCCGGCGGGGATGGCCTTGGCGTTGGCGTCGGTGTAGCTGTTGGCGCCGAAGATGAAGTCCACGCCCCCCATGCCCTGGGTCTTGGCCTGCGACATGTACGGGCCGACCGGGCCGTTGTAGAGGACCGCCTGGCACCCGGCGGCCTTGTCGGCGACCAGGTACTTGGTGGGGTCACCCTCGCCGACCGCGAACTCCTTGTGGGCCAGCTTCTTGCCGGTGAGTTCGGACCATTCCTTGACCGCCTTGTCGACGCCGTCGCCACTGCCGGGCAGCACGGTGTAGTCCATGCAGACCTTGTCGTGGCCCAGGGTCTCCGACGCGTAGTAGAGCATCGCCGTCAGCAGCGTGAACGGACCCGGGTTGACCGGGGCGATGTTCGGGCTGGTGAAGCAGGCGGCGTCGACGCCGACGGCCGGGATGGAGACGACGTTGTTCTTCTGGTACGTCGCCCGGTTGAGCCCGCAGTCCACCGCGCTGGAGGAGCCCACGAGGGCCACGACCCCCTTGGACCGGATCAGGTCGATGGCCGCCTCGGTGGACCGCTGCGGGTTCATCGTGTCGTCGATGCTGATCAGTTCGAGCTTGCGGCCGTTGACCCCGCCGGCCGCGTTGACCTCGTCGAAGACGGCCTTGACCGCCTGGGGGACCTCGGGCGTCTGGAACAGACCGGTGACGCCGTTGATCGCGCCGACCTTGATCGGTCCGTCGGACGATTCACCGCTCGATCCCGAGGAACAGGCCGAGCTCACCAGGACCAGGGCAGTGGTGGCCAGGGCCGCCGTCATACTCGTACGCTTCATCGTCGCTGCTGCGCTTTCTTGTCGGTCCGGCAGTACCTGCCAGGACTCTTCGAAGCCGACTGGGGGACCGTCCGTTCCGGTGGTTCGCCGGTCGGACACGTCCGGTGCTCTGTCCGGCGAGGTGCCGGGGCCGCCTGCCGGAGGGGCGGGAGACGGTCGGGTGCCGCAAGACGCGTGGGGGCTCGGGGCTTGGGATCAGGTGATGCGGGCGGCAGAAGGGGTACGGGTGGTGCCGGCGCCGCCGGTCAGCCGGCCGGTACCTCGGCGGTGCCGAGGTAGGCCGCCATCACCACCGGGTCCTCCAGGACCTCCCGGGTCGGGCCGGAGGCGAGCACATGGCCGAAGTCGAGCACCGTCACCTGCTCGCAGGCCGCCCGGACGAGGTCCATGTCGTGCTCGACCAGCAGGACCGACACCCCGAAGCGGGCCGGCACCTCGGCGAGACGCCTGCCGAGCACCAGGGACTCGGCGGCCGACTGCCCGGCCGCCGGCTCGTCGAGCAGCGCCACCTTGGGACGGGCGGCGATGGCGGCGGCCACGTCCAGCAGGCGCCGGCTGCCGACGTCGACGATCGAGACGGGCACCTGGCCCGGAGGGCACCCGAAGAACTTCAGGAGTTCGTCGGCCTCCTCCCGGGGCAGCGCGCGGCCCGCGCCGATCGCCAGGTACTCGTACTGGGTGAGTTCGGGGGCGATGGCCGTGGTCTGGAAGGTGCGGCGCATTCCCTGCCGGGCCCGGGAGCTGGGGCTGAGCCGGTCGAGGGACTTGCCCTCCAGTTCGACGCCGCCCTCGTAGCCACCGACGAAGCCGGTGACGGCGGAGATGAAGGTCGACTTGCCCGCGCCGTTGGGCCCGATGAGCCCGACGACCTTGCCGGCGGGGACGACGAGGTCCACCGAGTCGAGCGCGACCACCTCTCCGTAGCGCACCGTCAGGCCAGTCACCGCCAGACACGGCCCGCCGCTCGTGACCACGGCCGGTGCG